>NZ_JBHYMQ010000004.1:9467-277889 GCF_042742985.1 Streptomyces sp. NPDC058864 | reverse complement strand
GGCGCCCCACCCCAACCGGGTGCCGCGCCCCTCATCGCTGCGGGCGTGCCGGTCACACCGGCCCGGCGACCACCGCGACGCGCTTGGTGAGGGCCACGCCCGAGCCGTCCCGGCGCGGGTCCTTCGGCGGGAGGTCGGCCGGAGCACCGGTGGAGGTGGCGGCACGGGCCGGGGTGCCGCCGGCCCAGGCGAGCAGCAGCATGTCCTCGCCCTTCAGGAAGCGCTGGCAGCGCACACCGCCGGTCGCCCGCCCCTTGCGCGGGTACTGGTCGAACGGCGTGAGCTTGGCCGTGCCCTCCTCGGCCCCGGCGAGCGTCTCGCGGGTCCCGGCGAGGGTGAAGACCACGGCGTCGGCCGACGGGTCGACCGCGGTGAAGGAGATCACCTTCGCGCCGTCCGTCAGCTTGATGCCGGCCATGCCGCCGGCCGGCCGGCCCTGCGGACGCACCTGGCCCGCCGGGTAGCGCAGCAGCTGGGCGTCGTCGGTGATGAAGACCAGGTCCTCCTCACCGGTGCGCAGCTCCACCGCGCCGACGATGCGGTCGCCCTCCCTGAGCGCGATGACCTCCAGGTCGTCCTTGTTCGCCGGGTAGTCCGGTACGACGCGCTTGACCACGCCCTGCTCGGTACCGAGCGCCAGGCCCGGGGAGGACTCGTCGAGCGTGGTCAGGCAGAGCACCTGCTCGTCCGGCTCCAGCGACAGGAACTCCGCGAGCGGCGCCCCGCCCGCCAGGTTCGGCGCGCCGGAGGTCTCCGGCAGGATCGGCAGGTCGATCACGGCGATCCGCAGCAGGCGCCCGGTGGAGGTGACCACACCGACGTCGGCGCGTGCCGTCGTCGGGATCGCCGAGAGGATCACGTCGTGCTTGACCCGCTTGCCGTCGCCCGGGGTCAGCGCCTCGCCGTTCGCCGTACGCGCCAGCAGCCCCGTGGAGGAGAGCAGCACGCGGCACGGGTCGTCGGCGACCTCCAGCGGCACGGCCGCGACGGGTGCCGCGCCCGGCTCCATCAGCAGGGTGCGGCGGTCGGTGGCGTACTTCTTGGCGACGGCCGCCAGCTCGGCGCTGACCAGCTTGCGCAGCTCGGCGTCGGACTCCAGGATCCGGGTGAGCTCCTCGATCTCCGCGGTCAGCCTGTCGCGCTCGGACTCCAGTTCAACCCGGTCGAAGCGGGTCAGCCGGCGCAGCGGGGTGTCGAGGATGTACTGGGTCTGGATCTCCGACAGCGCGAAGCGCTCGATGAGGCGCTCCTTGGCCTGGGCGGCGTTGTCGCTGGAGCGGATGATCGAGATGACCTCGTCGATGTCGACGAGGGCGACCAGCAGGCCCTCCACCAGGTGGAGACGGTCCCGGCGCTTGCCGCGGCGGAACTCGCTGCGCCGCCGGACGACCTCGAAGCGGTGGTCGAGGTAGACCTCCAGGAGCTCCTTCAGGCCCAGCGTGAGCGGCTGGCCGTCGACCAGCGCCACGTTGTTGATGCCGAAGGACTCCTCCATGGGGGTCAGCTTGTAGAGCTGCTCCAGGACGGCCTCGGGGTGGAAGCCGTTCTTCACCTCGATGACCAGCCGCAGCCCGTGCTCGCGGTCGGTCAGGTCCTTGACGTCCGCGATGCCCTGCAGCTTCTTCGAGCCGACCAGGTCCTTGATCTTGGAGATGACCTTCTCCGGGCCGACCGTGAACGGCAGCTGGGTCACCACCAGGCCCTTGCGGCGGGCCGTCACGTCCTCCACGGCCACCGTGGCACGGATCTTGAAGGTGCCGCGGCCGGTCTCGTAGGCGTCCCGGACGCCGTCCAGGCCCACGATCCGGCCGCCGGTCGGCAGGTCCGGGCCGGGGACGAGGCGCATCAGCGTCTCGAGGTCCGCGTTCGGGTACCGGATCAGGTGGCGGGCGGCGGCGATGACCTCGCCGAGGTTGTGCGGCGGCATGTTGGTCGCCATGCCGACCGCGATGCCGGAGGCGCCGTTGACCAGCAGGTTGGGGTAGGCGGCCGGCAGGGCCACCGGCTCCTGCTCCTGGCCGTCGTAGTTCGGCGTGAAGTCGACGGTGTCCTCGTCGATCGACTCGACCATCAGCATCGCGGCCGGGGTCGTGCGGCACTCCGTGTAACGCATCGCGGCCGGAGGGTCGTCGTTGCCGAGCGAGCCGAAGTTTCCGTGGCCGTCGACCAGCGGCACGCTCATCGAGAACGGCTGGGCCATGCGCACCAGCGCGTCGTAGATCGAGGCGTCGCCGTGCGGGTGGAGCTTGCCCATCACCTCGCCGACGACGCGGGCGCACTTCACGAAGCCGCGCTCGGGGCGCAGCCCCATCTCGTTCATCTGGTACACGATCCGGCGGTGCACCGGCTTGAGCCCGTCGCGGGCGTCCGGGAGCGCGCGCGAGTAGATGACCGAGTATGCGTACTCGAGGAAGGACCCCTGCATCTCGTCGACGACGTCGATGTCGAGGATGCGCTCCTCGAAATCGTCCGGCGGCGGGGTCTTCGTGGTGCGGCGGGCCATCAGGGCGCTGCTCCTTCGGCTGGACCTCATCGGATAAGGACACGGGACTGACGCGGACCATTGTGGACCGCCCCACCGACAGTCCGGACCACCCCCCCGGCTCATACGTGGCGGTGACGGGAACTTCGCGGGCCGTTTGTCCGCTGCCTAGAGTGGCAGGTCTCAGCACAAAACAACGAGTACGCGACCGGAAGGACAGCTTGCCCATGGGTCACACGGCCACGCCGGAGGCAGAATCCGGCGGCCTCACCGCGACCGAGCACCGCCTGGCCAACGGCCTGCGCGTCGTGCTCTCCGAGGATCACCTCACCCCGGTCGCCGCGGTCTGCCTCTGGTACGACGTCGGTTCCCGCCACGAGGTGAAGGGCCGTACCGGACTCGCCCACCTCTTCGAGCACTTGATGTTCCAGGGTTCGGCGAACGTCAAGGGCAACGGCCACTTCGAACTGGTCCAGTCCGCCGGCGGCTCCCTCAACGGCACCACCAGCTTCGAGCGCACCAACTACTTCGAGACCATGCCGGCCCACCAGTTGGAGCTCGCGCTCTGGCTCGAGGCCGACCGCATGGGAAGCCTGCTGTCCGCGCTGGACCTGGAGAGCCTGGACAACCAGCGCGACGTGGTCAAGAACGAGCGCCGCCAGCGGTACGACAACGTCCCCTACGGCACCGCCTTCGAGCGGCTGACGGCGATGGCGTACCCGGACGGCCACCCGTACCACCACACCCCCATCGGTTCGATGGCGGACCTGGACGCCGCCTCCCTGGAGGACGCGCGCGCCTTCTTCCGGACGTACTACGCGCCGAACAACGCCGTCCTCGCGGTCGTCGGCGACATCGACCCGGAGCAGACGCTCGCCTGGATCGAGAAGTACTTCGGCACCATCCCGTCGCACGACGGCAAGCCGGCGCCGCGTGACGGTTCACTCCCCGGGGTGATGGGAGGGCAGCTCCGCGAGGTCGTCGAGGAGGACGTCCCCTCGCGCGCGCTGATGGCCGCCTACCGGTTGCCGCACGACGGGACCCGCGAGGCCGACGCCGTGGACCTGGCGCTGACCGTTCTCGGCGGCGGTGAGTCCTCGCGGCTGCACAACCGCCTGGTGCGCCGGGACCGCAGCGCCGTCGCGGCCGGGTTCGGCCTGCTGCGGCTGGCCGGGGCGCCGTCGCTCGGCTGGCTCGACGTGAAGACCTCCAGCGGGGTCGAGGTGCCCGCCATCGAGGCGGCCGTCGACGAGGAACTGGCCCGCTTCGCCGAGGAGGGCCCGACCCCCGAGGAGATGGAGCGGGCCCAGGCCCAGCTCGAACGCGAGTGGCTGGACCGGCTCGCCACCGTCGGCGGCCGCGCCGACGAACTGTGCCGGTACGCCGTGCTGTTCGGCGACCCGCAGCTGGCCCTGACCGCCGTCAAGCGCATCCTGGACATCACCGCCGACGAGGTGCGCGCCGTCGCCGCGGCCACGCTGCGGCCCGACAACCGCGCCGCGCTGGTCTACGAGCCCACCGGCTCCGCGGCCGCCGCCGGCGAGGACTCCGACGAGGACGAGGAGGGCGCGGACCAGTGACCGACGTCCACACCACCATGACGTTCCACCCGCAGCCCCGGCCGGGTCAGCCCAAGCCCTGGGCCTTCCCGGCCCCCGAGCGCTCCACGCTGCCGGGCGGACTGACGGTGCTGAGCAGCCGGCGGCCCGGCCAGAAGGTCGTCGCCGTCGAGGTGCTGCTCGCGGCGCCGCTCGACGCCGAGCCCGAGGGCCTGGACGGCGTCGCCACGATCATGGCGCGGGCCCTTTCCGAGGGCACCGACAAGCACAGCGCCGAGGAGTTCGCCGCCGAGCTGGAGCGTTGCGGGGCCACTCTCGACGCCCACGCCGACCACGCCGGGGTCCGGGTCTCCCTGGAGGTCCCCGTCTCCCGGCTCGACAGGGCCCTCGGTCTGCTCGCCGACGCGCTGCGCGCCCCGGCGTTCCCGGACGGCGAGGTCGAGCGGCTGGTGCGCAACCGCCTCGACGAGATCCCGCACGAGCTCGCCAACCCCGCGCGGCGCGCCGCCATGGCGCTGTCCAAGGAGCTCTTCGCCGCCGACCTGCGCTGCTCCCGGCCCCGCCAGGGCACCGAGGAGACGGTCGCGCGCATCGACGCGGCCGCGGTCCGTGCCTTCTACGACACGCACGTACGGCCGTCCACCTCGACGGTCGTCGTGGTCGGCGACCTCGCCGGGATCGACCTGGAGGCGCTGCTGGAGAGCACGCTGGGGGAGTGGAGCGGCAAGCCCGCCGAGCGTCGCCCGCTGCCCGCGATCACCGCGGACGACACCGGTCGCGTCGTGATCGTCGACCGGCCCGGGTCCGTCCAGACCCAGGTGCTCATCGGCCGTGCCGGCGCGGACCGCCACGACCCGGTCTGGGCCGCCCAGGTGCTCGGCACGTACTGCCTCGGCGGCACGCTGACCTCGCGCCTGGACCGCGTCCTGCGCGAGGAGAAGGGCTACACGTACGGCGTGCGTGCCTTCGGGCAGGTGCTGCTCTCCACTCCCGAGGGCACCGGCGTCTCCCTGCTCGGCATCAGCGGGTCCGTGGCGACCGACGTCACCGCGCCCGCGCTGGCCGACACCTGGCAGGTGCTGCGCACCCTGGCGGCGGAGGGCCTCACCGACGAGGAGCGCGACGCCGCCGTGCAGAACCTGGTGGGCGTGGCACCGCTGCGCTACGAGACGGCCTCCGCTGTGGCCGGCACCTTCGCCGACCAGGTCGAGCAGTCCCTGCCGGACGACTTCCAGGCGCGGCTCTACGAGCGTCTGGCCGCCACCGGCACGGTCGAGGCGACGGCCGCGGCCGTCAACGCGTTCCCGCTGGACCGGCTCGTGGTCGTCCTCGTCGGCGACGCCTCCGTCATCGCGGACCCGATCCGCGAGCTGGGCATCGGCCCGGTCGAGGTCGTCACGGGCGGCTGACCGGTATTGCCCACCGCGGCCCCGGGCGCCCTCGAGGCACCCGGGGCCGCGGTGTGCCGGTGGCCGTTCAGCGGCCGAGGCGGGCCGCCGCCACATGGACCCGCATGCCGCACGGAATGCGCCCGCCGGGCCCGGCCAGGGCGCGCGCGTGCTCCAGGAACTCGGCGCGCAGCTGCGCGGTCCGCTCCTCGTCCAGGACCTCCATGTCGTAGAACATCCCGCTGAGGGTCGACCAGACCTCGTCGGGCGTCCCGTCCATGGCCATGACGACCGTCTCCCAGGACAGCGGCGCGAAGCCCAGCGGTGCGAGGAGCCCGTCGAGACCCTCCCGGGTCCGTGTCCTGCGGTCGCCCAGCCGCGGGACGCGGCGTTCCGGCGGTGCCGCCCGGAAGTACGGCACGGCCACTTCCAGGAACAGTTCCACGGCCTCGCCGGGCACGGAGCCGCCGCCGACGGCGACCGCGAACGTGCCGCCCGGCGCGAGCACCCGCGCCGCCTCGGCCACCACCCGGTCGGGGTCCGACATCAGCATCAGCGCCATGTGGGAGACGACGGCGTCGAACGAGGCGTCGGGGAACGGCAGCTCCTGGGCACGCCCCTGCCGCAGATCCGCGCCGGCCAGCGCGGGCCGCAGGCGGGCGAGGGCGAGCTCGCCCTCCGACAGGTCGACGCCCGCCGTTTCGGCGCCGCGCCCGGCGAGCAGCTCCAGCAGGGCGCCGTCCGCGCAGCCGAGGTCCAGGACCCGCCGGGCGCCCGCGACGCGCTCGGCCAGCACCTCGTAACCGGTCCGCCCGTCGCGGGTGGGGGCGGCCTCGGCCCCCTTCGACTGGCGGCCGGGCATCCGGTCGTGGAAGGCGCGCAGGAAGTCCTCGGCGGCGCGGGCGGCGTCGGCGGCCGCTCCTGGTGTCGTGGTCATCCCGTGACCCTACGTACGTGGTGCCGCCGCCGGGCCCCGGACGGCAGGGCCGCTCCGTGACGCCGGTCACGCGGCCCGCACCGCGGCGTCGCGCGGCCGCGCCGGGGCTCCCGGAAGCGCGCATACCGCCGGGGGCCGGGGCGGCGCGGTATTGCGGACGGTTGCGACCGGTTGGCGTCCGGTGTGGCATCCCGCACATATTGCCGGATTTTTTTGGAGACGGGAGCAACGCGCGGTTAGCGTCCTCGGGTTGCCCGGCGGAAGCAGCCGCCTCCCGCGGCACCGGAGCAACGATCGCCGAGTCCCCGTCGGGCGTGAGCCTGGGGAGCCGGGGACCCACACGAGAAGTCCCTGGGGTGAATCGGGCGGCGTGCCGCCGCCCGTAGGAGACCTTCCTGCTCCGAACCCGTCAGCTAACCCGGTAGGCGAGAAGGAAGGAAAGGATCTCCGCCTGCCCATGGCGTCGTTCTCCATTCGCTCCACCCTGGCCGGCGCCGCCGCGCTGACCACCGTCACCACCGGCGCGTTCGTCGTGCCCGCCGCGGCCGCCGACGCCGGGACCGGGGGCTCCGCCTTCGCCCGCTGCGCCGCCGTCGCCGGGGACCTGGCCACGCACCTCGCCGACCAGGCGTCGGCCCAGCACCGGGCGGCCGTCGTCGCACAGAAGCGCCACGACGCCCACGTCGCCAAGGCCAAGCGCGCCGCCCGTGAACGTGCCGCCAAGGAGGCCGCGGCCAAGGCCGCCAAGGCCAAGGCGGCCCGGGCGGGCGGCACCGCGCACGCGTCGCGGAGCGCCGCGGCGGGCCGCGGCACGCTCGGTGGCTGGACACTGCCCGTCGCCGGCTCCATCGGCACGCCCTACCGCGCGACGAGCAGCCTGTGGTCCTCCGGCTACCACACCGGTGTGGACTTCGTGGCCTCCGTCGGCACGCCGGTGCACGCCGCCGGCGCCGGCACCGTCGTCGAGGCGGGCTGGGGCGGCTCGTACGGCAACAACATCGTGATCCGCCACGCGGACGGCATGTACACCCAGTACGGCCACCTGTCCTCGCTGGGCGTGTCCGTGGGCCAGACCGTCTCCGCGGGGCAGCGGATCGGCCTGTCGGGTGCCACCGGCAACGTGACCGGGCCGCACCTGCACTTCGAGGCGCGTACGGCCCCCTCCTACGGCAGCGACGTGGACCCGCTGGCGTACCTGCGCTCCAAGGGCGTCCGCATCTGAGCCATTCCCCTCCCCCCACCCGAAGGCCCCGGTTCCCCCGCCGGGGCCTTCGGCATGCCGGTGCCTGCCGGCCGCGGGTGTGTCCAAAAACGCTCCATGAATTCAGGACGGCCGTCGGAATCGGCGCCCCACTGGAATAGAGTCGCGGCAGAAACGCCGGCTCCTCCGTTGCGCGCGGATTGCAGGACGGACGTCGGCGCGCACCGAAAGGAAACCTGCGATGTGGGGTCGGACGTGAACGGGACCGGCGGTGCGGGCCGCCGGAATTCGGCCCGGGCGGTGTGCACGGCGATCCGTGACGACATCGTCAGCGGGTTCTTCGCGCCGGGGAGCCGGCTCACCGAGGAGCAGCTGGCCAAGCGCTACGGGGTCTCCCGGGTCCCGGTGCGCGAGGCGCTGCGCACCCTGGAGTCCGAGGGCTTCGTACGGACCCGCCGGCACGCCGGGGCGTCCGTCGCCGAGCCGACCGAGCAGGAGGCGGCCGACCTGCTGGACATCCGTGCCCTGCTGGAGCCGCTGGGCGCCGCGCGGGCGGCGCAGCGGCGCACCGAGGCCCATGTGAAGGTGCTGCGCGGACTCGTCCGGCTGGGCCAGGAGCGTTCCCTGCGGCGCCAGTTGTCGGACCTGCCCGCGCTGGACGGCTGGTTCCACGAGACGCTGGCGCAGGCCTCGGGCAGCCCGACCCTGGTGGCGCTGCTGACCCAGCTGCGACACAAGATCGCCTGGGTGTACGCGGTGGACACCCCGGACCGCGCCATGGAGTCCTGGGAGGAGCACGGGGCGGTCGTGGACGCGGTGGCGCGCGGTGACGCGGAGCGGGCCCGGCGGCTGACGGCGGCCCATGTGGAGCGGGCGACGGCGGTGCACCGGCTGCGCCGTCCGGAGAGCACGGGGCGCGGCGCCGCGGCACGGTGAGGAACCGGAAACACGCCGTACACATTTCGCGCGGCCGGGTTTAACAGTAGTGCCGTATACAAAGTGGGGAATTGTGTGCGGAGGTATTTCCGTGGCGCATTGCGCTCCGCCCTGCCCGGAAATGGCGACGCAATGACGAAGGGGCGGGTCCGCGAAATCCGGCCGGATTTCGACGGGGACCCCGCCCCTTTTGCCGTACGGCGGCTGCGCGCGGTGTCAGACGGTCTCGGGGAGTTCGTCCAGCCCCTCGGAGACGAGCTTGGCCAGGCCGTCCAGGGCGGCGTCCGCACCCTCGGCGTCGGTGGCGAGCACGACCTCCTCGCCGCCGGCCACGCCCAGGCTCAGCACGGCGAGCATCGAGGCGGCGTTGACGGGGGCGCCGTCCGCCTTCGCGATGGTGACCGGCACACCCACGGCGGTGGCGGCACGGACGAAGATCGAAGCGGGACGTGCGTGCAGGCCCTCGGCCCAGCCGATGGTGACGCGGCGCTCAGCCATGGTGTTGCCCTTCGGGTCGTTCCTGGGAGGTCTAGACCAGTCTGCCATGCCTCGGACACCGGTCCGTCACCACATCGTCGCACCGGTTCCGCGGCGGCCGGGTGCCCGTACGCTTGGGCCATGACGACGCCGTCCGACGCAGAGCGCGACTACCCGGTCCACTGGGAGGCGGACGTGGTCCTGCGCGACGGTGGGATCGCCCACGTCCGGCCCATCGCGCCGGACGACGCGGGACGGCTGGTGAGCTTCTACGAGAAGGTCTCCGACGAGTCCAAGTACTACCGCTTCTTCGCGCCCTACCCCCGGCTCTCCGACCGGGACGTGCACCGCTTCACCCATCACGACTACCGCGACCGCGTCGGCCTGGCGGCCCTGGTCGGCGGAGAGTTCATCGCGACGGTCCGCTACGACCGCACCGACGACGGCGAGGCCGAGGTCGCCTTCCTCGTCCAGGACGCCCACCAGGGCCGCGGCGTGGCCTCCGCCCTGATGGAGCACATCGCCGCGGTGGCGCAGGAGCGCGGCATCCGCCGTTTCATCGCCGAGGTGCTGCCCGCCAACCGCAAGATGATCAAGGTCTTCACCGACGCGGGCTACACCCAGCAGCGCAGCTTCACCGACGGCGTCGTCCGGCTCGAGTTCGACCTGGAGCCCACCGAGCAGTCCCTCGCCGTCATGCGCGCCCGCGAGCAGCGCGCCGAGGCCCGCTCCGTCCAGCGGCTGCTCGCCCCCGCCTCGGTCGCCGTCATCGGCGCCGGCCGCAGGCCGGGCGGCGTCGGCCGCGGAGTCCTCCGGAACATCGTCGCGGGCGGCTACACCGGCCGCGTCCACGCCGTGAACCGCTCGTTCCCCGAGGACCAGCGCATCCTCGAACCCGAAGGCGTCCCCGCGCACCGCTCCGTCGCCGAGATCCCCGGCGGCGTCGACCTCGCCGTGATCGCCGTGCCCGCCGACGAGGTCGCCGAGGTCGTCGACGCGTGCGGCCGGCACGGCGTCCTCGGCCTGCTGGTGATCTCCTCCGGCTACGCCGAGTCCGGCGCCGAGGGCCGCCGCAGGCAGCGCGCCCTGGTACGGCAGGCGCTCACGTACGGCATGCGCGTCATCGGCCCCAACGCGTTCGGCATCCTCAACTCCGCCGAGGACGTCCGGCTCAACGCCTCCCTGTCGCCCGAGACCCCCGACGCCGGACGGCTCGGGCTGTTCACCCAGTCCGGAGCCATCGGCATCGCGATGCTGTCCGGGCTGCGCCGGCGCGGCGCCGGGCTGTCGTCCTTCGTCTCGGCGGGCAACCGGGCGGACGTCTCGGGCAACGACATCCTGCAGTTCTGGTACGACGACCCGGCCACCGACGTCGCCCTGCTCTACCTCGAAACCCTCGGCAACCCGCGGAAGTTCTACCGCCTCGCCCGGCGCACCGCCGCCGTCAAACCGGTCGTCGTGGTCAAGGGCGCCAGGCACTCGGCCGCCGCCCCGCCCGGACACGCGGTGCCCCCCGCGCGCATCCCCGACAGCACCGTCTCCGCCCTGCTGCAGCAGGCCGGCGTCATCCGCACCGACACCGTCACCGAACTCCTCGACACCGGACTGCTGCTGTCGTGCCGGCCGCTGCCCGCGGGACCCCGCGTCGCGATCCTCGGCAACTCCGAGTCCCTCGGGCTGCTCACCTACGACGCCTGCCTCACCGCGGGCCTGGAGCCCGGCCTCCCCCTCGACCTCACCACCGCCGCCGGCCCCGAGGACTTCCGGGCGGCCCTCACCGCGGCCCTCGCCGACCCCGACCACGACGCCGTGGTGGTCACCGCCATCCCGCGCGTCGGCTCAGAACTCGCCGAGGCCCCCGCGAGCAGCGACGACCCCGCGCTGGCCGAGGCCCTCCACGCCGCCGCGGACGGGGCCGGGACCGGCAAGCCCGTCGTGATCGTGCACACCGCCCTGGAGGCCATGGCCACCCGCCTGGCGGCCGTCCGCATCCCCGCCTACAGCGCAGCCGAGCGGGCCGTGAAGGCACTGGCCCGGGCCGCCGCCTACGCCCGGTGGCGCAGGGACGCCCAGGTCCCCGGCCGGGTGCCGGAGTTCGAGGACGTCGACGAGGCGGGCGCCTGCCAGGACGTGACCCGCCTCCTGGACGAGGCCGGGGAGCCCGCCGGGGACACCCACGGCGTCACCCTCGACGACAGGGCCGCCGCCGACCTGCTGGCCCGCTACGGCGTCGCGGCGCGGCCCACGCTGCCCGCCCCCGGGATCGACGCGGCCCTGGAGGCGGCGAGCCGGCTCGGCTACCCGGTCGCCCTCAAGACCACCGCGCCCCACCTGCGGCACCGCGCCGACCTCGGCGGCGTACGCCTGGACATCGCCGACCCGGACGACCTCAGCCGAGCCTTCGGGGAGCTGACCGCCCGGCTGGGCAAGCCCGAGGAGCTGCACCTGGTCGTCCAGGCCATGGCGCCGCGCGGCGTCGACACGGTCGTACGCGCCACCGTGGACCCGGCCGCGGGCGCCGTGCTCTCCTTCGGCATCGCCGGCGCCCCCTCCGAACTCCTCGACGACATGGCGCACCGGCTGGTCCCGGCGACCGACCGGGACGTCGCCGAGCTGGTCCGCTCCATCAAGGCGGCGCCGCTGCTGTTCGGGTGGCGCGGCGCGGAGCCGGTGGACACGGGCGCCCTGGAGGAGCTGCTGCTGCGCGTGTCGATGCTGGTCGACGACCTGCCCGAGGTGGTCTGCGTCGACCTCGAGCCGGTCGTGGTGGCCCCCGCAGGCCTCACCGTGCTCGGCGCCTCCGTGCGCCTCGCGCGGCCCCCGGCCCGCACGGACCTCGGGCCTCGCGCACTGTCGTCCTTCTGAACACATGCTCCGCACTAGGATGGTCGCCATGGCGAAGACCGGTACGACGACCCAGGGGCTGCGCGCGGCGATCGAGCGCAGCGGCTACTACCCCGCCCTCGTGGCCGAGGCCGTGGAGGCCTCCGTCGGTGGGGAGCCGGTCGCGTCGTACCTGGTCCACCAGGAGACCACCTTCGACGCGAACGAGGTCCGCCGGCACGTCACCGTCCTGGTCCTGACCGACACCCGCTTCATCGTCAGCCACACCGACGAGCAGAGCGCCGACGACACCTCCCCGAGCCCCTACGCGACCACCTCCACCGAGTCCGTCAAGCTCGAGCGGATCTCGTCGGTCGTACTGAGCAGGGTCGTCGCCAACCCCGAGTCGTACACCCCGGGCACCCTGCCCCGCGAGGTCGTGCTGACCATCGGCTGGGGCGCGGTCAGCCGCATCGACCTGGAGCCCGCCGCCTGCGGCGACCCCAACTGCGAGGCCGACCACGGCTACACCGGCTCCTCCACCGCCGACGACCTCAGCTTGCGGGTCAGCGAGGCGGGCGACGGCCCCGAGACCGTCCGCCAGGCCCTCGCCTTCGCGCAGGCGCTCTCCGAGGCGACCGCGGGCGCGGCCTCCTGATGGTCCATCCCGCCCCCTCCTACGAACCGCTGGATCCGTACGCCGCGCCCGCCCCCCGCTACGGCAGCGGCTCCCTGAGCGACCTGCTGCCCGCGGTCGCCGCCGGGCTCGGCATCCCCGGTGTCCCGCGGACGGCGCTCGACCTCGCGCCCGCCGACCGGGTCTGCGTGTTCCTCGTCGACGGCATGGGGTGGGAACTGATCCGCCGGCACCCCGACGAGGCGCCCTTCCTCACCTCCCTGATGAACGGCCCGGCCACCGGCGGCGGCCGGCCGATCACCGCGGGCTTCCCCTCCACCACCGCGACCTCGCTCGCCTCCGTCGGCACCGGGCTGCCGCCCGGCGCGCACGGCCTGGCCGGCTACACGGTGCTGAACCCGGACACCGGCGAGCTGATGAACCAGCTGCGCTGGCAGCCGTGGACCGACCCGTACGGCTGGCAGCCCTACCCCACGGTCTTCCGGCTCGCCCAGGAGGCCGGGATCGAGACCTGCCAGGTGACCTCGCCCACCTTCGAGCACACCCCGCTGACCAAGATCGCCCTCAGCGGCGGCACCTTCCTCGGGCGGCTCACCGGCGAGGAGCGCATGGACCTCACCGCCGAGCGGCTCGCCGCGTCCGACCGGGCGCTGGTCTACACGTACTACAGCGAGCTGGACTCCATGGGTCACCGGCACGGCGTCGACTCCGACGCCTGGCGCGGCCAGCTGATGATGGCCGACCGGCTCGCCCAGCGGCTCGCCGAGCAGCTCCCGCCGCGCAGCGCCCTCTACGTCACCGCCGACCACGGCATGATCGACATCCCCTTCGACCCGGAGTCGCGGATCGACTTCGACGAGGACTGGGAGCTGCGCGCCGGCGTCGCCGTCCTCGGCGGCGAGGCCCGGGCCCGCCACGTCTACGCCGTGCCCGGCGCAGCGGCGGACGTGTACGCGGTCTGGAGCGAGGTGCTCGGCGAGCAGATGTGGGTGGCCTCCCGCGAAGAGGCGATCGCCGCGGGCTGGTTCGGCCCCGTCGTGGAGGACCGGGTGCGCGGCCGCATCGGCGACGTCGTCGCCGTCGCCCGGGACGACATCGCGATCGTCGCCACCCGGTCCGAGCCGGGGGAGTCCACCATGGTCGGCCTGCACGGCTCGATGACCCCCGTGGAGCAGCTGGTGCCACTGCTCGAAGTCCGCACCTGACGCACCGCGCCCACCCCCGCCCCGCCGCCCTCCGCCCCGACCCGCCCCGAAAGGCCGCCGCCTCCTCATGCCTGAGCTCGTGTTCTTCTCCGGAACGATGGACTGCGGGAAGAGCACCCTCGCCCTGCAGATCGAGCACAACCGCTCGGCACGCGGCCTGGAGGGCCTGATCTTCACCCGCAACGACCGCGCCGGCGAGGGCGTCCTGTCGTCCCGGCTCGGCCTGGAGACCAAGGCCGTCGAGGCCACCGACGACTTCGACTTCTACGGCTACCTCGTCACGCACCTGTCCGGCGGTGCCCGCGCCGACTACGTCATCGTCGACGAGGCCCAGTTCTTCACCCCCGACCAGATCGACCAGCTGGCGCGCATCGTCGACGACCTGCGGCTGGACGTCTTCGCCTTCGGGATCACCACCGACTTCCGCACCAAGCTCTTCCCCGGCTCCCAGCGGCTGATGGAGATGGCCGACCGGATAGAGGTGCTCCAGGTCGAGGCCCTGTGCTGGTGCGGTGCCCGCGCGACGCACAACGCCCGTACGGTGGGCGGGAAGATGGTGGTCGAGGGGGAGCAGGTCGTCATCGGCGACGTCAACCGTCCCGGCACGGAGATCGGCTACGAGGTGCTCTGCCGCCGTCACCACATCCGGCGGATGACCGCGGCCGCGGCGCGTGCGGCGGCGATCTCGCCGGACGTCCTGCCGGTCGGCTAGCCGGCGCTACTGCGTGCCGCCGCCCTGCTGCGGCCGGGAGCGGATCACGGTGAAGACGGCGCCCTCGGGGTCCGCCACGGTCGCCAGCCGGCCGTACTCGGAGTCGCGCGGCGTGCGGATGACGCTGCCGCCCAGCTCCAGCACCTGGCGGGCGGCGGCGTCGGTGTCGGCGACCTCGAAGTACGTCATCCAGTGCGCCCCGCGGTCACGCGGCAGCGCCCGGCCGACGCCGTGGATGCCGGCGACCGGACGGCCGGCGAGGTGGAGGGTGAGGTAGTCGAAGCCGGCAGAGACGACCGCGTCGGTCTCCAGCCCGAACACCACCGAGTAGAACTTGCCGACCAGCGAGGTGTCGCGGGTGACCAGCTCGTTCCACACCGGCGCGCCCGGCTCGCCCGTGACCTCGGTCCCGCGGTGGTGCCGGGCCTGCCAGACCCCGAACACCGCGCCCATCGGGTCCGAGGCGACGGCCAGCCGTCCGGCGTCGTCCGCGTCCAGGGGGCCGACGCCCACCGTGCCGCCGCAGATCCGGATCAGCTCGGCGGTCTTGTCGGCGTCGTCCGCGGCGAAGTAGGTCGTCCAGGCGACCGGCAGGTGCCGGTCGCCCGGCAGTTCGCCGATGCCGGCCACGCTCTTCCCGCCCAGCGTGGCGCGTACGTACGGGCCCAGCGAATGCGGACCGGGGTGGAACTCCCAGCCGAACAGGTGGCTGTAGAACTCCTGCGTGGCCTCTACACTGTGAGCCAGCAGGCTGACCCAGCACGGGGTGCCGTGCGGGTGGCGGTTCCCTACCTCGGTCATCGATTCTCTCCTGGGGAGCAACGCTCGGGCTTGCAGGGGAAGTGCCGCAGCGATGCTCGCACCACCGGGTGTGCCGCAGACCGGGGTCGCGCCGCAGGTTTCCCGCGCCGGGTGACCACAATGGGCTTATGCATCCTGTCATTACCGTAACCGAATTGGCCGCATTGCCGAAGGGCTCCCCGGGAGGCGCCGCCCTTCTGGACGTCCGCTGGCAACTGGGCGGTCCGCCCGGCCGGCCCGCGTACGAGGCCGGTCACCTGCCCGGCGCCCACTACGTCGACCTGGACGCCGAACTCGCCGGTCCGCCTGGGGCGGCCGGGCGCCATCCCCTGCCGGACGTCGCCGTGTTCACCGCCGCCATGCGCCGCGCGGGCGTCGGCCCGGACCGCGAGGTGGTGGTCTACGACGGCGGTCTCGGCTGGGGCGCGGCGCGCGCCTGGTGGCTGCTGCGGTGGGCCGGGCACGAGCGGGTGCGCGTCCTGGACGGCGGGCTCGCGGCGTGGACGGCGGCGGGACTGCCCCTGGAGACGGACGTCCCCGCCGACGAGGACGGCGACTTCACCGCCGCACCGGGCGGGCTTCCCGTGCTCACCGCCGACGAAGCGGCCGCGCTGGCCCGTCGCGGTGTGCTCCTGGACGCCCGGGCTGCGGAGCGCTACCGGGGCGACACCGAGCCCATCGACCCGGTCGCCGGCCACATCCCCGGCGCGGTCAACGCCCCGACCACGGAGAACGTCGTGCCGGGCACCGGAGTCTTCCTCGCCCCCGACGAACTCGCGGCGCGCTTCGGCAAGGCCGGCGCCGCACCCGGAGCCGAGGTCGGGGTCTACTGCGGCTCCGGTGTCTCCGGCGCGCACGAGGTGCTGGCTCTGGCCGTCGCCGGCATCCCTGCGGCGCTCTACGTGGGCTCGTGGAGCGAGTGGTCCGCGGCGGGCCGCGACGTGGCGACCGGGCCGCAACCGGGCTGACGCGAGGCCGGCACCCGGCTTTCGCGCAGGGGCCGCACGGAGGACGGCACCGGGGCACCCCCAGAGGGCGCCGTGCCCCGGTCAGTCCTGCTTCTTGCGCCGGCTCCCGAAGACGATCTCGTCCCAGCTGGGCACCGTCGCCCGCCGCCCCGGCCGGACCCCGTCCGCCTCGGCCTGGCGGTCGGTGGACCCGACCAGCCGGTCGCGGTGGGCGCCGACCGAACGTGGCATCAGGACGTCGGCGTACGCCGAGCCCGCGCCGGCGCTCGCGGCGGGGGCCGGCGGCGCCTCCTCCTCCGTCACGGACGTGTCGGGGGCTTCCTCCGTGACCGCCGCGGCCGGTGCGTCGGGCGTGGTGGAGGGCGGCCCCGCCTGGGCCGGCACGACCATGTCGCCGCGGAAGCTGGGGACCGCCTCCAGGAGGCTGGTCAGGGAGTCGCGCTCCTCCTCCGCCCGCTCCTCGGCCGTGCGTTCCGCCCGCTCGGGGCGCTCGGGCCGGTCCAGCGCCCGGTCGCGCGGGAGCCGTGCGATCCGCGGCACGAAGGGGTAGCTCGGCTCCTGCGCCGGTTCCTGGGAGGTCTCCCCGATGAGTGCGCGCGCCTCGTCGTCCACGGCCTGCACCAGCCGGCGCGGCGGGTCGTACGTCCAGCTCGCCGAGTGCGGCTCACCGGCCACCCGGTAGACGAGGAGCACCTCCCAGGTGCCGTCGTCGCGGCGCCAGGAGTCCCACAGGACGCTGTCCTTCTCGGCGCCGCGCAGCAGCAGCCGTTCGGCGACCGCCTCACCGAGCTGCGGACCGGTGCTCTCGCCCTGACGCCGCACCGCGGTCTTGCGGGCGCGCTCGGCCATGAAGGCACGCTCCGCCAGCACGGGGCCCTCGAAACGCCGGACGCGCTCCACCGGGATCCCGGCGAGCTGAGCGACCTCTTCGGCGGTGGCACCGGCTCGTATCCGCGCCTGGATGTCGCGCGGGCGCAGATGGCTCTCGACCTCGATCTCGATCTGGCCCAGCCGCGCGCGGTCGTTGCGGATGGCGGCACGCAGGCGTTCGTCGATCGGGAGCGTGTACTCCGTGCTGTCGGCAGCCTTGAGCACCAGTCGTGTGCCGTCGTTGCTGACAGCCACGACACGCAGTTCGGGCACGGTTACCTCCCGGGTGGTGCCTGCCGACGTCACGTGCGTCGCTGCTCCCGATGGACGAGTGTGACCTGCCCGGGTGCAGCCTGCCACAACCTTGCTGAGTTTCCCGGCGTGTCGGGCATGTGCCGTGACTCGCCGTTATGGCACGGTTACCTATTCGCGACGCTGAGTGACCAAACGAACCACTCGGCGTCAAGTGTCTCCGGTTCGATCGACGGCACCCCGGGACGAGTGCGCCGTCTCCCCCCGGAGCCAGGATTTGTCACAGTACTCCATTTGGGCCACGTCGGTGGGGCGCCGCGCCGTCGAACTTCGCGCACGCCAAGGGAGTTGGGGCGGGATCTTCACAAAAACCCCACAAGTGGAACTATTCGCCGAGCACCCGCCGCAGGTAGTCGTTGCGGAACAGCCGCTCCGGGTCCAGCCGGTCGCGCAGGGCGGTGAACTCCGCGAAGCGGGGGTAGACCTTGGCGAAGTAGTCCGCGTCCCGGGTGTGGATCTTGCCCCAGTGGGGGCGCCCCTGATGGGCGGTCATGATCTGCTCGACCGCCGTGAAGTACTCCTGGTACCGGCTGCCGCGGTACATGTGCACCGCGACGTAGGCGGTGTCCCGGCCCGAGGCCGTCGACAGCGCCATGTCGTCCGCAGGGGCGACCCGCACCTCCACGGGGAAGCTGATCCTGAACTCCGAGGACTCCACCATGGACTTCAGTTCGCGCAGCACCTCCACCGCGGCACCGCGCGGCACCGCGTACTCCATCTCCACGAAACGCACACGTCGTGGGTGGGTGAACACCTTGTACGGGACGTCGGTGTAACTGCGGGCCGACAGTGCCCGGCTGGAGACCTGGGCGATGCCCGGGATGAGGGAGGGGGCGGCCCGGCCCACGGCGCAGGCCGCCTGGAAGACCCCGTTGGACAGGAACTCGTCGTCGATCCAGCCGCGTACCCCCGGGACCGGGGCGGCGGGACCCTGGCTGCGGTTGTTCCGCTTGGTGTTGCAGCCGTCGGTGTGCGGGAACCAGTAGAACTCGAAGTGCTCGTTCTCCTCCACCAGTTGGTCGAACTCGGCGACCACCCGGTCGAAGCGCATGGGCTCCTCGCGCGCGGTGAGCAGGAAGAGCGGCTCCACCGCGAAGGTGATCGCGCTGACCACGCCGAGCGCGCCCAGCCCGATCCGGGCGGCGGCGAAGACCTCCGCGTTCTCGTCCGCCGAGCAGGTGAGCACCGAACCGTCGGCGAGCACCAGTTCCAGCGCCTTGATCTGGGCGGCTATGGAGCCCGAGTCGCGGCCCGTGCCGTGGGTGCCGGTGCTGGTCGCACCCGCCACGGTCTGCTCCATGATGTCGCCCATGTTGGTGAGCGACAGGCCCTCGGCGGCGAGCATCGCGTTGAGGTGCTTGAGCTGGACGCCCGCCTCCACCGTGATCGTGCCGGCCTCGCGGTCGATGCCCCGCACCGCGGTCAAGCGCTCGGGCCTGATCAGCACGCCCGAGGTCGCCGCCGTCGAAGTGAAGGAGTGCCCGGTGCCCACGGCTTTGGCCGGAAGCCCGTCCGCGGCCGCCTTGCGGACCACGGCCGCCAGTTCGTCCACCGAGGCGGGCGACTCGGTCCGTGCGGGCAGGGCCCGCACGTTGCCCGCCCAGTTACGCCATGTGGTCTTCCCGGCGGTCCTGCTCGTCGTAGCCATGCGTACGCGATCCCTCCAGCTCAGGCGCCGGCTCCAGCCGGCGGTACCCCAGGAAGGCCGCCACCACGGCGAGCGCCGCGGCGGAGGCGGGCACCGCGAACGCGGCCCGGGCCCCCGCCGCGTCGATCACCCACCCGGCAAGAGAGGCGCCGAGCGCCACACCGACCGCGAGTCCCGTGCTCGTCCACGTCATGCCCTCGGTCAGCTTCGCGCGCGGTACCAACTGCTCGACGAGGGCCATGGTGGTGACCATCGTCGGTGCGATGGACAGGCCCGCGACGAACAGCGCCACGGCCAGGAACGGCAAGTTCCCGACCAGTAGTGGCGGGATCATACTCACGCCCATGGCCGCCACGCCCAGCAGGAAGCGGCGGGAGGCCGTTCCCTTCGGCTTCATCAGGCCGAAAAGCACCCCCGCGAGGCAGGATCCCGCCGCGTAGACGGCCAGCACCACGCTCGCCGCGGCCTTGTGGCCCTGCTCCTCGGCGAAGGCCACGGTGTTCACGTCCACGGCTCCGAAGATCGCCCCGGTCGCGACGAAGGTCAGCACCAGCACCTGCAGTCCGCGCGAGCGCAGCGCGGAACCCGGGGTGTGCTGCTCGCGCGGGTGCGGCGGCGGCTCGGTGGCGCGCTGCGCGGTCAGCAGCACCACCCCGGCCGCCAGGAAGAGCACCGCCAGCAGCGGCCCCGCCTCCGGGAACCAGATCGTGCAGAGCCCGATCGACAGGATCGGGCCCACGATGAAGCAGACCTCGTCGACGACCGACTCGAAGGAGTAGGCGGTGTGCAGCAGCGCGGGCGACCCCCGGTGGATCATCGCCCAGCGCGCCCGCACCATGGCGCCCAGGCTCGGTGTCGTCCCCGCCAGCGCGACGCACGCGAAGAGCGTCCAGTCCGGGGCCCCGGTCCGTACGCAGACCAGCAGGCCCGCCACCGCCAGCACCGTGATCCCGGCGGCCGGGCGCAGCACCCGGCGCTGGCCGTACCGGTCGACCAGGCGGGAGACCTGCGGGCCCAGCGCCGCCGCGGCCAGCGCCAGGGTGGCCGCGAGCCCGCCCGCGATCCCGTAGCGGCCGGTGACCTGGGACATCATCGTCACGATGCCGATGCCGAGCATGGACAGCGGCATCCGGCCGATGAAACCGGCCGCCGAGAAACCCCTGGTCCCCGGGGTGGAGAAGATCGCGCGATAGGGACTGGACACGGGTGCTCCACGGCTTCGTCGCCGACGTCTCAAGGGGCTGGAGTAAGGAATGTGACTGCGTCACACAGCTTACAAAGCGGGCGCAAGCGATTTTCGCCGGTTCCTCGGCCGTCACCGCCGGGTGGCAGGATCGGAGCATGTCCGATCACACCGGGGCCGGCGCCGCCGCTCCGTACGACGCACTGCTCCTGCTGTCCTTCGGGGGGCCCGAGGGGCCCGACGACGTCGTCCCCTTCCTGGAGAACGTCACGCGCGGCCGTGGCATCCCCCGCGAGCGGCTGAAGGAGGTGGGGCAGCACTACTTCCTCTTCGGCGGGGTCAGTCCCATCAACGCGCAGAACCGCGAGCTGCTGGAGGCGCTGCGCAAGGACTTCGCCGAGCACGGCCTCGACCTGCCCGTCTACTGGGGCAACCGCAACTGGGCGCCCTACCTGACCGACACCCTGCGCGAGCTGACCGAGGACGGCCACCGCCGCGTGCTGGTCCTGGCCACCAGCGCGTACGCCTCCTACTCCGGCTGCCGGCAGTACCGCGAGAACCTCGCCGACTCCCTGGCCGCCCTCGAGGCCGAGGGCCGCGCGGTGCCCCGGGTGGACAAGCTGCGGCACTACTTCAACCACCCCGGCTTCGTCCGGCCCATGGTCGACGCGGTGCTGACCGCCCTCGCCGCGCTGCCCGAGGACGTCCGTGACGGGGCGCACCTGGCCTTCAGCACCCACTCGATCCCCACCGCGGCCGCGGACACCTCCGGCCGGCCCGAGGACCACACCGAGGACGGAGCCGGCGGCGCCTATGTCGCCGAGCACCTGGACACCGCCCGGGTGATCGCCGACGCCGTGCGCGAGGCCACCGGCACCGACCGTGCGTGGAAGCTCGTCTACCAGTCCCGCAGCGGCGCCCCCCACATCCCGTGGCTGGAGCCCGACATCTGCGACCACCTGGAGGAGCTGCACGCCTCCGGCGCCCCCGCCGCCGTCATGGTGCCGATCGGCTTCGTCTCCGACCACATGGAGGTCAAGTACGACCTCGACACCGAGGCGACCGCCAAGGCCGCCGAACTGGGCCTGCCCGTCGCCCGCGCGGCCACCGTGGGAGCGGACCCGCGCTTCGCCGCCGCCGTCCGCGAGCTGGTGCTGGAGCGCGCGGCCACCGAGCGGGGCCTGGCCCCCGAGCGGTGTGCGCTGGGCGCGCTCGGGCCCAGCCACGACGTGTGCCCCGTGGGGTGCTGCCCGGCCCGCAGCCCCCGGCCCGCAGCCGCGGGCGCCGAGTGACCGACCTACCCCAACGCACGAGGAGTGCCGTGACCGACCACCTCAAGGACGAACTCCTGGCCGTGGCCCTCGAGGCCGCCCGCAGGGCCGGCGAGCTGCTGCGCGACGGCCGCCCCGCCGACCTCGGCGTGGCCGCCACCAAGAGCAGCCCGATCGACGTCGTCACCGAGATGGACATCGCCGCGGAGAAGCTGATCACCTCCTTCATCGCCGAGCGCCGCCCGGACGACGGGCTCCTCGGCGAGGAGGGCGCCAGCACCGCCGGCACCAGCGGCGTCCGGTGGGTCATCGACCCGCTGGACGGCACCGTGAACTACCTCTACGGCCTGCCGTCGTGGGCCGTGAGCATCGCGGTCGAGCGGGACGGCGAGACGCTCGTCGGGGTCGTCGAGGCCCCCATGCGCGGCGAGAGCTACCGCGCGGTGCTGGGCCGGGGCGCGTGGGTCAACGACCGGCAGGCCACGGTCCGGCCGGCTCCCCCGCTGGACCAGGCGCTGATCGGCACCGGCTTCGGCTACCTGAAGGAGCGCCGCGTGGGGCAGGCGAGGGTGCTGCGCGAGCTGGTGCCGCAGGTGCGGGACATACGCCGTGGGGGATCCGCCGCCATCGACCTGTGCGACGTGGGCTGCGGCCGCCTCAACGCCTACTACGAGCGCGGCCTCAACCCGTGGGACTACGCGGCGGGCGCCCTGTTCGCCCGCGAGGCCGGCGCCCTGACCGGGGGCCGCCCGGGGGCGCCGGAGGCCACGGAGCTCACCGTCGCGGCCCCGCCGGGGCTGTTCGAGCCCCTGCAGCGGCTGCTCGACGAACTCGGCGCCTGGCACGACTGAGGCCCGTCGCAGGCCCCCGGCGGCGGGCACGCGAACGCCCCGGCACCTGTCCAGGTGTCCGGGGCGCGGCGTTCGGGCTGTGCCGTCCGGCGATCTCAGGCGATCTTGGGCAGCACCTGGACGCCGTGCTCGGCGGCGAGGCGGCGGAGGTCGGCCAGTTCGGCCTCCTCGACCTCGGCCAGGAACTCGTCCCCGTCCTCGCGGGCGCGCAGAAGGTCGGATTCGGTGCTGTGTATGCGCTGCAGGATTCCAGTGGTGAATGCGTCCATCAGGTGGCGCCCCCTCGTCGTCGTGGGTTGACACAGGGATATTCGGGTTCGTGCGATGTGCGGGGTCGTTCACAGGTCTTGTCGGGAGACCCCTCGGATCACACAGCGGCCACTGCCACGGGAGTTGCGGACGCCCTGCGGGCGTGATCGGGGGTGTGCAGTCGTCCTCCCCAGGCCCGCCGGAGGGGAAACCTCCGGGACGCGAAGAATTCCGTGCCGAGCCCTCTTACCCCTGTTTTACGGCGGTCCGGTGCAGGATGGAGGGGCGTTCGGCCTGCACAGGCGGGCCGTGCACGGCTCTTTGAGAAGTGCCTAGGGAAGGAACAGCGCCTTGCGCGTACTGGTCGTCGAGGACGAGCAACTGCTCGCCGATGCGGTAGCCACCGGACTGCGCCGTGAGGCCATGGCCGTCGACGTCGTCTACGACGGCGGTGCCGCCCTGGAGCGGATCGGGGTCAACGACTACGACGTCGTCGTCCTCGACCGCGACCTGCCGCTCGTCCACGGGGACGACGTGTGCCGCAAGCTGGTGGAACTGGGCCTGCCGACCCGCGTGCTGATGCTGACCGCCGCGGGCGACGTCAGCGACCGCGTCGAGGGCCTGGAGCTGGGGGCCGACGACTACCTCCCCAAGCCCTTCGCCTTCACCGAGCTCACCGCCCGGGTACGGGCCCTGGGACGCCGTACGACCGCGCCGCTGCCGCCCGTGCTGGAACGCTCCGGGATCAAGCTCGACCCCAACCGCCGCGAGGTGACCCGGGAGGGCCGGCAGGTCCACCTGGCACCCAAGGAGTTCGCGGTGCTGGAGGTGCTGCTGCGCAGCGAGGGTGCCGTGGTCTCCGCGGAGCAGCTGCTGGAGAAGGCCTGGGACGAGAACACCGACCCCTTCACCAACGTCGTGCGGGTCACCGTCATGACCCTGCGCCGCAAGCTCGGGGAGCCCGCGGTGATCGTCACCGTCCCCGGCTCCGGATACCGGATCTGATCCGCCGTGCCCGCGCCCTCGTCCTCGCCGACGACACCGCCCGCCTCGCAGGCCATCCCGCCCAAGCCCACCTGGGACCCGAAGCCGGCCGCCCGGCCGATGCCGCTGCTGCGGCCCACGATCCGGATAAGGCTCACCCTGCTCTACGGCGGCATGTTCCTGATCGCCGGAGTGATACTGCTGTGGATCATCTACATGCTGGCGGCCCAGGCCATCCGCCAGGGCACCGAGGCACAGTTCCACGTCGAGGCGGGCCGGCTGTCGCTCACCGGGCTGTGCCCCGAGCTGCCCACCGGCCCGACCAACCCGGACGCCTTCAACAAGGCGTACGTCCACTGCCTGGCCGTGCAGCGCGAGACCGCCCTGAACGTCCTGCTCAAGCGCTCGCTCTTCGCGCTCATCGGCCTCGCCGTGCTCGCCTTCGCCTTCGGCTACCTGCTGGCCGGCCGGGTGCTGGCGCCGCTGGGCCGCATCACCCGCACCGCGCGCGGCGTGGTGAGCTCCGACCTGACCCAGCGGATCCACCTGACCGGCCCGGACGACGAGCTCAAGGAACTGGCCGACACCTTCGACGACATGCTGGAGCGCCTGGAGCGGTCCTTCGACGCCCAGCGCCGCTTCGTCTCCAACGCCTCCCACGAGCTGAGAACGCCGCTGGCGATCACCCGCACGCTGCTGGAGGTCCAGCTCGCCGACCCCAACGCCTCCCCGGACATGGAGCAGCTGGGCAAGAACCTGCTCGCCACCAACACGCGCAGCGAGCAGCTGGTCGAGGGCCTGCTGCTGCTCGCCCGCAGCGACAACGAGATCGTCGACCGCAAGCCGGTGGACCTCGCGGAGGCGGCCACCCAGGCGCTGGAGCAGACCCGCAGCGAGGCCGCCGCCAAGGGCGTGGAGCTGCGCGCGGCGCTGGGCGAGGCCGTCGTGCAGGGCAACGGGGTGCTCCTGGAGCGCATCGCGCTGAACCTGGTGCAGAACGCCGTCCGGTACAACGTCGCCGAGGCGGGCTGGGTCGAGGTCACCACCGGCATCGAGCCGGGCTCCGCGGTCCTGACGGTCACCAACACGGGGCCGGTCGTCCCCGCGTACGAGATCGACAATCTGTTCGAACCGTTCCGCCGGCTGGGCAACGAGCGCACGGGCAGTGACAAGGGCGCGGGTCTCGGGCTCTCCATCGCCAAGTCCGTCGCCCGGGCCCACGGCGGCACGATCTCCGCGGTCCCCCGCGAGGGAGGTGGCCTGGTCATGCGGGTCGTCATCCCCGTGTGAGCAGTCCCACGACACCCCCGGGGGCGTGTTCGCTTTGCGCGGAATTTTGCGGTCTGCGCGCCCCCGGGGCATGCTGTGAGCGATCACACATACGATTCCGGCCTCGGGTACTCTGCGTGATTGCGACCTCCGGGAAAAGAGCGGAAAAATCCATGTTTCCGCAGGTCATGATCACGGGAAGTACACGTGGAGGCGCGAGCAAGGTGCGACAAGTGGGCCGTTTCCGGTCATCACCGGCAGCGGATGCGATCACCTCTTCGGGGGTGCGGTTGGGTGTCGATTGAGTAACGGCACTTGATGTAAGGCAAAATCTCCGCTTCGGGCCGGGCACAAGACCGGCCTCCCATGCGTTACGTGCGCTGGAGACACCGCAGACACCCAGAGGGGGAGAGCGATACATGGCTACTGATTACGACACCCCACGCAAGACCGACGATGACGTCAACGAGGACAGCATCGAGGAACTGAAGGCCAGGCGGAACGACAAGTCGACCTCAACGGTCGACGTGGACGAGTTCGACCAGGCCGAGTCCCTGGAACTGCCCGGAGCCGACCTCTCCAATGAGGAGCTGTCGGTCCGGGTGCTGCCCAGGCAGGCGGACGAGTTCACCTGCATGAGCTGCTTCCTCGTGCACCACCGCAGCCAGCTGGCCACGGAGAAGAACGGCAACCCGATCTGCCGCGACTGCGCGGCCTGACGGGCAGCCGGACCGTGGCGAGCGACGACGAGCGAGGCCACGAGGCCTCGCTCGCGGGCGCCTCGGAGGGGCCGGCGGGCGACCTCGTCCCGCTCCGTCCCCCCGGCCGTGCCGCACGGGCACGCGCGCGCGCCAAGGCGGCGCTGAACACCTTCGTCGACGGGCTGCTCGAGACGGCCCCGAGGGTCCCCGTCAGGGACCTGGAGACGCTTCGGCGCCAGTTCCCCGGGCTCGGGCCCGAGGAACTGGCCGACAAGCTGGTGAGCGCCGCCACGATGGGCACCGCGACGGTCGGCGCCGGCATCGGCGCCGCCGCCATGCTGCCCACCCCGCCGGCCATGCCGGCGGAGCTGGCCTCGGAGACCCTCGGGGTCGCCCTGGTCGAGTACAAGCTCATCGCCGAGCTGCACGAGGTCTACGGGCTTCGCGCCCCGGGCACGCTGCGGCAGCGGTCGGTGATGTACCTCGCCGAGTGGACCGAGCGGCGCGGGATCGACTTCTCCAAGCCGTCCACGCTGAACATCGCCCTCGGCGGCAGGATGAAGCGCGAGCTGCGCCAGCAGCTCATGAAGCGCACCATGCGCAACCTGCCGACGCTGACCCCGTTCATGGTCGGCGCGGCCGTCGGTGCCGTGATGAACCGGCGCGACACCAAGAAGCTCGCCGAGCAGATCCGCAAGGACCTGCGGGCCCGCCAGGTGCCCTGGGGGCTGCTGTCCGCGGAGGAGGAGTCCCCGCCCGCGCTCGGGCCCGGCGGCTGACCCGCCAGGCCCCGGGCGCCCCGTTCCGGGGCGCCGGCCCGCTCAGACGCGTACGTCCCGCAGGGCCGCCGCCAAGCGCTCGGGCGAGCGGGTCGACAGATACAGGTACGGCGTCGGGTCGTCCGGGTCGGTGACCTCGACCTTCAGCGCCGTCGGCACATAGGCGCGCAGCAGCATGAACGCGCGCGGATCGGCCTTGTACGACCGCCAGGCCAGGGCCTCGTCCCGGTCCAGCACCGTGGCCTCGCCGAGCGCCGTCACCGGGATCTTCGCGTCCCCGGCCACCAGCGAGCCGGCGACCACCCGCAGCCGCGGGGAGCCGTACGCGCTGACCAGGGCCGCCCCGGCGGCCGTGCCGCCCACCAGCCCGCCGAGCAGCACCAGGGGCCCGAAGGGCAGCAGGATCAGCGCCAGCGAGACGCCCGCGCCGACGGCGAGGCCCCACCACGAACGCGGCGCGGTCAGCCGCTCCTCATAGCTCATGACGGTCATGGCACCCAGCTTGTCATGCTGTTCGGTCAGCGCCCGCCCCGGGACCGCAGCCTCGTCAGCGCGTGCGCGGCGCGCGGGGGACGCCGCAGCCCCGTGGCGACCTGCTTGGCCCAGTCGGTCGCGGCGGTCGGCAGGGCGGCGTCCAGGACGGCGGAGGACCGGGCGTCGGAGCCCACGAGGTAGCGGGGGAGCGGTCGGGGCGCCGTGAGCGCCTTCAGGACGGTGCGCGCCACCGGACGCGGCGAGGGCAGCTCCCGCTTGATCATCTCCTCGGCGGCCTCGTACTGGTGCCGGTAGGCCGAGTTGCGGCGCTGCGGCAGCCGGCTCGCGCCGCGCTGCCAGATGTCCGTGCCGTACGAGCCGGGCTCCACCAGCACGACCTTGACCCCGAACGGGGCCGCCTCCATCCGCAGCGCGTCCGTCATCGCCTCCAGGCCCTGCTTGCTGGCGCAGTACCAGCCGAGCAGCGGCATCGAGACCCGCCCGGAGATCGACGAGATGTTGACGATCCGCCCCGCCCGCCGGGCCCGCATCGTGGGCAGCACCAGACGGGCGATGCGCGCCGGGGCCACCAGGTTGGTCTCCAGCTGCTGCCGCACCTGCTCGTCGTCCACGTCCTCGATGGCGCCGGGCTGGGCGATCCCCGCATTGTTCACCACCGCCCACGGGCCGCCGTCCGTCATCGTGGCGATCTCCGTGAACGCCCGGACGGAGGACGTGGCGTCCGTGACGTCCAGGAGCACGGTGCGCACCGACGCGCCGGTGCGCCCCACCGCCTCCCGCAAGGCCTCCGCCTTCTCCTGGCTGCGTACCGTCCCGATGACGTCGAAACCGGCGTGGGCCAGTTCGAGGGCGGTGGCGAGGCCGATCCCGCACCCGGCTCCTGTGACGACGACGGACCTGGGGGTCATGTGGTGCTCCAAGGGAGGGTGCTCCGGTGATGGGCGGGCCGCGGGGCCGGAAGGACAACGGCCGGGCGGCGGGAAACGATCCCGCAGGAGGGTAGGGTCTCCCGCGTGAGTGGAGCTACGACCGACGCCGGCCCGGACCGTCCGGGCCTGACGCCGCCGCGCGACGCCGTCGCGCCGGAGCGGCACCCCGACGCCCCCGCCCCCGGTGAACCGCTGGGCGCGCACTACGACCACTGCTTCGGCTGTGGCGGGGCGCAGCCGCACGGTCTGCACCTGGAGGCCAGGGCCGGTGAGGGCGTCAGCGTGACCGCCGAGTTCACGGTGCAGCCCGCCCACCAGGGTGCCCCGGGCCTGGCGCACGGCGGGGTGCTGGCCACGGCGCTCGACGAGACGCTCGGCTCACTCGCCTGGCTGCTGCGCACCATCGCCGTGACAGGCCGCCTGGAGACCGACTTCGTGCAGCCGGTGCCGGTCGGCGCCACCCTCCACCTGGAGGCCCGCTGCACCGCCGTGGCCGGGCGCAAGATCTACTCCACCGCGGTCGGCCGCATCGGCGGCCCGGACGGCCCCGTCGCGGTCCGCGCGGACGCGCTGTTCATCGAGGTCAAGCTGGAGCACTTCACCGACAACGGCCGCCCCGACGAGATCCGCGCCGCGATGTCGGACCCCGATCAGGTCAAGGTCGCGCGCGCCTTCGAGGTGAACCCGTGAGCGGCGGCGCTCGCCCCCCGGTCGACGTCCTCATCCACCGTTTGCACGAGGACGTCCCGATTCCTTCGTACGGTCACCCTGGCGACGCCGGGGCCGACCTCGTCACCACCGAGGCGGCCGAACTGGCCCCCGGTGAACGCGCCGTACTGCCCACGGGGGTGTCGATCGCGCTGCCGGACGGCTACGCCGCCTTCGTGCACCCGCGCTCGGGCCTCGCCGCGAGGTGCGGAGTGGCCCTCGTGAATGCCCCGGGAACGGTTGATGCCGGGTACCGTGGGGAGATCAAGGTGATCGTGGTGAACCTGGACCCGCGCGAGAGCGTACGGTTCGCAGCAGGGGACCGGATCGCCCAACTGGTCGTCCAGCAGGTCGAGCGGGTCCGCTTCCACGAGGTGGCGGAGCTGCCCGGCTCCGCACGGGCGGCGGGGGGCTTCGGCTCCACGGGGGGTCATGCCGCGGTGGATGGCTCGCCGGTCGGTCCGTCCGGCAATGGATACGCATCGGTCATCGCTGACCGGGAAGGACAGTGACGTGTTCCGTCGTCGTCGCAAGGAGCGCGGAGACGCCCTCGACGAGCTCGAGGCCGAGAGCCCTGACGAGCTGGCCGAAGACGCCGAGGAGTCGGACGACTCCATGGAGTCCCGTCGGTACAACCTTCCGCCCGCCCCCAGGCCGGACGGCCCGTGGGACGTGAGCGAGGTCAGGGACCCGGCCGAGGGCCGGGTCGACCTGGGAGGCCTCTTCGTGCCCGGTGTACAGGGCATGGAACTGCGCGTCGAGGTGGCCGGGGAGTCCATCGTCGCCGCGACCGTGGTGCTCCGGGAGAGCGCCGTCCAGCTGCAGGGCTTCGCCGCCCCCAAGTCGGAGGGCATCTGGGGCGAGGTCCGCGACGAGATCGCGTCCGGCATCACCAAGCAGGGCGGCATCGTCGACGAGGTCGAGGGCCCGCTGGGCTGGGAGCTGCGCGCCCAGGTCCCGGTGCAGCTGCCCAACGGCGCCAACGGCGTCCAGGTCGTGCGCTTCGTCGGCTGTGACGGCCCGCGCTGGTTCCTGCGGGGCGTCATCTCCGGGCAGGGCGCCGTCCAGCCCGAGACCGCGGGCCTGCTGGAGCAGATCTTCCGCGACACCGTCGTCGTCCGCGGCGAGTCGCCGATGGCACCGCGCGACCCGATCGTGCTGAAGCTGCCCAACGACGCCCAGATGGTGCCCGAGGGCATCGCCCAGGAAGAGAGCGGCCGCTTCTCGGACGGCATCGACCCGATGCGCCGCGGACCGGAGATCACCGAGGTGCACTGAACCCCGGGGCCCAGCGCCCCGGCCGCGCCGAACGCCCGTGGGCCGATCTGTGACAACAGGTCGGCCCACGGGCGTTTTTGCAGGTCAGCGGGGTGACCGTCAAAGGCCCGTCAAGGCGCCGCGAGGGCTCGTATGGAAGCCGTCAACGGCGTCCGCGCGCGGCGGGAACGGAGGTTTCCTGGCCTGGTCGACGTGTTGTCCAGAACTAGGAGCACACGATGACCGACCTGGCCTTCGTGGTCGTCACGATCGCGGTCTTCGCGCTGATCGCCCTCATCGCCAAGGGGGTGGCGAAGCTGTGAGCGCCGAGAACATCACCGGCCTCGTCGTCGCCGGCGCCCTGTTGGTCTACCTGGTCCTGGCGCTCGTCCGGCCCGAGAGGTTCTGAGGTCCCGGACATGAGCCCCATCACCGCTGACGTGCTCCAGGTCACCGCCCTCGTCGTGGCGCTGGCGCTGGTGTACCGCCCGTTCGGCGACTACATGGCGGCCGTCTACAGCTCCGGCCGGCACCTGCGGGCCGAGCGGCTGGTCTACCGCTGCCTCGGCGCCGACCCGGACGCCGAGATGCGCTGGCCGGCCTACCTCAGGGCGGTGCTGGCCTTCTCCTTGGTGGGCGTGCTGTTCCTGTACCTGTTCCTGCGGGTCCAGAACCACCTCCCGCTGTCGCTGGGCTTCGCGGCCATCACGCCCGACCAGGCCTTCAACACCGCCGCCTCGTTCGTGACCAACACGAACTGGCAGTCGTACATGGGCGAGAACGCCATGGGCCACGCCGCCCAGACCGCGGGCCTGGCCGTGCAGAACTTCGTCTCGGCTGCGGTCGGCATGGCCGTGGCCGTGGCGCTGGTGCGCGGCTTCGTCCGCTCCCGCACCGGCGAGCTCGGCAACTTCTGGACCGACATGGTCCGCGGCACCGTCCGCATCCTGCTGCCCGTGGCGTTCGTCGCCGCGATCGTGCTGGTGGGCTTCGGGGCGATCCAGAACTTCGCCGGCTGGCACGAGATCACCACCCTCGCCGGTGGTCACCAGACGCTGACCGGCGGCGCGGTGGCCTCCCAGGAGGCCATCAAGGAGCTCGGCACCAACGGCGGCGGCTTCTACAACGCCAACTCCGCGCACCCCTTCGAGAACCCGGACGCGTTCACCAACCTCTTCGAGATCTTCCTGATGCTGGTGATCCCGTTCTCGCTGACCCGCACCTTCGGGAAGATGGCCGGGAACCCCAGGCAGGGCTATGCGCTGCTGTCCGCGATGGGCCTGATCTGGATCGGCTTCGTGACCCTGATGACCTGGGTCGAGACCGCCCACCCCGGCTCGGCGAACCAGATCGCCGGCGCCGCCCTGGAGGGCAAGGAGCAGCGCTTCGGCGTCGGCGCCTCGTCGCTGTTCGCGGTGAGCACCACCCTGACGTCGACCGGCGCGGTGGACTCCTTCCACTCCTCCTTCACCGGCCTCGGCGGAGGCATCGCCCTGCTCGGCATGATGCTGGGCGAGATCGCCCCCGGCGGTGTCGGCTCCGGCCTCTACGGCATCCTGATCATGGCGGTCATCGCGGTGTTCATCGCCGGTCTGATGGTCGGCCGCACCCCGGAGTACCTGGGCAAGAAGATCGGTACCCGCGAGATCAAGCTCGCCGCCCTCTACATCCTCGTCACCCCGGCCGTCGTGCTGGTCTTCACCGCCCTGGCGATGGCCCTGCCGACCCCGCCGCACTCCATCCTCAACAGCGGGCCGCACGGCTTCTCCGAGGTGCTGTACGCCTACACCTCGGCCGGCAACAACAACGGCTCCGCCTTCGCGGGCCTGAGCGCCAACACGCGGTGGTACAACACCACGCTCGGCCTCGCGATGCTCCTCGGCCGCTTCGTGCCGATGGTCTTCGTCCTGGCCCTGGCCGGCTCGCTCGCCGGGCAGAAGCCGGTGCCCGCCACCGCGGGCACCCTGCGCACCGGGAAACCGCTCTTCGCGGGCCTGCTCGTCGGCGCGATCCTGATCATCACCGGTCTGACCTACTTCCCGGCGCTCGCCCTCGGCCCGCTGGCGGAGGGCCTGTCATGAGCCGCACCACCACCCCCATCCCCGCAGAGGAAACCATGTCCACCGACACGTCCGTGCGCGCCCCCGGGGGAGGACCGGCACCGCACACCCCGGACGCGGGCCACGGCGCCCGCGTCACGGTCGGTCTCTTCGACCCGGCCCAGCTGCTGCGGTCCCTCCCGGACGCGCTGCGCAAGCTCGACCCCCGGGTGATGATCAAGTCGCCCGTCATGTTCGTCGTCCTGATCGGCTCGGTGCTCACCACCGTGCTGGCGGTGCTCTCCCCGGCCGAGTGGTTCGGCTGGGCGATTGCCGCGTGGCTCTGGCTCACCGTGATCTTCGCCAACCTGGCGGAGGCCGTCGCCGAGGGCCGCGGCAAGGCGCAGGCCGACACCCTGCGCCGGGCCAAGACCGACACCGTGGCCCGCCGGCTCGTGGACGGCGCCGAGGAGCGCGTTCCCGGCACCGGACTGCGCGTCGGCGACCTCGTGGTCTGCGAGGCCGGCGATGTCATCCCGGGTGACGGCGATGTCGTGGAGGGTGTCGCGTCGGTCGACGAGTCGGCGATCACGGGTGAGTCGGCTCCGGTGATCAGGGAGTCCGGTGGTGACCGTTCGGCGGTGACGGGCGGTACGAAGGTGCTGTCGGACCGGATCGTCGTGCGCATCACGACCAAGCCCGGTGAGACCTTCATCGACCGGATGATCGCGCTGGTGGAGGGCGCGGCCCGGCAGAAGACGCCCAACGAGATCGCGCTGAACATCCTGCTGGCCTCGCTGACCGTCGTCTTCCTGCTCGCGGTCGTCACCCTCCAGCCGTTCGCGATCTACGCGGGCGCCGAGCAGTCGATGATCGTCCTGGTGGCGCTGCTGGTCTGCCTCATTCCGACGACGATCGGCGCCCTGCTGTCGGCGATCGGCATCGCCGGCATGGACCGCCTGGTGCAGCGCAACGTGCTCGCCATGTCCGGACGCGCCGTCGAGGCCGCCGGCGACGTGTCCACGCTGCTGCTGGACAAGACCGGCACCATCACTCTCGGCAACCGCCAGGCCGCGGAGTTCCTGCCCGTGCCGGGCGCGGACCCGGCGGGGCTCGCCGACGCGGCGCAGCTGTCGTCGCTGGCGGACGAGACGCCCGAGGGCCGTTCCGTCGTCGTCCTGGCGAAGGAGAAGTACGGCCTGCGCGAACGGCACGAAGGCGAGCTCGGCCACGCCGAGTTCGTGCCCTTCACCGCGCAGACCCGGATGTCCGGCGTCGACGTCGACGGCCGCCAGGTCCGCAAGGGCGCGGCCGGCGCGATCGCCGCCTGGGTCACCAACAACGGCGGCACCGTCGCCCCCGACGCACAGCGCACCGTCGACACCATCTCCGCCGCCGGCGGCACCCCGCTGCTCGTCGCGGTCAAGGACGCGCAAGGCGCCCGTGTGCTGGGCGTGATCCACCTCAAGGACGTCGTCAAGGAGGGCATGCGGGAGCGGTTCGACGAGCTGCGGCGGATGGGCATCCGCACGGTCATGATCACGGGTGACAACCCGCTGACGGCCAAGGCGATCGCCGACGAGGCCGGGGTGGACGACTTCCTGGCGGAGGCGACGCCCGAGGACAAGATGGCGCTGATCAAGCGGGAGCAGGCGGGCGGCAAGCTCGTCGCGATGACCGGTGACGGCACCAACGACGCCCCGGCGCTGGCCCAGGCCGACGTGGGCGTGGCCATGAACACCGGCACCTCGGCCGCCAAGGAGGCCGGGAACATGGTGGACCTGGACTCCAACCCCACCAAGCTGATCGAGATCGTGGAGATCGGCAAGCAGCTGCTCATCACGCGCGGCGCGCTGACCACGTTCTCCATCGCCAACGACGTCGCGAAGTACTTCGCGATCATCCCGGCGATGTTCGCGGTCGTCTACCCGGGCCTGGACAAGCTCAACATCATGCAGCTGTCCTCGCCCCAGTCCGCGATCCTGTCCGCGGTCGTCTTCAACGCGCTGATCATCGTCGCCCTGGTGCCGCTCGCCCTGCGCGGTGTGCGCTACCGGCCGACCAGCGCCGACCGGATGCTCCGCCGCAACCTCGCGATCTACGGACTCGGCGGCCTGGTCGCCCCGTTCATCGGCATCAAGCTGATCGACATGCTCATCTCCCTGATCCCCGGCATCCACTGACGCGAGGCGGGCAGAGAACCATGAACACATCCGCACGCAACTCCGCCCGGCTGCTCTGGAGCGCCCTGCGCGCGCTGCTGGTGCTGACCGTCGTCCTCGGCGTCGTCTACCCGCTCGCGGTGTGGGGGGTTGCCCAGGCGGCCTTCCACGACCAGGCCAACGGCTCCGAGGTGAAGGTCGGCGGCAGGGTCGTCGGCTCCACACTGATCGGCCAGAACTTCACCACCGGCAAGGACTTCGCCCCGGACCCCAGGTGGTTCCAGCCGCGTCCCTCGGCCGCCGACGCGGGCGCCGGAGCCGGGCCGTACGACCCGACCTACACCGGCGCGTCCAACCTGTCGGTCACCGGGAAGCCCCTCACCGACCTGGTGAAGGAACGCAAGAAGGAAGTCGCCGCCTTCAACGGAGTCCCGCAGTCCGAGGTCCCCGCGGACGCGGTCCAGGCGTCCGGCTCCGGCCTGGACCCGGACATCTCCCCGGCCTACGCGGCCATCCAGACCGCACGCGTTGCCAAGGCCAACGGGCTGAGCACCGCCCAGGTCGCCCGGCTGGTCGAGGAGCACACCGACGGACGGCAGTTCGGCATCCTCGGCGAGCCGACCGTCAACGTCCTGGAGCTCAACATCGCGCTGGAGCACCTCGCCCGCTGACCCACCGCGTCAATGCGGCTGCGGCGACCCGCGCACGGCCCGCACCTCGTGGCCGCTGCCGGGGCGGCGGCCATGTGGGATGACTCGCCGGGCGGGAACGGGCGCCGGGGCGGCCGCGCGGCAACGCCGTCAACGTGCGACGCGGCCGCCCCGGTGATCCCCCCCACGGAAGGGAGGCCTTCGCGGACGCGGTGCCGGCACCCTGGCCCGGAATCCCCACCGCCGTCCGGATCCGGACCGGGGTGGCACGTGCCGCCGCTGCTCAGCGGTGACGGTGTGCGCCATTCCGCCGCCCCCTCCGCACCGCCGAGCGGCCTGCTCGGGCCTCCCTCCGTGCGCCCACTCTCTCCCCGCCGGCCACGTCCCGGGCCCTTCGTTGGCGGCCCCCTGACGACGAACCCCCCGCGCTTGACGCCATCCTGACGTGACCCGCCCCAGGGCCCGCGGCTCCGCGCAGCAGGTCCGCCGGAGCGGTGGTGCTTCCGGCACCGGGACGGAGGACGGCCACCGGCGGCCCCGGCCGGCGCGGGGAAGCCGACCGAGGTGACCAGGTACGCCGCTGTGCTGACCCGCGGAAGCTGCCGCCGGGTGCCGCAGCCCGTCGGTCCGCGGCGCCGCGGCTTCCCGGCACCCCGGTGGCCCGCGAACGCCGACATCAGGGGTGCCGAGCACGGCGACGGAGAGTTGCGCGAGCAGTACGGTCAGCGCCTGCTGAATCCGCGCACCGGTGCCGCACCGCGGGGCGCTGGCGGCCGCGTACCGGCCGCCCATCAGGCACACCACCGGAACCCCCCGCGACCACCCCGGGGGTCCGACCGGAGGTGCCCCAGGCCGCTGCCCGCGGCGGTCGCGATGCCCGCTGGTGGCCGGTCCCGCAGCCCCGCGCCCCACCGGCTACCCCGGGGAGCGCGCCGCCGCTGAGCGGGGCCAGGTCAGCGGCGGCGGCCTGCGTGGCGTACGTCGAGGAAGGCGTCAAGGACGCGTCAACGTGTTCCCCGCAGGAACATCACGCCCGATTTGTCCGCTGCTGGGACCATAGGATTCTTAGTGTCGGACGCGCCCGGAAGGGGCACGCCACGAGGCGGAACGTGGAGCCATGGCACGCGGGACTTTGCGGATATACCTGGGGGCGGCCCCGGGAGTGGGCAAGACCTACGCGATGCTCTCCGAGGCCCACCGGCGTCTGGAGCGGGGCACCGACGTCGTCGTCGCCTTCGTCGAGCACCACAAGCGTGCCCGCACCGAGGTCATGCTGCACGGCCTGGAGGTCGTGCGGCGCAAGGAGATCGAGTACCGGGACGCCGTCTTCACCGAGATGGACGTCGACGCGGTGCTCGCGCGCCGTCCCGAGGTCGCCCTCGTCGACGAGATGGCGCACACCAACATCCCCGGCAGCCGCAACGAGAAGCGCTGGCAGGACATCGAGGAACTGCTCCAGGCCGGCATCAACGTCATATCGACGGTGAACATCCAGCACCTGGAGTCGCTCGGCGACGTCGTCGAGTCGATCACCGGCATACGCCAGCGCGAGACCGTGCCGGACGAGGTGGTCCGGCGGGCCGACCAGATCGAGCTGGTCGACATGTCGCCGCAGGCACTGCGCCGCCGCATGGCGCACGGCAACATCTACGCCTCCGACAAGGTCGACGCGGCCCTGTCCAACTACTTCCGGCCCGGCAACCTCACCGCGCTGCGCGAGCTGGCCCTGCTGTGGGTGGCCGACCGGGCCGACGAGTACCTGCGGCAGTACCGCACCGACCACCGGATCTCCGCCACCTGGCAGGCCCGGGAACGCATCGTGGTCGGCCTCACCGGGGGCCCGGAGGGGCGGACGCTGATCCGGCGCGCGGCGCGGATGGCCGCCAAGGGCGCGGGCGGGGAGATCCTCGCCGTCCACATCGCGCGCAGCGACGGGCTGACGGCCGGCTCGCCGAAGGAGCTCGCCGTCCAGCGCACCCTCGTCGAGGACCTCGGCGGTTCGTTCCACCACGTCGTCGGCGACGACGTCCCCGGCGCCCTGCTGGACTTCGCCCGCGGCGTCAATGCCACCCAGGTCGTGCTCGGCACCAGCCGCCGGCCCGCGTGGCAGTACGTCTTCGGGCCGGGCGTCGGCGCGACCGTGGCTCGCGAGTCCGGACCCGACCTCGACGTGCACATCGTCACCCACGAGCACGCCGCCAAGGGCCGTGGACTGCCCGTGGCGCGCGGCGCCCAGCTCGGCCGCTCCAGGGTGATCGCAGGCTGGCTGACCGGGGTGCTCGGCCCCGCGCTGCTCTGTCTGGTCCTCACCCAGCTGCACCCGGCCCTCGGCATCGCCACCGACATGCTGCTGTTCATGACCCTGACGGTCGCGGCGGCCCTCATCGGCGGCCTCTATCCGGCACTGGTCTCGGCGGTCGGCGGGTCGCTGCTGCTGAACTACTTCTTCGCCCCGCCCCTGCACACCTTCACCATCGCCCAGCCCGAGAACCTGATCGCCATCGTGATCTTCGTGGTGGTCGGCGTCGCGGTGGCCTCCGTGGTGGACCTGGCGGCACGCCGCACCCACCAGGCCGCCAGACTCCAGTCCGAGGCCGAGATCCTGTCGTACCTGGCCGGCAGCGTGCTGCGCGGCGAGCACTCCCTCGACGCCCTGCTGGAGCGGGTCCGGGAGACCTTCGGCATGGAGGCCGTCTCACTGCTGGAGCGGGCCAGCGAGCACGACGCGTGGACCTGCGCCGCCGGCGTCGGCAGCCGGCAGTGCCTGCGCCCCGAGGACGCGGACGTGGAGGTGCCGGTCAGCGACAACCTCTCCCTCGCCCTCGTCGGACGGGTGCTGCCCGCCTCCGACCGCCGGGTGCTCTCCGCCTTCGCGGCCCAGGCCGCCGGCGTCCTGGACCGGCAGCGGCTGGAGGACGAGGCCGCCAGGGCCCACAAACTCGCCGAGGGCAACCGCATCCGCACCGCCCTGCTCGCCGCCGTCTCCCACGACCTGCGCACCCCCCTCGCCGCCATCAAGGCGGCCGTCAGTTCGCTGCGCTCCGACGACGTCGCCTGGTCCGAGGAGGACGAGGCCGAGCTCCTGGAGGGTATCGAGGAGGGCGCGGACCGGCTCGACAACCTGGTCGGCAACCTCCTCGACATGTCCCGCCTGCAGACCGGCACCGTCACCCCGCTGATCCGCGAGGTGGACCTCGACGAGGTCGTCCCCAAGGCCCTGCGCGGCGTCCCCGCCGGCAGCGTCACCCTGGACGTCCCCGAGAGCCTCCCGATGGTCTCCGTCGACCCCGGGCTCCTCGAGCGCAGCGTCGCCAACATCGTCGAGAACGCCGTCAAGTACAGCCCGGCCGGCGCCCAGGTGCTGGTCGCCGCCAGCGCCCTCGGGGGCCACGTCGACCTGCGCGTCGTCGACCGCGGACCCGGTGTCCCTGACGCCGCCAAGGAACGGATCTTCGAGCCCTTCCAGCGGTACGGCGACGCCCCCCGCGGCAACGGCGTGGGCCTCGGCCTCGCGGTGGCCCGCGGCTTCGCCGACGCCATGGGCGCCACCCTGCAGCCCGAGGACACCCCGGGTGGCGGCCTGACGATGGTGCTCACCCTCCCCGCCGCGCCCGGCAGCATCCCCACCGCCCCGGACCTCCCTGCCGAGGCGACGACCTGACCGTGCCCGCACCGCACCCCCGCTCCACCCCCCTCACCGTGAAGGAAAGGCAGGCTCCATGAACCGGGTGCTCGTGGTCGACGACGAGCCGCAGATCGTGCGCGCTCTCGTGATCAACCTGCGGGCCCGCAAGTACGAGGTCGACGCCGCCCACGACGGCGCCACCGCGCTGCAGCTCGCCGCCGCCCGTCACCCCGACGTCATCGTGCTCGACCTCGGACTGCCCGACATGGACGGCGTCGAGGTGATCCGCGGGCTGCGCGGCTGGACCCGGGTGCCGATCATCGTGCTCTCCGCCCGCCAGGCCTCCGACGAGAAGGTCGAGGCCCTCGACGCGGGCGCCGACGACTACGTCACCAAGCCCTTCGGCATGGACGAGCTGCTGGCCCGGCTGCGCGCCGCGGTCCGCCGCGCCACGCCCGGCGGTCCCGAGGACGGTGCCGCGACGGTGGAGACCGAGTCCTTCACCGTGGACCTCGCCGCCAAGAAGGTCAACCGCGACGGCGCCGACGTCCGGCTCACCCCCACCGAGTGGCACCTGCTGGAGGTCCTGGTCCGCAACACGGGCCGTCTGGTCAGCCAGAAGCAGCTGCTCCAGGAGGTCTGGGGCCCGTCCTACGGCACCGAGAGCAACTACCTGCGGGTCTACATGGCCCAGTTGCGGCGCAAGCTCGAGACCGACCCCGCGCACCCGCGGCACTTCATCACGGAACCGGGCATGGGGTACCGCTTCGAGAAGTGATCGGTGATCCGTTCACCCGGGCCCGGTACCCTTCCAGGTATGAGTGGTACCACCCGTTCGGACCGGCCGGCCGGCCGCTTCCGCAGGATGCTCGACCGATTGTCCAGTTCCCAGGAGGAGCTGCACTCCGACGAGCTGCGGCAGGACACCGCGGACGTCGGGTGCACCCGGATCTGCGACTGCTCCGACCGCGACATAGTGACCGTGACCGGTACACTGCGCGCTGTCACCCTGCGGCCGAGGGCCGGTGTGCCGGCCCTGGAGGCCGAGCTGTTCGACGGTTCCGCACCACTGGACGTGGTGTGGCTCGGCCGGCGCAGCATCGTCGGCATCGAGCCGGGCCGCAGGATCATCGCGTCGGGGCGGATCTCCATGAACCGCGGCCGTCCGGTGCTGTTCAATCCCAAGTACGAGTTGCGTCCGGTCGGACAGGAGTAGCCGGTGGCGTCGATCGACAAGCGGACCGGGGCACAGCCCACGACCGGGGCCGAGGAAGGCCCGGAGCACGACGCGGCCGCCTCGAAGGCGGCGGCCGACCACGCGCTCCTGGAGGCCTTCGGCGGCGTCTGGGGCATGATCGACACGACGGTGCCCGGCCTCGTCTTCGTCCTGATCTACACGATCAACCGGGACATCCACACCTCGGCCATCGCCGCACTGGGCCTCTCCCTGGTGCTGGCACTGGCCCGCCTGGTGCGCCGGCAGACCCTCAAGCACGCCTTCAGCGGCGTCTTCGGCGTCGCCTTCGGCGCGGTGTTCGCGATGATGTCCGGCGACGCGAAGAACTTCTACCTGCCGGGCATGCTGTACACCCTCGGGCTCGCGGTCGCCTACGTGGTCTCCGCCCTGGTGAAGTACCCGCTGATCGGGCTGCTGCTCGGCCCGATCCTCAAGGAGAACCTGTCCTGGCGGACCCGGAACCCGGGCCGGCTCGTCGCGTACACCAAGGCCACCTGGGCCTGGGGCATCATCCTGCTCGTCAAGTCGGCGATCCTCTTCCCGCTCTACTTCTGGGGGAACGCCACCCAGCTCGGCTGGGTCAAGGTCGCCCTCGGCATCCCGCCGTTCCTGCTCTGCGTCTACCTGACCTGGATCTTCCTGGCCAAGGCGCCGCCGCCGATCGACGTGATCGCGGAGATGGAGGAGGCCGAGCGCGCCGAGAAGGCCGAGCGCGCCGCCAAGGAGGCCGCCAGCAACTGACCCGGCGCCGCGCGCCGGCAGCGGCGAACGCACGAGGGGCGGCCGGAACCCGCGGGTTCCGGCCCGCCCGCCCCCCCCCACTCCCGCCCCCCCAACCCCCCCCCGCCCCCCGCGGCCGCCCCGGCCCCCCCGCCGGGGGCGGCCGCCCCCCCCGGGCCCCCCCCCCCCCCCTCGTCGTACATCCCGCGGAGCGCTACGCCCCGGCCTCGCCGCTGCGCACCGAGAGCAGGTCCTCCAGCTGCTCCTCGCGGTGCGGGGCCGCGACGAACAGCAGCTCGTCGCCCGCCTCGAGCGCGTCGTCCTTGGAGGGGGTGAGCACACGGTGGCCGCGGATGATCGTGACCAGCGAGGTGTCCTCCGGCCAGGCGACCTCCCCGACCCGGGTGCCCACCAGCGCGGCCTCCTCCGGGAGGGTCAGCTCGACCAGGTTCGCGTCGCCCTGACTGAAGCGCATCAGCCGGACGAGGTCGCCGACGCTCACCGCCTCCTCCACCAGGGCCGACATCAGGCGCGGGGTGGAGACGGCCACGTCCACGCCCCAGGCCTCGTTGAACAGCCACTCGTTCTTCGGGTTGTTCACCCGGGCGACGACCCGCGGGACGCCGTACTCGGTCTTGGCGAGCAGCGAGACGACCAGATTGACCTTGTCGTCACCGGTGGCGGCGATCACCACGTTGCAGCGCTGCAGCGCGGCCTCGTCCAGTGACGTGATCTCGCAGGCGTCGGCCAGCAGCCACTCCGCCTGGGGGACCCGCTCCACCGAGATCGAGCTCGGGTTCTTGTCGATCAGCAGGACCTCGTGGCCGTTCTCCAGCAGCTCGCCCGCGATCGAGCGGCCGACCGCCCCCGCCCCGGCAATGGCGACCCTCATCGGTGCGCCTCCTCGGGGCCCTTGGCGAACGCCGCCTCGACCTGTTCGACCTCGCCGGTGCGCATCATCACGTGCACCAGGTCGCCTTCCTGCAGGACCGTCTCCGAGGTGGGGAGCATCGCCTCGCCCAGCCGGGTGAGGAACGCCACGCGCACGCCCGTCTCCTCCTGGAGCCTGCTGATCTTGTGGCCCACCCAGGCGGTGTCCGTGTGCACCTCGGCGAGCTGCACACCCCCGCTCGGGTCGCGCCACAGCGGCTCGGCGCCGGACGGCAGCAGCCGGCGCAGCATCTGGTCGGCGGTCCACCGGACGGTGGCGACGGTGGGGATGCCCAGACGCTGGTACACCTCCGCACGCCGCGGGTCGTAGATGCGCGCGGCGACGTTCTCGATACCGAACATCTCACGGGCCACCCGGGCCGCGATGATGTTGGAATTGTCACCACTGCTGACGGCCGCGAAAGCGCCCGCCTCCTCGATGCCGGCCTCGCGCAGCGTGTCCTGGTCGAATCCGACCCCGGTCACGCGGCGCCCGCTGAACCCGGAGCCCAGGCGGCGGAACGCCGTCGGGTCCTGGTCGACCACGGCCACTGTATGACCTTGCTGCTCAAGGGAGTGCGCGAGAGTGGAACCCACTCGCCCACACCCCATAATCACGACGTGCACGACCGTCCTTCCGGCTGCCAACAATTCCGGGCCGATCCCTCTCAGGGTCTCAGACCGCGCCCAAAGCTACACACGCACGTAACCCCTTGATAGGTGGGCGGCGGATCGGAAATCTTGACGATCCTCTAACATCGCGGGGTGTCCAAACTGACCGACCTTCCGAAACGGATCCTGATCGGGCGGGCGCTCCGCAGCGACAGGCTCGGAGAGACGCTCCTCCCCAAGAGGCTGGCGCTCCCCGTCTTCGCCTCCGACCCGCTGTCCTCCGTGGCGTACGCGCCCGGAGAGGTGCTCCTGGTCCTGTCGATCGCGGGAGTGTCGGCCTACCACTTCAGCCCCTGGATCGCGGTCGCGGTCGTCGTGCTGATGTTCACCGTCGTCGCCTCGTACCGGCAGAACGTGCACGCCTACCCCTCCGGCGGCGGCGACTACGAGGTCGCGACGACCAACCTGGGGCCCCGGGCCGGGCTCACCGTGGCCAGCGCGCTGCTGGTGGACTACGTCCTCACCGTGGCCGTGTCGGTCGCCTCCGGCGTGGAGAACCTGGGCTCGGCCGTGCCGTTCTTCGTCGAGCACAAGGTGCTGGGCGCCATCGGCATGATCGTCCTGCTCATGCTGATGAACCTGCGCGGCGTGCGCGAGTCGGGCACGATCTTCGCCATCCCCACCTACGCCTTCGTCTTCGGCGTCTTCTGCATGCTGGCCTGGGGCATCTTCCGGATCGCGACCGGCCACGAGATGCACGCCCCCACCTCCGGCTTCACGATCAAGGCCGAGCACGGCAACCTCGCGAATTTCGCGCTGGTCTTCCTGCTGCTGCGGGCCTTCTCCTCCGGCTGTGCCGCGCTCACCGGCGTCGAGGCGATCAGCAACGGCGTGCCCGCCTTCCGCAAGCCGAAGTCGAAGAACGCCGCCACGACCCTGACGCTGATGGGCGTCCTGGCCGTCACCATGTTCTGCGGCATCATCGCGCTCGCCATCAACACCAATGTGCGCATGGCCGAGAACCCGGCCGCCGACCTGCTCGTCGACGGCAAGCCGGTCGGCCCCGGCTACACCCAGGACCCGGTGATCGCCCAGGTCGCCTCCGCCGTGTTCGGCGACGGGTCGATCCCCTTCGTCTTCCTGGCCGGCGCCACCGCGCTCGTCCTGTTCCTGGCCGCCAACACCGCGTACAACGGCTTCCCGGTGCTCGGCTCGATCCTCGCCCAGGACCGCTACCTGCCTCGCCAGCTGCACACCCGCGGCGACCGGCTCGCCTTCAGCAACGGCATCGTCCTGCTCGCCGCCTTCGCCTGCGTGCTGGTCTACATCTACGGGGCCGACTCGACCCGGCTGATCCAGCTCTACATCGTCGGCGTCTTCGTCTCCTTCACCCTCAGCCAGATCGGCATGGTCCGGCACTGGAACCGGCACCTGGCCACCGAGACCGACCCGGCCGTGCGCCGCCACATGATCCGTTCCCGGGCGATCAACACCTTCGGCGCCTTCTTCACCGGGCTCGTCCTCGTCGTCGTGCTGCTCACCAAGTTCACGCACGGCGCCTGGGTCGCCGTCCTGGGCATGGTGCTCTTCTACGGCATGATGACGGCCATCCGGCGCCACTACGACCGGGTCTCCAGCGAGCTCGCGGCCGCCGAGGAGCGCAGCGAGGAGGAGGTCAAGCCCTCCCGCGTGCACTCCATCGTCCTGGTCTCCAAGGTGCACAAGCCCACGCTGCGGGCCCTGTCGTACGCCAAGCTCTTCCGGTCGGACACACTGGAGGCGCTCAGCATCAACGTGGACCCGGCCGACACCAAGGCCCTGCAGGCCGAGTGGCACCGGCGCGGCATCGAGGTGCCGCTGAAGGTGCTGGACTCGCCGTACCGCGAGATCACCCGGCCGATCATCGACTACGTCAAGAGCCTGCGCCGCAGCAGCCCGCGCGACGTCGTCTCGATCTTCATCCCGGAGTACGTGGTCGGGCACTGGTACGAGCATCTGCTGCACAACCAGAGCGCGCTGCGGCTCAAGGGCCGGCTGCTGTTCACCCCCGGCGTCATGGTCACCTCCGTGCCCTGGCAGCTGGAGTCCTCGGAGCGTGCCAAGCTGCGGGCCCGCAAGGGCGCCGAGTGGAACGCGCCGGGCTCCGTGCGGCGCGGCGAGGTGGGTCCGGCCAAGCGGCGCCGGGAGCCCAGCGGCCGGGCGTGAACCGGGGGCGGCGACGGGCCGTAGACTTGTCAGCTGCTCGTTCTTCGCCGTCCCCGTGTCCCCTCGTGATCCAGGAGCCCGTCCCGCCATGCAGCACCGTACGAAGGCCCCCGGGGCCGACGCCCTCGTCGGCGAGCGCTACGAGGTCGAGGTTGGCCCGGTCGCGCACGGCGGCCACTGCATCGCGCGGACGGTCCTGCCGGGCCACGACCGGCCGCAAGTGATCTTCGTCCGGCACGCGCTGCCCGGCGAGCGGGTCGTCGCGCAGATCACCGAGGGCGGCCCGGACTCGCGCTTCCTGCGCGCCGACGCCGTCGAGGTCCTGCAGGCCTCCCCGGACCGTGTCGAGGCACCCTGCCCGTTCTCCGGCCCCGGCAAGTGCGGCGGCTGCGACTGGCAGCACGCCGCCCCCGGCGCGCAGCGGCGGCTCAAGGTGCAGGTGATCACCGAGCAGCTGCAGCGGCTCGCCCACCTCACCCCCGAAGAGGCCGGCTGGGACGGCACCGTCGAGCCCGCCCCCGGTGACAAGGTCGCCAAGGGCGAGGTCCCGGCCTGGCGCACCCGCGTCCAGTACGCCGTCGACGCCGAGGGCCACGCGGGCCTGCGCCGCCACCGCTCCCACGAGGTGGAGCGCGTCGACCGCTGCCTGATCGCGGCCCCCGGGGTCTCCGAGCTGGGCGTCGAGTCCCGCGACTGGTCCGGGATCGCCTCCGTCGAGGCCATCGCCGCCACCGGCTCATCGGACCGTCAGGTGATCCTCACCCCCCGCCCCGGCGCCCGGCTCCCCATTGTCGAGCTGGACCGTCCCGTCTCCGTCCTGCGCGTCGACGAGCAGGGCGGCATCCACCGCGTGCACGGCCGCGGCTTTGTGCGCGAGCGCGCGATCGACCGCACCTGGCGGGTCGGCTCCGGCGGCTTCTGGCAGGTGCACCCCATGGCCGCCGGGCTCCTCGTCGAGGCCGTCATGCAGGGCCTGATGCCGCGCAAGGGCGAGACCGCGCTCGACCTCTACTGCGGCGTGGGCCTGTTCGCGGGCGCGCTGGCCGAGCGGGTCGGCGAGACCGGCGCCGTCCTCGGCATCGAGTCCGGCAAGCGCGCCGTGGAGGACGCCCGGCACAACCTGGGCGACCTCGACCGCGTCCGCATCGAGCAGGGCAAGGTCGAGTCCGTACTGCCCCGCACCGGGATCACCGAGGCCGACCTGGTCGTCCTGGACCCGCCCCGCACCGGCGCCGGCCGCGCCACCGTGGAGCACGTCGCCTCCCTCGGCCCCCGCCGCATCGCCTACGTCGCCTGCGACCCCGCCGCGCTCGCCCGCGACCTCGGCTACTTCGCCGCGGCCGGGTACACCCCGCGGCGGATGCGTGCGTTCGACCTCTTCCCGATGACGCACCACGTGGAGTGTGTGGCGATCCTTGAGCCGGCCGCGAAGGGTGCCTGACCCGGAGTCGGGCAGGAGTTGCCGGCGCAGGACATCAGACGTACGACGTGACCACCACGACGGAGACGAGCGCACCGGCGGCGTCGCGGCCCAGCCACACCGGCCACGTCCCGTCGCCCCCGGTGCAGAACGACACCAGGTCGCTTCCGGTCGCCTCGTCGACGGCACGTAGGTAGCCCTCGCCGATGGGCTCGCACGAGACGTCGCCCTGCTCCTCGTAGTAGCGCCTGACCTTCGCGGACAGCGTCTCCCAGGCCGCGGCGTCCGCGAAGCCGCCGGCCGCCGTGTCGGTGCCGAAGCCGTAGGCGTGGCCGTCGAGGAGCAGACGGGGGTCCTCACCCTCGCTCAGGGCCAACTCCCAGGCGACGGCGGGCTCGTCCCGGATCCGAAGGCGCACCGCGGGCTCTTCGGTGACCGGGAACCGCTCCCCCTCGTACTCGCCCTCACCGACGACGACGGCGGTCTCCAGCGCGTATTCGCCGGGGGGTATGCGCTCGGCGAGTTCACGGGGGTCCCTCGCGAGAGGGTCGGAGACGACCAGACGCCCGGTCGGGATCCGCACCATGGCGATGCGCCGCGGTTCGGCCGTCTCCATCCCGTTCCAGGGCTCCACGGGGAAGGGATTCCCGGGCCGGAAAAGGTCCTTGACGGGCAGCTCCATGCGCATGGGCTCCGGTGGACGCCACAACGACGCGGGCTCTTCGCCGTCGTCGCGCGCCGCGTCCCGGGCTGCCGTGTGGCCGGGCCCGGGCTCCTCCGGCAGCAGGGACGCGTCGGAGGCCCGAACGCCGTAACCGCCTCGGTCATGCCACCGCCGCTCCTCCGGCACATCGGCCAGGGTGTGGGACGAACCGCCGTTCCGGCCGCGTTCCTCCAGCACCTGCGTGCCTCTGCGACCGGGGAGGAGTTCCACCGTGAGCCGCCACGCGTCGGGCGCCAGGTCCGGCTGTTCCGGTGAGGCGTACCGCCGTTCCGCGTACCGCCGCAGGAAGAGGCGTTCGTCCTCCAGCAGCCGGAGGTCGATCTCGTGGGTCCGCCGTCCCAGCTCGTCGTAGACCCACTGCCCGACGAAGAGGTCACGCCAGGCGACGAGGTGCACCTCCGCGGGGACCGCGCGACCCGGGACCCGGTGCAGCACCACATAGGCGTCCCCGGTCGCGTCCCGTTCCTCCGCCTCCGCACGCGTCAGCGGTCCGAACGCACGGTGGGCGCCCGCGTCCCAACCCACGGCGTAGGAAACCGTCACCACGTCCTCGTCCACGGCCCCGCCGCCTCCGACCGGTTTCAGCGGCCCAAGGGCGAACCGCACACGTGTCGATCACTTTTCGGAGAGCGTAAACCCCGCCTGTGACAACGGCCTTGCCGAGCGCGTTGTGGGCCCCGGCGGCGCGATACGATCACGCATGGCGTGATGGAAGTCAGCGCCTGTGCAGCACCGTGCGGATCGGGTCCGCGTGCCCTCGCCGCCGGTTCGGCCGCGCGTGCGAGCACTGCCCCGCCGGGTGCGCCCGCTCTCGGGATCTCCAGAGTGCGTCCTTCCGACAGTGCGCCACCGGCCGGCGTCGATCCGCACTGCCCGCACGAGCCTTGCCGGTCCGCCGTCGACCGGTGCGCAGGCTCCTCTCCTGGAGACGACGTGAAGATCCTCCCCGAGATTTCCCGCACGCTCAGCGAGTACCTGCTCCTTCCGGGCCTGACCACGGAAGACTGCACGCCGGACCAAGTGGACCTCGGGGCGCCGCTGGTGCGTCACCGGGTCGGTGAGGAGCCGGGCATCCGGGTCGCCACCCCCATGGTGAGCGCCATCATGCAGGCGGTGTCGTCACCGGCGCTGGCGGTGGCGCTGGCGCAGGTCGGCGGGCTGTCGTTCATCCACCAGAACCAGCAGATCGAGGACCAGGCCGCGGACGTCCTCGCGGTGAAGCGGCACAAGGCCGGCTTCCGGACCGGTGACGTCACCGTCGCGCCGCGGACGCCGCTCGGGGAGGTCGCCCGGCTGCTGGCCGACACCGAGCAGGGCGTGGCCGTGGTGACGGGGAACGGGGAGGCGGACGGCGAGTTCCTGGGGATCATCAGCCTCGACGACTTCCACCTGGAACGGCACGGAGCCGCCGAGCCCGCCGACAGCCGGATGCGGGGCCGGAACGGACTGGTCACCGCGCCGGCCTCGGTTTCGCTGTCCGAGGCGAACGAGCTGATCTGGCAGCACCACCTGGACGTCCTTCCGGTGGTCGAGGGGGGCCGGGTGGTCTCCCTGGTGCTCAAGAGGGACTACCAGGCCCACAAGACGTACCACCGCGCGAGCGTGGACGGCGAGAAGCGTCTGCGGGTGGGCGCGGGCATCAATTCCCGTGACTTCAAGGACCGTGTTCCCGCCCTGGTGGAGGCCGGTGCGGACGTGCTGTGCCTGGACTCCTCGGACGGCTATTCCGTGTATCAGGCGAAGACCCTCGAATTCGCCCGGGAGGCGTACGGCGAGGCCGTTTTCGTCGGTGCGGGCAACGTCGTCGACGGCCGGGCCTTCCGTTACCTCGCCGACGCGGGCGCGGCGTTCGTGAAGGTCGGGATCGGCGGCGGCGCGATCTGCACCACCCGGGAGCAGAAGGGCATCGGCCGCGGGCAGGCCTCCGCGCTGCTCGACGTGGTCGGGGCGCGCGACGCCTATGCCCAGGAGACCGGGGTGTACGTACCGCTGTGCTGCGACGGGGGCCTGCTGAGCGACTCGCACATGGCGATGGCGCTGGCGATGGGCGCGGACTTCATCATGCTCGGCCGCTACTTCGCCCGGCTCGACGAGAGTCCGTCGCGGAAGCTCCAGATCGGCGGCCAGTGGTACAAGGAGTACTGGGGCGAGGGCTCGCTGCGCGCGCAGAACGCGGCCCGGTACGGCCAGCGCGGCCGGATGGCCTTCGAAGAGGGCGTCGACGGCTATGTCCCCTATGCCGGCAGCCTGTACGACAACGTGGAGCGCACCCGCGCCAAGCTCACCTCGACCATGATCAGCTGCGGGTCGACCAACCTCCGGGACTTCCACCGCGACGCGGTGCTCGTCGCGGTGTCCGCGGAGTCCTTCAAGCAGACCGGCGCCGAGGTGCAGCTCCGCCGCCCCGCCATCGACCCCGGAGAGTGATCCGACCGGGGTCGGCCGCGGCCCGGCCGGAGTTCCGCTCCCCGTACGGTACGTGAAACGGACGTCGCGTCACCTTCCGGGCGTGGGGAGCGGAACCCGGGAGGGCGGGCGGCGGCCGAGCGGCACCGTGACCGGCTCGGCGCACTCCCGTCGTCCCAGAGCACCGTTGCCGCACCGCTGAGGACGTCCGGCGCCTCGCACCGCCGCTCCGCCACCGCCTCCCCGTGCCGCCTCGGGACGGGGGCGCGGGGCTGGCATGAAGGTCTGAACGGTGCTTCACTTGTTGTCATGGCCTACCGGAAGACGCCCGCGGTGCAGGACCGCCTCGCCGCCGCCAGGGAACACCTGGTGGCGCGGGCCACGGCCGTCGTCGCCGAAGTGGGCTGGGCGAACGCGTCCGTCACCGCGGTGGCGGCCGCGGCCGGGATGTCCGTGGGCACGGTGTACCAGCACTTCCCCTCCAAGGGCGCGCTCGCGGTCGAGGTGTTCCGCCGGGCTTCGGGCCGTGAGGTCGAGGTGCTCGGGGAGGTGCTGCGCGAGGGCGGTGGCGACCCCGTGCAGCGGCTGGCCCTCGGCGTCACCGTCTTCGCCCGCCGCGCCATGGAGAACCGGGGGCTGGCCCACGCCCTGCTCGCGGCACCGGCCGAACCGGCCGTGGGCGCGGAGCGGCTGGACTTCCGGCGCCGCTACCGCGCCGTGTTCGCCGAGGTGATCCGCGAGGGGATCGCCGCCGGACTGCTGCCCGCCCAGGATTCCGAGGTCACCGCGGCGGCCCTGACCGGGGCCATCGGCGAGGTCCTGGTGGACCCGCTGTCCGCCCCCGCCGAGGGAGCCGCCGACCACCTCGTCACCGAACTGGTGGCGATGTCCCTGCGCTGCGCGGGCGCCGTGCCCGCCGTCTGACTCCCGACCACGAAGGGCCCTGCCATGACCGCGATCGCAGATGCCGCGCCGCGCAGCAACCCCGCCGCGCGTACGCACGAGGTGACCAACCAGGCCCCGCCGCTGGTCGGCCACGACGTCGCCGAGGACGTCGTGCTGCTGGAGGGCGTGCGCCGCGAGGGGGCCGGGTGGTACGTCGACGACCTGCACCGCCTGGGCCGGCTCGCCGGATCGGAGCAGGTGCAGCGCTGGGCGGAGGAGGCCAACCGGTACGAGCCGGTGCTGCGCACCCACGACCGGTACGGCAACCGCGTCGACGAGGTGGACTTCCACCCCTCGTACCACGCGCTCATGGAGGTCGCCCTCGCCGAGGGCCTGGCCGGAGCGCCCTGGGCCGACGACCGGCCCGGCGCCCACGTGGCCCGCGCGGCCGGCTTCATGGTGTGGAGCACCGCCGAGGCCGGCCACGGCTGCCCGGTGTCCATGACCTATGCCGTCGTCCCGGCGCTGCGTGCCGCGCCGGACCTGGCCGCTGTGTACGAGCCGCTGCTCACCAGCCGCGTCTACGACCCCGGACTGCGTGCCCCCGCCGGCAAGCGCGGGCTCCTCGCCGGCATGGGGATGACCGAGAAGCAGGGCGGCACCGATGTGCGGGCCAACACCACCACCGCCACCGAACGGCCGGACGGCACCTGGCGGCTGCGCGGGCACAAGTGGTTCACCAGCGCGCCCATGAACGACCTGTTCCTCGTGCTGGCCCAGGCCCCCGCGGGGCTGTCCTGCTTCCTGGTGCCCAGGGTGCTGCCGGACGGCAGCCGCAACACCTTCCGCATCCAGCGGCTGAAGGACAAGCTCGGCAACCGCAGCAACGCCAGCAGCGAGCCGGAGTTCGACGACACCGTGGCCTGGCTGGTCGGTCCCGAGGGCCAGGGCGTACGGACCATCATCGAGATGGTCACCATGACCCGGCTGGACTGCATCCTCGGCTCCGCCTCAGGCACCCGCGCCGCGCTCGCCCAGGCCGCCCACCACGTCCGGCACCGCGCGGTGTTCGGCGCCCGGCTGATCGACCAGCCCCTGATGCGCAACGTCATCGCCGACCTCGGGCTGGAGTCCGAGGCCGCCACCACCCTGGCGCTGCGCGTCGCCGGCGCCGTCGACCGGGCCCGGAGCGGGGACGCGCAGGAGCGGGCGTTCCTGCGGCTGGCCACGGCCGTCGGCAAGTACTGGGTCTGCAAGCGGCAGCCCGCAGTGGTGGCCGAGGCCCTGGAGTGCCTGGGAGGCAACGGCTACGACGAGGCGTCCGGCATGCCCCGGCTCTACCGCGAGGCGCCGCTGAACGGCATCTGGGAGGGCTCCGGCAACGTCAACGCCCTGGACGTGCTGCGCGCCCTCACCCGGGAACCCGACTCCCTGGACGCCTTCCGCGCCGAGGTCGAGGCCGCCGCGGGCGGTGACGCCCGCCTCGACGAGGCCTGGCGCCGGGTACGCGGCGAGCTGGTGCTCACCGAGGACGCCCCGCTGCGCGCCCGCCGTCTCGTGGAGCGCCTGGCGCTGGTGCTGCAGGGCGCGCTGCTCGTCCGGTACGCACCGGCCGCGGTGGCGGACGCCTTCTGCGCCTCCCGCCTGGCCGGCGACCGGGGCCTGGCCTTCGGCACCCTCCCCGCGGGGACGGACCTGGCCGCGGTCATCGAGCGCGTACCCGGCGCCACGGGGTGAGCGCCGGGGGCCGCGGCCGCCCGCGGCGGTCGTGGCCCCGCCCGGGTCACGCCGTGCCGCTGATGCTCTCGGCCTCGATCACGAACAGCACGCGCACCTGGTCACGGCCGCCGTACCAGGGGTACGGCCCGCCGGTGTACTTGTGCGAGAGCTTCTCGATGTGGTCCTCCGCGCCCTCCGTGGTCACCTCGCGCACGCGACCGCGGACCTGGAAGTAGCGGGACGGGTCGTCCGGATCGGAGACGGCGACCGCCACCCGCGGGTCCCGCGCGATGTTCCGGGTCTTCACATGGCTGCGCACGCTGTTGACGAGCACGTGCTCGCCGTCGGTGTCGACCCACGTCTGGGTCAGTTGCGGCGAGCCGTCCGGCATGGTGGTCGCAAGGAAGCACAGGCTCGGGCGGTGCAGGAGGTCGAGCAGGTCGGCGGGTAGTTTCATGATCGTCCCTCGGTCGGCTGGGCGCAGCCTACGCCCTCGCCGCGCGGCCCCGGCGACCGGCGCTCGGCGCGAGAAAACGACGCCCCGGGGTCACGATGGGTGGGAAGGGCGCTACGCGCCGCAACCCCTCACACAGCGGACGGGCAATGAACTCCATGCGGGTGGCCCAGGTCTCCGAACCGGGCCGACCATTCGAAATCGTCGAGCGCGAGCTGCCGGAGCCCGGCCCCGGCCATGTCCGGATCGCGGTGGAGGCCTCGGGCGTCTGTCACAGCGACGCCGGCTTTGTGCACAACGCCGTCCCGCACGTCACGTTCCCCCTGGTCACCGGCCACGAGGTCGCCGGGCGCATCGACGCCCTCGGTGAGGGCGTGCGGTACTGGACGGTGGGCGACCGTGTGGAGGTCGGCTGGTTCGGCGGTCACTGCGGGCACTGCCCGCCCTGCCGCGAGGGCCACTTCATCAACTGCCGGAACCTCCAGGTGCCCGGCTGGGCGTACGAGGGCGGCTACGCCACCCACATGGTCGCCCCGGTCAACGCGCTGGCCCGGATCCCCGACGGCCTGACCGCGGTCGACGCCGCCCCGCTCGGCTGCGCCGGCGTCACCACGTACAACGCCTTCAAGAGGAGCTCCGCCAGGCCCGGCGACCTCGTCGCGGTGGTCGGCGTCGGCGGCCTCGGGCACCTGGCGGTGCAGTACGCGGCCAAGTTCGGGTTCGAGACGGTCGCCGTCGCGCGCGGCGAGGAGAAGCGGGCACTGGCCATGCAGCTCGGCGCCCACCACTACGTCGACAGCTCCGCCGGCGACCCGGCCAAGGAACTGCAGGCCCTCGGCGGGGCCACCGTCGTGCTCGCCACGGCCTCCAACTCGCAGGCCATGGCGGCCGGAGTCGAGGGGCTGCAGCCCGGCGGGCAGCTGATCGTCATCGGCATCGACTCCGAGCCGCTGCCGATCACGCCGGCCCAGCTGATCCTGTCGTCCCGTTCGGTCGTCGGCCATCCGTCCGGCACCTCGCGCGACGTCGAGCACACGATGGAGTTCAGCGCGCTCGCCGGGATCCGCCCGATGACCGAGACGGTGCCGCTGGAGGAGGTCAACGAGGCGTTCGCCCGCATGATGTCGGGCGCCGCGCGCTTCCGCATGGTCCTCGTCCCCTGAGCCGCCAGGGTGCCGCCGGCCGGGGGTAATCCGGTTGCCCTCCCCGACCGGCGGCGAGGGCGTCCTGGGGTACGCCTTCGGCCACTACCGGGAGGGCTGCGGCGAACCCCCGGCAATGCCCGGGCACCGGTGCGCCCGAAGGTTCCGGGGCACCACGCGCGGCGTCCGCGTTGTGGTGCCCCGGGCCATGTCGCGGGCGCCGCGGCGCTCCTACCGTCCGGCGCATGACCTTACTCAGAGCCGCACTCCAACGGGGCCGCCCGCGCGCCGCCCTGCTCGCCGTCCTCGTGGCGCTCCTCGCCGCGCTCGTCCCCGTCCGGCCCGCCCACGCCGCCGGGACGATCGAGGAGGTGACCGGCTTCGGCAGCAACCCGGGCGCGCTGCGGATGTACCGCTACGTCCCCGCCGGGCTGCCGCAGGGCCGGCCGGTCGTCGTCGCCCTCCACGGCTGCACCCAGAACGCCCAGGGGTACGGCACCCAGAGCGGCTGGACCGCCCTGGCCGACCGCTGGGGCTTCTCCGTGGTGCTGCCCGGGCAGACCTCGGCCAACAACCTCAGCCAGTGCTTCAACTGGTTCCAGAGCGGTGACATCGCGCGCGGCCAGGGCGAGGCCCTCTCCATCCGGCAGATGACCGCCCGCCAGGTCACCGACACCGGTGCCGATCCGTCACGGGTGTACGTGACCGGGCTCTCCGCGGGCGGCGCGATGACCGCGGTGATGATGGCGGCCTACCCCGACGTGTATGCCGCGGGCGGCGTGGTCGCCGGGCTGCCGTACGGCTGCGCGCAGGCGGCGGGCTCGCCGTACGTGTGCATGTACGTTGGCGCGACGCAGACGCCCGGCCAGTGGGGCGGCCGGGTCCGCGCCGCATTCCCCGGGTACACGGGCCCGTGGCCGCGGCTGAGCGTCTTCCAGGGCACCGCCGACTACACGGTCAAGCCCGTCAACATGGACGACCTCGTGCGGCAGTGGACGGACGTGCACGGCACCGACCAGACCGCCGACGCCTCCGACATCGTCGCGGGCTTCCCCCACCGGACGTACCGGGACGCCTCCGGCGCCGCGGCCGTCGAGACGTACAGCATCACGGGCATGGGCCACGGCCAGCCCGTCGACCCGGGCAGCGGGGCGGCGCAGTGCGGCACGGCCGCCGCCTACATGCTCGACGTCAACCTCTGTGCGGCCTACCGGCTCGGGACGGGCTGGGGCCTGGGCTGAACCGGGAGGGGTGACGGGGCGCACGCCGGCCCCGCCCCGTCACTCCGCGGCCATCGCCACGAGGCGGGTCACGGTGTTCCAGTTGCGGGCCGTGGCCGTCAGGCCGAGGCGCTTCTCCCACAGCGCGTGGGAGAGGCGGGTCTTCTGCACCCCGTTCGGGCAGTGCACGTAGATCTCGCGCTCCCCCGGGCGGAACTCGTCGGGCGCGAAGCCGGCCGGGTCGAGGTCCGCGAGCCGGTCCGGCTCGACCGGCCCCGAAAGGAAGGTGACCAGGAAGCGCGCCGGGTCGACGCCCGTCATGTCGAACGGGTTGCGCTCGACGACCCCGGCCAGCCCGGCGGCCTCGCGGACGACGCACGGCACCTTCCGCCCGTCGAACGCCGCGGCGACGGCCGCCTCCAGCGCTTCCGCGAGCTTCCCCGGATCGGCCTGCTCGTGCTCGAACAGGGCGTTGCCGCTCTGCAGATGGGTGCGCACGGACGCGCCGCCGATCTCCTCCAGCAGCCGGTGCAGGTCCTGCATCGGGAGCCTGGTCGTCGGCCCGACGTTGATCCCGCGCAGGAGCGCCACGTATCCGGTCACCCCGCCACATTAACCGCCGCCTCGCCGGGCTTACCCACTTTCGGAGGACCGCCGGCCCGGCGGAACGGTTCGGCACCGGATGCCGCCGATACGTTCGCCTCCATGAGCACGAAGCGTGACCGCCCGGTCGTCACCGAACTGCGGCTCTCCGCCTTCAAGTCGCACCGCGGCGCGAGCTTCCCGCTCGGGCCGCTCACCGTGCTGGCGGGGGGAAGCGGAACCGGCAAGTCCAGCGTCCTGGAGGGGCTCGGCCTGCTCGGCCGGCTCGCCGCCGGCGAGGAACTGGCCATGGCGTTCGACGGCGTGCGCGGGGGAGTGGCGGCGTGCGTGCCCCACGCCGCCAGACCGGACGCCGAGGGCCGGCGCGGCTTCCGCATCGGCTGCACGGTGGACGGCTCCGTCGGCCCCGTCGCGCTCGACGTCGCCGTGCAGACCGAACCCGAACTGCGCATCGTCGGTGAGCGGTTGACCGGCGCCGGGGAGACCCTGCTCGCCACCGCGCTGCGCGACCCGGGGCGGCGTACGGTGCAGGCGGCCTGGCACACGGCGGGACTGGTCCCGGTGACCCGGGCCCCGCTGCCGGACGACCGGCTGGCCACCTCCCTGCTGCCGCTGCGCGTCGCGGGCACGACCGAGGGGCAGCGGCTGGTGCTCGCCGCCGCCGAGCAGACGGTGCTCGCGCTGCGCGGGGTGTTCCCCGTCGACCCCCGGCCGCACACGATGCGCGAGCCCGCGCGGGTGGCGGACGGCCTGCTCCGCGGCGGCTGCGACAACCTCTCGGCGGTGCTGCGCCGCACCCAGGGCGAGTGCCGTACACGGCACGCGGCGCTGGTCGGCGCGCTGCGGGCGGTGTGCAGCCCGCCCGTAGAAGGGCTGACGGTGATCCCCGCCGGTGAGCCGGGGACGGGGGCGTACGCGGAGTCCGTGGTGGCGGCCGTCGACCGGGGACCGCTGGGGCTGGTGCCGGTGGACCGGCTCGGCGACGGGGAGTTGCGCTTCCTCGCGCTGGCGCTGGTGCTGCTGACCGGGCCGGGCGTGCTGGAGGTGGACACCAGCGGAGAGGTGCCCGACGCCGTGCAGGTCCTCACCGTGCTGGCGGACGGCCTGGACGTCGGTCTGGACCGGGCACAGTCGCGGCAGTTGCTGGCGCTGGCCGCGCAGGTCGCCGAACGCGGTCACATCAGGCTGCTCGGCACGGTGCACGACCCCTCCGTGGCCGAGGGGGCGGAGGGGACGACCCTGCTGCGCCTCGGGGGCGCGGCGGCGGACCGGGAACGCGTGCCGGTGCAGGGGACGGGCCCGCATGCGCCTGCCGCCGGGACCCCGCCGGCCGGGCAGGCCCCGCCGCAGCACGCGGCGGCGATGGGGTAGACCTGCGGGTGTGACCGAGGATCTGCACGCGCTGCAGCGCAGGCTGGCCGCTTTCGCGGCCGCCCGGCGCTGGGAGCCGTACCACACACCCAAGAACCTGGCCGCGGCCCTGAGCGTCGAGGCCTCCGAGCTCCTGGAGATCTTCCAGTGGCTCACCCCCGAACAGGCGGCGGGGGTGATGGAGGACCCCGACAGCGCGCACCGGGTGCGGGACGAGGTGGCGGACGTGCTCGCGTACCTGCTGCAGTTCTGCGAGGTGCTCGGCGTGGACGTGCTGGAGGCCCTGTCCGCCAAGATCGACCGCAACGAGCTGCGCTTCCCTCTGCCGGGGGCCGGGGACTGACGCACGGCGCGCCGCTCACACGGACGGGTGACCGCGTTGTCCACAGGCAGAAACCGGCCACTTCCGCCTCTCGTCACGATCCGTCACGCTGAGTGAGGAACGGACGGCGGGGTGGAAACGGAGCGGGGGTGCGTCGTGATGGACGCGGTACGGCTGATCAGGGCCACGCGGGAGGCGCTGCGCGGCGGCGGGACCGAGCGTGAGCTGATGGCGGAGGCCTGGCAGGTGCAGGCACTGACGGAGGCCATCGGCAGCCACCTCGCGCTCCACGGGGCGCCCGAGCTGCGCACCGCCGGCTTCTCCGTCTGCGAGGCGGGCGGCCGGGCGTGCGGCGCCACGGGACCGCCGGGTGTGACCTCCGGGCCGTTGCGCGCGGCCATGCTCACCGAAGTGCGCGAACCGGCCGGGACCTTGCGCGAGCTGCGCGAACTGCTGTCGGAGCTGGGCATGGCCCTGGTCTCGGTGGCCTGCACCGCCGAGAGCGAGACGGAGTACTGGCAGTGCATCGAGGCGGTCGATGCCGCCGACGAGTCCAAGGACCGGGTGGGAGTGCTCCTGCGCGCGGTCGAGGCACGGCAGCGGGAGGGCGCATGAGCACCAAGTCCGCTCTGCGGAAGCGGAGTTGGCGGATTGCTGTCGTCCCCTGTCCGGGAGGGTGCCACACGCGACAGGTTGCCGATCGAATCCGGGCGAAGAGGTGCAGGATGGAGCCATGGATCTTCGAATCTTCACCGAGCCCCAGCAAGGGGCCTCGTACGACACCCTGCTCTCCGTCGCCAAGGCGACCGAGGAGCTCGGCTTTGAGGCCTTCTTCCGCTCCGACCACTACCTCAAGATGGGCGACGTCGACGGCATGCCGGGGCCGTCCGACGCGTGGATCACCCTGGCCGGCCTCGCCCGCGAGACCAAGCGGATCCGGCTCGGCACGCTGATGACGGCCGCCACCTTCCGGCTGCCGGGTGTGCTCGCCATCCAGGTCGCGCAGGTGGACCAGATGTCGGGCGGCCGGGTCGAGCTGGGCCTGGGCGCCGGGTGGTACGCGGACGAGCACGCCGCGTACGGCATCCCGTTCCCGAAGGAGAAGTTCGCCAGGCTGGAGGAGCAGCTCGCCATCGTCACCGGCCTCTGGGAGACCCCGGTCGGCGAGACCTTCGACTTCAAGGGCACGCACTACACGGTGGAGAACTCGCCCGCCCTGCCCAAGCCGGCCCAGGCGAAGCTCCCGGTCCTCATCGGCGGCCACGGTGCCAGGCGCACCCCGCGGCTCGCGGCCCGCTACGCGGACGAGTTCAACCTGCCCTTCGGCTCCCTGGAGGACACCGCCTCACAGTTCGCCCGGGTGCGGGAGGCCGCCGAGGAGCAAGGCCGGGGCAAGGACGAGATCGTCTACTCCAACGCCCTCGTCGTGTGCGTCGGCAAGGACGACGCCGAGGTCGCCCGCAGGGCCGCGGTCATCGGCCGTGAGGTCGACGAGCTCAAGGCCAACGGCCTCGCCGGTTCCCCCGCCGAGGTCGTCGACAAGATCGGCCGCTACGCCGAGCTCGGCGCCACCCGCTTCTACCTGCAGATCCTGGACCTGAGCGACCTCGGGCACCTGGAACTGATCGCCTCCGAGGTCCAGTCGCAGCTCGGCTGAGCCCGGCACACCACGCAAGGAGCACCCGCGATGCCCGCACCCGCCCGGCCCCTGGCGCAGGCCCTCGCCGAGGGCACCGTCGTCCTCGACGGCGGGCTGTCCAACCAGCTCGCCGACCAGGGCTGCGACCTCGACGACGCCCTCTGGTCCGCCCGGCTGCTCGCCGACGAGCCGGAGCAGATCGAGGCGGCGCACACCGCCTACGTGCGGGCGGGCGCGCGGGTGCTCATCACCTCCAGTTACCAGGCCACCTACGAGGGGTTCGCAGCGCGCGGCATCGGGCGGGAGGGGACGACCGCCCTGCTGCGGCGCAGCGTCGCCCTCGCTCGTGCCGCCGCCCGTGACCGCGAGGACGTGTGGGTGGCGGCCTCCGTGGGACCGTACGGCGCGATGCTCGCGGACGGCAGCGAGTACCGGGGCCGCTACGGGCTGGCCGTCGCGGAGCTGGAGCGCTTCCACCGGCCCAGGATCGAGACGCTGGCCGAGGCGGGCCCGGACGTCCTGGCGCTGGAGACCGTGCCGGACACCGATGAGGCGGAGGCGCTGCTGAGGGCCGTCGAAGGCCTCGGGGTGCCGGTCTGGCTGAGCTACACCGTCGCGGACGGGGCGACCCGGGCCGGGCAGCCCCTGGAGGAGGCCTTCCGGATCGCCGCGGACACCGACGAGGTGATCGCCGTCGGCGTCAACTGCTGCGACCCGGCGGACGCCGCCCGGGCGGTCGAGACGGCGGCGGCGACCGTGGACCTGCCCGTGGTCGTCTACCCCAACAGCGGCGAGGCCTGGGACGAACGGGGCCGCACCTGGAGCGGCGCTCCGGCCTTCGACCCGGACCTGGCGTCCGCCTGGCAGCGGGCCGGTGCCCGGCTCATCGGGGGATGCTGCCGGGTCGGGCCCGCGCAGATATCCGCCCTCGCCTCCGTCCTCGCCCCCCAGCCGGGGAAAACCGCTGTTCGGGGCCACGGCGGGCAGGCGATACTCAGGCGGTGTTCCTGACGATAACGACCACCGGCAGCGGCGGCTTGCCCGCCACGGACCTCGGCTTCCTGCTGCACAAGCATCCCGACAAGGCCCAGGTCTTCTCGACCTCCTACGGCGACGCCCACGTCTTCTACCCCGTGGCGTCCGAGCAACGGTGCACCGCCGCGCTGCTGCTGGAGGTCGATCCGGTGGCGCTGGTCCGGCGAGGCAAGGGCAAGGGCCGGGGCGGGGCCCCCGACTCCGCGCTCGGCCAGTACGTCAACGACCGGCCGTACGCCGCCTCGTCGCTGCTGGCGGTCGCCCTCCGCACGGTGTTCGTCAGCGCCCTGAGAGGCGTCTGCGACGCCCGCCCCGAGCGGGCCGCGCAGCCCCTGTCACTGCGGATCGAGATCCCCGCCGTGCCCGCGCGCGGCGGCGCCGCTCTCGTGCGCCGGCTTTTCGAGCCGCTGGGCTGGACCGTCGAGGCCGAACCGGTCGCACTGGACGAGATGTTCCCCGCGTGGGGCGAGTCGCGCTACGTGCGGCTGGCCCTCGAGGGCGAGCTGCGGCTGTCCGCGGCCCTGCGGCACCTGTACGTACTGTTGCCGGTCCTGGACGACGCCAAGCACTACTGGGTGTCGCCCGACGAGGTCGACAAGCTGCTGCGCATGGGCGACGGATGGCTCGCCGCCCACCCGGAGCAGCGGCTGATCACCAGCCGCTACCTGTCCCGCCGCTGGTCGCTGACCCGGCAGGCCATGGAGCGGCTGGAGCTGGCCCGGCTCGCCGAGGCGGACGACAGCGAGGCCGAGGAGCTGGACAACGCCGTGGACGAGGAGGTGGACACCGAGGAGAAGCCGCTGCCACTGGCGGTGCAGCGCCGCGAGGCGATCCTGGCGGAGCTGCGCGACGCCGGGGCGGGCCGTGTCCTCGACCTCGGCTGTGGCCAGGGCCAGCTGGTCGGCGCGCTGCTGAAGGACGTCCGCTTCACCGAGGTCCTCGGCGTCGACGTGTCGTCCCGGGCCCTGGGCGAGGCGGCGAGGCGGCTGCGGCTGGACCGCATGGGCGAGCGGCAGTCCTCCCGCGTCCGGCTGGTGCAGGGCTCCCTGACCTACACCGACGCCCGGCTCAAGGGCTACGACGCCGCCGTGCTCAGCGAGGTCGTCGAACACCTCGACCTGCCCCGGCTGCCCGCCCTGGAGTACGCCGTCTTCGGCTCGGCACGCCCCGCGACGGTGCTCGTGACCACGCCGAACGTCGAGTACAACGTGCGCTGGGAGACGCTGCCCGCCGGGCACGTCCGGCACGCGGACCACCGCTTCGAGTGGACCCGCGAGGAGTTCCGCGCGTGGGCCGAACAGGTCGCCGGCCGCCACGGCTACGGCGTCCGCTTCGTCCCCGTGGGTCCCGACGACCCCGAGGTCGGCCCGCCCACCCAGATGGCCGTCTTCACCCTGACCACCACGACCGCCACGATCACCCAGACCACGACCGCCACCACGACCACCACCACGACTGCGAAGGAGGTCACGTCCGCATGACCGGCAAGCGCACCCTCCCGGTGACCGACCTGTCCCTCGTGGTCCTGGTCGGCACCACCGGCTCCGGCAAGTCGACGTTCGCCCGGCGCCACTTCAAGCCCACCGAGGTGATCTCCTCGGACTTCTGCCGCGGACTCGTCAGCGACGACGAGAACGACCAGGCCGCCACCGGCGACGCCTTCGACGTGCTGCACTACATCGCCGGCAAGCGGCTCGCCGCCGGCCGGCTCACCGTCATCGACGCCACCAGCGTGCAGCAGGAGAGCCGCCGCCAGCTCGTCCGGCTCGCCCGCGAGCACGACGTGCTGCCCATCGCGATCGTCCTCGACGTCCCCGAGCAGGTCTGCATCGAGCGGAACGCCTCCCGTCCCGACCGCGCGCACCTGCCCCGGCACGTCGTGCAGCGCCAGCAGCGCGAGCTGCGCCGCTCCCTGCGGCAGCTGGAGCGCGAGGGCTTCCGCAAGGTGCACATCCTGCGCGGCACCGAGGAGGTCGAGGCGGCCGAGGTCGTGCTGGAGCGCCGCTACAACGACAAGCGCGAGCTCACCGGCCCGTTCGACATCATCGGCGACGTCCACGGCTGCAGCTCCGAGCTGGAGACCCTGCTCGGCAAGCTGGGCTACGTCGACGGCGTGCACCCCGAGGGCCGCACCGCCGTCTTCGTCGGAGACCTCGTCGACCGCGGCCCCGACAGCCCCGGCGTGCTGCGCCGCGTCATGGGCATGGTCGCCGCAGGCGACGCCCTGTGCGTGCCCGGCAACCACGAGAACAAGCTGGGCCGCTGGCTCGGCGGCAAGAAGGTCCAGCACACCCACGGCCTCGCCGAGACCATCGAGCAACTGGAGAAGGAGGACGAGAAGGACCCCGCCTTCCGGGAGCAGGTGCGCGAGTTCATCGGCGGACTCGTCAGCCACTACGTGCTCGACGGCGGCAAGCTGGTCGTCTGCCACGCCGGCCTGCCCGAGAAGTACCACGGCCGTACCTCCGGCCGGGTCCGCTCGCACGCCCTGTACGGCGACACCACCGGCGAGACCGACGAGTTCGGCCTGCCCGTGCGCTACCCGTGGGCGGAGGACTACCGCGGCCGCGCCGCCGTCGTCTACGGCCACACGCCCGTGCCGAGCACCTCGTGGATCAACAACACGATCTGCCTCGACACCGGCGCCGTCTTCGGCGGCCGGATGACGGCCCTGCGGTGGCCCGAGCGCGAGATCGTCGATGTCCCCGCGGAGCGGGTCTGGTATGAGCCGGCCAAGCCGCTGGCGAGCGAGGCCCCCGGCGGCCAGGACGGGCGGCCGCTCGACCTCGCCGATGTCAGCGGCCGCCGTGTGGTGGAGACCGTGCACCACGGCCGGGTCGCCGTCCGCGAGGAGAACGCGGCCGCCGCGCTGGAGGTCATGAGCCGGTTCGCGGTGGACCCGCGGCTGCTGATGTACCTGCCGCCGACGATGTCGCCGTGCGCGACCTCGCAGCTGGAGGGCTACCTGGAGCACCCGCACGAGGCGTTCGCCGCCTACCGGGCGGACGGCATCGGCCAGGTGCTCTGCGAGGAGAAGCACATGGGCTCCCGCGCCGTGGCGCTGGTGTGCCGCGACGCGGAGGCGGCCGCTGAGCACTTCGGCGTGACCGGCGGCGTGACGGGATCCCTGCACACCCGCACGGGCCGTCCGTTCTTCGACGACCCGGCCGTCACCGAACAGGTCCTGGAGCGGCTGCGGGCCTCCGTCACCGCCGCCGGGCTGTGGGACGAGCTCGGCACGGACTGGCTGCTGCTCGACGCCGAGCTGATGCCCTGGTCGCTGAAGGCCTCCGGCCTGCTGCGCAAGCAGTACGCCGCCGTGGGCGCGGCCTCCGGCGCGGTCTTCCCCGGCGCGCTCGCCGCCCTGGAGTCCGCCGTCGCGCGGGGCACCGACGTGGCGGGGCTGCTGGAGCGGCAGCGCGGGCGGTCCGCGGACGCCGCCGCCTTCACCGAGGCGTACCGGCGCTACTGCTGGACGACCGAGGGCCTGGACGGGGTGCGTCTCGCGCCCTTCCAGGTCCTGGCCGCCCAGGGCCGCAGCCTCGCCGCGCTCCCGCACGACGAACAGCTGGCCCTCATCGACCGCCTGGTCGCGAACGACCCGACGGGGCTGCTGCAGGAGACCCGCAGGCTGCTCGTCGACACCCGCGACGAGGAGTCGGTGGCCGCCGGCACGCGGTGGTGGCTGGAGCTGACCGAGGCCGGCGGCGAGGGCATGGTCGTCAAGCCGCTCCAGGCCCTGGCACGCACCGAGGACGGCAACCGCCTGGTCCAGCCCGGCATCAAGTGCCGCGGCCGGGAGTACCTGCGGATCATCTACGGTCCGGAGTACACCGGGCCCGACCAGCTGGTCAGGCTCCGCTCCCGGGCCCTGGGCCACAAGCGTTCCCTCGCGTTGCGCGAGTACGCGCTGGGCCTGGAGGCGCTGGACCGGCTGGCCGCGGGCGAGCCGCTGTGGCGTGTGCACGAGGCGGTCTTCGCCGTCCTGGCCCTGGAGTCCGAGCCGGTGGACCCCCGGCTGTGACGGGTGAGGGGCGGGCACCCGGGTGCCCGCCCCTCCCTGGCGGTAAACCCCTGCCAAGTGGGAATGTCTAGCTCCATGGCATTCCATGTGGACTCCGAGGCAGGGCGGCTGCACCGCGTCATCCTCCACCGCCCCGACCTGGAGCTGAAAAGGCTCACGCCGTCGAACAAGGACGCCCTGCTCTTCGACGACGTCCTGTGGGTGCGCCGGGCCCGCGCCGAGCACGACGGCTTCGCCGACGTGCTGCGCGACCGGGGCGTGGCCGTGCACCTCTTCGGTGACCTGCTGCGGGAGACGCTGGCCCTGCCCGAGGCCCGGCGCACGGTGCTGGACCGGGTCTTCGACGAGAAGGAGTACGGCCCGGTGGTCACCGACCACCTGCGCGCCGCCTTCGACGAGCTGTCCGCGGCCGAGCTGGCCGAGGCCCTGGTCGGCGGCATGACCAAGCGGGAGTTCCTGGCCCGTTTCGCCGAGCCGACCTCGGTCCGCTTCCACGTGATGGACCTGGACGGATTCCTGCTCGACCCGCTGCCCAACCACATCTTCACCCGGGACACCTCGGCCTGGGTGTACGACGGGGTCAGCATCAACGCGATGCGCTGGCCGGCCCGCTGGCACGAGACGATCAACTACGAGGCGATCTACCGCCACCACCCGCTCTTCGCGGGCGGCTCCTTCCACGTGTGGTCCGAGGGCCAGGCGGCCTACCCGTCCACCATCGAGGGCGGCGACGTCCTGGTGATCGGCAACGGCGCCGTCCTGATCGGCATGAGCGAGCGCACCACCCCGCAGGCCGTGGAGATGCTGGCCCAGCGCCTGTTCAACGCGGGGTCGGCCACCACGATCGTGGCCCTGGACATGCCCAAGCGCCGTGCCTTCATGCACCTGGACACCGTGATGACCATGGTCGACGGGGACACCTTCACCAAGTACGCGGGCCTGGGGATGCTGCGCTCGTACACCATCGAGCCGGGCGCCGGGGAGCGCGACCTCAAGGTCACCGACCACCCGCCGGAGCACATGCACCGGGCCATCGCGGCGGCCCTGGGCCTCGACGACATCCGGGTGCTCACCGCGACCCAGGACGTGCACTCCGCCGAGCGCGAGCAGTGGGACGACGGGTGCAACGTGCTCGCCCTGGAGCCGGGCGTCGTCCTGGCGTACGAGCGCAACGTCACCACCAACACCTTCCTGCGCAAGCGCGGCATCGAGGTCATAGAGATCCCCGGGAGCGAGCTGGGGCGCGGCCGCGGCGGCCCGCGCTGCATGAGCTGCCCCATCGAGCGGGACCCGGTCTGACGGGGGCGGTCCTGGCCGTGGCCGTGGCCGCCGGGCTGTATAAGGATGCGTTTATTCGTATAGACTTCCACGGTCCCGGCGCACTCATGTTCGGCACCCGGCCGACCCCGACCTAGGAGCCCCCATGGCCATCGACCTCACGGGCCGCCACTTCCTCAAGGAGCTGGACTTCGCCCCCGAGGAGTTCCGCGGGCTGGTGGAGCTGGCCGCCGAGCTGAAGGCGGCCAAGAAGGCGGGGGCCGAGGTCCGGCGGCTCGCGGGCCGGAACATCGCCCTGATCTTCGCCAAGACCTCCACCCGCACCCGCTGCGCCTTCGAGGTCGCCGCGGCCGACCAGGGCGCCTCCACGACCTACCTGGACCCGGCCGGCTCCCAGCTCGGCCACAAGGAGTCGGTGAAGGACACCGCCCGTGTGCTCGGCCGGATGTACGACGGCATCGAGTACCGCGGCACTGGCCAGGAGGTCGTCGAGGAGCTGGCCGCCCACGCAGGGGTGCCCGTGTGGAACGGCCTCACCGACCAGTGGCACCCCACCCAGATGCTCGCCGACGTGCTCACCATGGCCGAGCACTCCCGCTCATCGCTGGAGGAGACCGCCTACGCCTACCTCGGCGACGCCCGCTCCAACATGGGCAACTCGCTCCTGGTCACCGGGGCCCTGCTCGGCATGGACGTACGCATCGTCGCCCCGGAGCGGCTGTGGCCGGACGACTCCGTCGTCGCCGAGGCCCGGCGCCTGGCGGAGGTCACCGGCGCCCGCGTGACCCTGACCGAGGACGTCACCGAGGGCGTCGCCGGCGCGGAGTTCGTCCACACCGACGTCTGGGTGTCGATGGGCGAGCCCGCCGAGGTCTGGGACGAGCGCATCGCGCTGCTGAAGCCGTACGCCGTGACCTCGGACGTGCTGCGGGCCACCGGCCGTCCCGAGGCGAAGTTCATGCACTGCCTGCCCGCCTTCCACGACCTCGGTACCACCCTCGCCCGGGAGATCCACGAACGGCACGGGCTGACCTCGCTGGAGGTCACCGACGAGGTCTTCGAGTCGGCGCGTTCCATCGTCTTCGACCAGGCCGAGAACCGGATGCACACCATCAAGGCCGTCCTCGTCGCCACGCTGGGAGGCGTGTGAGGCGCCGCGCTTATCGCGCACTCGTGACGGCGGTCACGAAGGAGTGATAACTTCGCGGTGTTGGCAAGCCTGCCTCCCCCGTGAAGGAGGACGTGCCCATGAGCCCCTACCGAGGCTCCGCAGGCCGTACCGAGGAATGGCGGCACCTGCGGGTCGAGCGCGCGGACGGCGTCGTCACCGTCACCCTCGACCGCCCCGACAAGCTCAACGCGCTCACCTTCGGCGCCTACGCCGACCTGCGCGACCTGCTCACCGAGCTGCCGCACCACGGCGACACCCGGGTGCTGGTGCTCGCCGGGGCCGGCCGCGGCTTCTGCTCCGGCGGGGACGTCGACGAGATCATCGGCGCCACCCTCGCCATGGGCGCCGGACAGCTCCTGGACTTCACCCGCATGACCGGACAGGTCGTCCGCGCCATCCGCGAGGCCCCCTTCCCCGTCGTCACGGCCGTCCACGGCGTCGCGGCGGGAGCCGGCTCCGTCATCGCCCTCGCCTCCGACTTCCGGATCGTCGAGCGCTCCGCCCGCTTCGCCTTCCTCTTCACCAAGGTCGGCCTCGCGGGCGCCGACATGGGCGCCGCCTACCTGCTGCCGCGCATGGTGGGCCTCGGCCACGCCACCCGGTTGCTGATGCTCGGCGACACCCTGGGCGCCGCCGAGGCCGACCGCATCGGCCTGGTCAGCGAACTCGTCGACGACGGCCAGGCGGACGCGAGCGCCGCCGCCCTCGCCAAACGCCTGGCCACCGGCCCAGCGCTGGCGTACGCGCAGACCAAGGCCCTGCTCACCGCGGAGCTCGACATGCCGCTCGGCGCCGCCGTGGAGATGGACGCCGCGACCCAGGCCCTCCTGATGACCAGCGAGGACTACGCCGAGTTCCACGCGGCGTTCACCGGGAAGCGCAGCCCCAACTGGAAGGGCCGGTAGCCGTGCGGGTGGCCATCATCGGCGGCGGCCCCGGCGGGCTCTACGCCGCCGCGCTGCTCAAACGCCTCGACCCGGAACGCGACATCACCGTCTGGGAGCGCGGCGCGCCCGAGGACACCTTCGGCTTCGGTGTGGTGCTCTCCGACGAGACGCTCGGCGGCATCGAGCACGCCGACCCCGTCGTCTTCCGGGCCCTGGAACGGGAGTTCACCCGCTGGGACGACATCGACGTGCACCACCGCGGTCGTGCCGTCACCTCCGGCGGCCACGGCTTCGCGGCGGTGGACCGGCGCACGCTGCTGGCGATCCTCCACGACCGCTGCCGCGACCTCGGCGTGACCGTCCGCACCCGCGAACTCGCCCCGGCCGCCGAACGGCTGGCCCGCGACCACGACCTCGTCGTCGCCGCAGACGGCGCGGGCAGCGCCACCCGCGGCGCCCACGCCGCCGTCTTCCGGCCCACCCTCACCGGGCACCGCTGCCGCTACATCTGGCTCGCCACCGACCTCGCCCTGGACGCCTTCCGCTTCGAGATCGCCGAGACCGAGCACGGCGTGATGCAGGCCCACGGCTATCCGTACCGGCCCGGCGTCAGCACCTTCATCGTCGAGATGCACGAGGACGTCTGGCGGCGCGCCGGGCTGGACCGGCTGGACGAGGCCGAGTCGATCGCCCGCTGCGAGAAGATCTTCGCCGACGCCCTGCACGGCCACAGCCTGCGCGGCAACCGCTCCCGCTGGATCGCCTTCACCACCGTCGTCAACGAAAGCTGGCGGCACGGGAACATCGTGCTGCTCGGCGACGCCGCCCACACCGCGCACTTCTCCATCGGCTCCGGCACCAAGCTCGCCATGGAGGACGCCCTCGCCCTCGCCGCCTGCCTGCACGAGCAGCCCGGCGTCCCGGAGGCGCTCGCCGCCTACGAGGCCGAGCGCAAGCCGGTGGTCGCCAGCACGCAGCGCGCGGCGCGGGCCAGCCTGGAGTGGTTCGAGCACCTGGAGCAGTACGCCGCCCAGCCGCCCCGGCAGTTCGCCTTCAACCTGCTCACCCGCAGCCGCCGGGTCACCCACGACAACCTGCGGCTGCGCGACGCGGACTTCACCGCCTCCGTGGAGCGGGAGTTCGGCACCGGGCCGGACACACCGCCCATGTTCACCCCCTTCACCCTGCGCGGGCTGACCCTGCGCAACCGGGTCGTGGTCTCTCCGATGGACATGTACTCCGCCACCGACGGCACCCCCGGCGACTTCCACCTCGTCCACCTCGGCGCCCGCGCCCTCGGCGGCGCCGGCCTGGTCATGACCGAGATGGTCTGCGTCAGCCCCGAGGGCCGGATCACCCCCGGCTGCGCGGGCCTGTGGAACGACGGGCAGGAGGCCGCCTGGCGCCGCGTCACCGACTTCGTGCACGCCCGCCCCGGCTCCGCGATCGGCCTCCAGCTCGGCCACAGCGGCCGCAAGGGCTCCACCCGGCTGATGTGGGAGGGCATCGACCAGCCGCTCCCCGAGGGAAACTGGCCGCTCTCGGCGCCCTCCCCGCTGCCGTACCACCCCCACGTCAGCCAGGTCCCGCACGCCCTGGACTCCGCCGGGCACGCCGCGATCCGCGAGCAGTTCGCCGCCTCCGCCGCCCGCGGCGCCCGCGCCGGGTTCGACCTGCTGGAGCTGCACTGCGCCCACGGCTACCTGCTGTCGTCCTTCCTGTCCCCGCTCACCAACCGGCGCACCGACGCCTACGGCCGCGACCTGGCCGGACGGCTGCGGTTCCCGCTGGAGGTCTTCGACGCCGTCCGCGAGGTCTGGCCCGAGGACCGCCCGATGACCGTCCGCATCTCCGCCACCGACTGGGCCGAGGGAGGTACGACGGCCGACGAGGCGGTCGAGATCGCCCGGGCCTTCGCCGCCCACGGCGCCGACGCCATCGACGTCTCCACCGGCCAGGTCGTCCCCGACGAGGCGCCCGACTACGGCCGCTCCTACCAGACCCCCTACGCCGACCGGATCCGCAACGAACTTGGCCTGCCCGTCATCGCGGTGGGTGCCATCTCCTCCTGGGACGACGTCAACTCTCTGATCCTCGCCGGCCGTGCCGACCTGTGCGCGCTCGCCCGCCCCCACCTCTACGACCCCAACTGGACGCTCCACGCCGCCGCCGAACAGGGCTACTCCGGCCCCGGCGCCCCCTGGCCCCTCCCGTACCAGGCCGGCAGCCGCCGCCCGCCCACGGGCCGCACGGACGCCCCCCGGCCCCGGCTCACGCTGGACGTGTGAAGGGCGGCCGCCTCAGCGGAAGGCGGAGGTGTCGAGCGTGAACGCGAACGGCTCGGGGAGGTCGAGCTCCTTGCCGAACAGCACCCGGACGTCCTGACGGTAGTCCTCGGCATCCGACTCGCTGTAGAGGGTCACGGTGCCTTCGGTGCGGTCCACCAGCAGGCAGAAGGGGATGCCGGCGGCCGCGTCGCCGCGGGCCGCGGTCCCTCGCCGGGCGCGCCGCCGTCACCCGGACCGCCATCAGCACTCCCGCCGGGTCGGCCCAGGGCGGCTGTCCCCTGAAGTGCCCCGTAGGGACGACGGCGGCGTCGGGGACGAATCGCCCGAGCGGACTGATCAGGCCCTTGGTGAACGCGACGTAGAGATCGGCGGCCGACTCCGCGGCGACCGCACAAGCGAGCCGGGCCACCGCGTCCTGATGGTCGCCGTCGGGTGGCGGGGCGACGACGATCTCTCCTTCGATCGATTCGGCGCGGTAGCCCTCCGGCACGACGAGTTCGAGGAACGCGGCCAGTACGGCCGCGTCGCCCGCCGTCGAGCGGGCCTGCCCGGGGCGAACCGACATGCGCGTCCCTCCTGAATCGCCGTGCGGGCGTGTGACTACGCCAACGATCACCGGGGAGGCCCGTCACGCCGCGGGGTCTGCGGACCGCGCGAACTCCGCGCCCGCGTCGCGCAGCCGCGCGTGCAGGCCCTCGAAGACCGCCGCGGCGCGGCCGCCGGGCCAGTCGGGCGGGAGGAGGGCGGGCGGCAGGCCCGGGTCGGCGTAGGGGAGACGGCGCCAGGAGTCGAGGGCGCGCAGGTAGTCCGCGAAGGCCTCCTGCGGCGGGGTCGTACGGCGGGCGGCCCAGCCGCGCAGCACGGGCTCGTGGGCGTCGAGGAAGGCGTGGTGGCGCTGGGCGACGGCGTCGAGGTCCCACCAGCGGCGCACGGCCGCGGCCGTCGGCTCGAAGCCGAGGTGGGTGCCGGTGAAGAGGTCGACGTAGGTGTCCAGGCCGAGCCGGCGCAAGGTGTGCAGGGCCTCCTCGCGGAGGCGGGCGGGCGCGATCCACACGCCCGGGGCGGCGGTTCCGAAGCCCAGGCGGGCCAGGCGGGAGCGGAGCAGGTGCCGCTTGTGGCGCTCGCTCTCCGGGACGGAGAAGACCGCGAGGACCCATTCCCCGACCTCCGCTCCGCCGGCCGGGTGACCGTAGATGCGCCGGTCGCCGTCGGCGAGCAGCTGCCGGGCGTCCTCCGACAGGGCGTAGCCCGCGGCGCCGCCGACCCGGTCCGGTTCCAGCAGGCCGCGGCGCTTGAGCCGGGAGACCGCCGAGCGCACCGCCTGCGGGTCCACGCCGACGGCGCCCATCAGCCGGATCAGCCCGGCGACGGGTATCCGCCCGTCCCAGCCGTCTGCCCGGCCGTAGGCGCCGAAGAAGGTCAGGATCAGTGAACTGGGGGTGTGCTCGGTCACGCGATCACTGTAGGTCGCGCAGCCGGAAGCGCTGCAGCTTCCCGGTGGGCGTGCGGGGCAGGGCGTCGAGGAAGACGATCTCGCGCGGGCACTTGTAGCTCGCGATCTCCTCCCGGGTGAAGGCGCGCAGCGCCTCGACCGTGTGCTCGTCGCGCGGCGGGCCGTCCCGCAGCACGACGAAGGCCCGGACGATCTGGCCGCGCTGGTCGTCCGGTACGCCGATGACCGCCGCCTCCCGTACGTCGGGGTGGCGCAGCAGTGCCTCCTCGACCTCCGGGCCCGCGATGTTGTACCCGGACGAGATGATCATGTCGTCGGCGCGGGCCACGTAGCGGAAGTAGCCGTCCGCCTCGCGCACGTAGGTGTCGCCGGTGATGTTCCAGCCGCCCCGCACGTACTCCCGCTGCCGTTCGTCGGCCAGGTAGCGGCAGCCCGTGGGGCCGCGCACCGCGAGCAGCCCCGGTTCGCCGTCCGGCACGGGGGACAGCGTCAGGGGGTCGACGACCCGGGCCCGGTAGCCCGGTACCGGCAGGCCCGTGGTGCCCGGCCGGATGACGTCGTCGGCCGCGGAGATGAAGATGTGCAGCAGTTCCGTGGCCCCTATGCCGTTGATGATCTGCAGGCCCGTCGACTCGTACCAGGCGTGCCAGGTCGCCTCGGGCAGGTTCTCGCCCGCCGACACGCAGCGCCGCAGCGAGGACAGGTCACGGGAGCCGTGCGAGGCGAGTATCGCCCGGTAGGCGGTGGGCGCGGTGAACAGCACGGTCACCTTGTGCTCCGCGACGGCCCGGGCCAGCTGCTCGGGGCCGGCCTGCTCCAGCAGCAGCGCCGACGCCCCCGCGCGCAGCGGGAACACGACCAGGCCGCCCAGCCCGAAGGTGAAGCCCAGCGGCGGGCTGCCGGCGAACACGTCCGCGGAGGTGGGTCGCAGTACGTGCGCGGAGAAGGTGTCGGCGATCGCCAGCACGTCCCGGTGGAAGTGCATGCACCCCTTGGGCCGACCGGTCGTGCCGGAGGTGAAGGCGATCAGCGCGACGTCGTCGGACGAGGTCTCCACCGCGGCGAAGGAGTCCGGCCGGCCGGCCGCGAGCCGCAGCAGGTCGTCCGGCGCCTCGCCGCCGTACGTGGCGATGCGCAGCCCGGGCGCCTCGCACTTGGCGAGGTCGTCGAGCGCGCGGATGTCGCACAGCGCGTGCCGCACGGAGGCGATCTCGCAGATCGTCGCCAGCTCGTGCGGGCGGTGCGCCGCGAGCACGGTCACCGCGACCGCGCCCGCCTTCATGACGGCGAACCAGCACGCCACCAGCCACGGTGTGGTGGGGCCGCGCAGCAGCACGCGGTTGCCGGGCACCACCCCGAGGTCCTCGGTCAGCACGTGCGCGATGCGGTCGGAGGCGGCGCGCAGGTCCGCGTACGACCAGACCTCACCGCCCGGCATCCGCAGGCAGGGTGCCTCCGGCGCCCCGGTGACGAGGAGTTCGGCACCGCAGTTGAGCCGGCCCGGATAGGCCAGCTCGGGGAGGTCTTGGGTCAGGACGGGCCACTGGTCACGCGGCGGGAGGTGATCCCGCGGGAAAGTGTCCACGTGTGCTGACGGCAGCAGGTCCATGGCGGGTTCGCCCCTCGTTGGCCCCTGGTTGCGGACGGATTCAGCGTAACGTGTTTGTGACGGCAGTCAACGGTACGCGATACGGGAGGTGCCGAGTGGCATCGTTCGCGCTCGACCCGGAACAGCTCAAGTGGTGTGCACAGGTCCGTGATTGGGCCGCAGAACGGCTCCGGCCGCTGGCCGGGGCCGGCGAACCCGGGCGGGTCAACCGCCCGCTGCTCGCCGCCCTCGGTGAACTCGGCCTGCTGGCACGGCTCTTCCCCGGCACCGCCCTGGAGCTGTGCCTGCTGCGGGAGTCCCTGGCCCGCGAGTGCACCGAGGCCGAGACCGCACTCGCCCTGCAGGGCCTGGGTGCCCACCCCCTGCTGGAGTCCCCGGAACTGGCCGCCCGCTGGATCCCGCGCGTGGTCTCCGGCGAGGCCGTCGCGGCCTTCGCGCTCACCGAGCCCGGCGCCGGCTCCGACGCCGCCGCCCTCGAACTTGCCGCGGACCCCGCGCCAGGCGGCGGCTGGCGGCTCACCGGCGAGAAGTGCTGGATCTCCAACGCCCCCGAGGCCGATGTCTACACGGTCTTCGCCCGGACCACCCCCGGCGCCGGGGCCCGCGGCGTCACCGCCTTCGCCGTCCCCGCCGACCGTCCCGGCCTCGGCGGCGAACACCTCGACATGCTCTCCCCGCACCCCATCGGGCGGCTGTGCCTCGACGCCGTACCGGTCGGCGAGCGGGACGTGATCGGCGAGGTCGACCGGGGCTTCCGGGTCGCCATGACCACGCTCAACCGTTTCCGGCCCAGCGTCGGCGCCTTCGCGGTCGGCATGGCGCAGGCCGCACTCGACGCGGCCACCGCCCACGCCGCCTCCCGCACGGCCTTCGGCGCGCCCCTTAAGGAGCTCCAGGCCGTCTCGCACACCCTCGCCGAGATGGCCACCCGCACCGAGGCCGCCCGTCTGCTCGTCTACGCCGCCGCCGAGGCCTACGACTCCGGCGCCGCCGGGACCGCCCGCAGCTCCGCCATGGCCAAGCTCTTCGCCACCGAGACCGCCCAGTACGCCGTCGACGCCGCCGTCCAGATCCACGGAGCCCGCGCCCTGGAGCGCGGCCACCTCCTCGAGCACCTCTACCGCGAGGTCCGCGCACCGCGTATCTACGAAGGCGCCACAGAAGTCCAGCGGTCGATCATCGCCAAGGAGCTCTTCGCATGACCCTCAACCGGATCAACCCGCCCGAGCTCTCCCCGCCCACCGGGTTCAGCCACGCCGTCACCGCCACCGGCCGCACCCTCGTCCTCCTGGCCGGCCAGACCGCGCTGGACTCCGGGGGCAAGGTCGTCGGGGACACGCTCCCCGCCCAGTTCGAGCACGCGCTGATCAACCTGCTCACCGCCCTCCAGGCCGCCGGCGGCACCCCCGCCGACCTCGCCCGGATCACCGTCCACACCACCGACGTCGCCGCCTACCGCGACCACGCGCCCGAACTCGGCCGCATCTGGCGCGCCCTGGCCGGCCGCGACTACCCCGCGATGGCGGTCATCGGCATCACCCGCCTGTGGGACGAGGAGGCCATGGTCGAACTCGACGGTCTCGCCGTGCTCACCTGACCCGGGGTCAGGAGGTGCCCCGGGTAGGGGCCGGGCTGCGTACGTCGGCGGCGGCCGCCTGCGGTTGTCCGGCCCCGGCGGCCGGCATCGCCGAGGGCAGTGGGCGGCCGCGCTGCCGTGGCGTGGCTCGGATCCTGCACCCCGCACGCGGGGAGCCGCAGCCGCAGCCGCTGCGTCGCGGGGCCCGGGCCGTCGCGACGGCGGTTGCCGCGCCGTGTCGCGCGTGTCCGCCTGGCGGTTGCCCAGGAGGACGGCCCGGACGGTCAGGGTGCTGTGCCGCAGGCCGGAGCCGTTCCGTACTGGCGGCGGGTGAGGTGCAGCTTGCGGCCGCGGCGCCGCCGGTGGGTGACGAGCGCCGGCCGTGGCGGTGCGCGATTCCAGAGCGACACCGGGCGCGCCGGGGGAGCCGCAGCCACTGCGTCGCGCGGCCCGGGCCGCCCCGGCGGCCGCGGCCGGCACGCCATGGGGCCCGGGCAGGGATCGCGGGCACGCCGTGCCCGCGTGGCTCCCGTGCGGGTGTGCCGGTGGCCGGGCTTCGGCCCGTGTCCGGGCCCGTGCGCGGCATCGCCGGTGCCGCAAGGTGCCGGGGTGCCGCGAGGTGCCGGAAGGCCCGGGCCACACGCCGTCGCGGGGGAGGTGGACGCCGCTCCCTGGGGGCGTTCGCTCGGTCCCGGAGGTCCCCGCGTGACCGTCACTTCGGGCCGTCGAGCGCCTCGCGCCTGCGCCGCAGGAAGTCCCGTTCGGCCTCGTTCTCGGTACGGGCGGCCGCGGTGCCGTACGCCTGCGCGGCCTCGGCCGTGCGGCCCAGGCGGCGCAGCAGGTCGGCGCGGACGGCGTGGAAGGCGGGGTAGCCGTCCAGCGGGAGGCCTTCGACGGCGGCGAGCGCCGCGGCGGGCCCTTCGACCTCGGCGAGGGCGACGGCGCGGTTGAGGGCGACCACGGGCCCCGGAGCCAGTGCCGTCAACTGGTCGTAGAGGGCCAGGATCTGCCGCCAGTCCGTCGCGGCGGCGACCGGGGCGTCGCTGTGCACGGCGCTGATCGCCGCCTGGATCTGGTACGGCCCGGGGCGGCCCCGTCGCAGACAGCGGCGGACCAGCGCCTGGCCCTCCGCGACCAGGCCCCGGTCCCACAGGGTGCGGTCCTGCTCGGCCAGCGGTACCGCGACGCCGTCCGCGCCGGTGCGGGCCGGCCGGCGCGCCTGGATCAGCAGCATCAGGGCGAGCAGCCCCAGCACCTCCGGCTCGTCCGGCATGAGCCCGGCCAGCAGCCGCCCCAGGCGGATCGCCTCGGCGCACAGGTCCTCGCGGACCAGCCGGTCGCCGGAACCCGGCAGGTACCCCTCGTTGAAGACCAGGTACACCACGGCGAGCACCGCGCCGAGCCGTTCCGGCAGGTCGGCCTCGTCCGGGACCCGGTACGGGATGCGGGCGTCGCGGATCTTGCCCTTCGCCCTGACCAGCCGCTGGGCCATGGTGCTCTCCGGGACGAGGAAGGCCCGGGCGATCTCGGCGGTGGTGAGCCCGCCCAGCAGCCTGAGCGTCAGCGCCACGCGCGCGGCCGGGGCGAGCGCGGGGTGGCAGCAGGTGAAGAGCAGACGGAGCCGTTCGTCCCGCACGGGTCCCTCCTCACGGGGTTCGTGGACGTCGCGGGCGTCCTGCAGGAGGGCGGCCCGGGCCTGCCGGTCCTCGCGGGACGCCTCGCGGCGCAGCCGGTCGATCGCCCGGTTGCGGGCGGTGGTGACGATCCAGCCCGCGGGGCTCGGCGGCAGCCCGGTCCGCGGCCACCGCTGCACCGCCGTGGTGAAGGCCTCCTGGACCGCCTCCTCGGCGACGTCGATGTCGCCGAACCGGCGGACCAGGACGGCGACCGCACGCCCGTACTCCTCACGGAAGATCCGCTCGACGTCCGGCGCGCCCGGCTCCGGCACGCCGGCCGTCAGTCCTCGACCTCGTGCGCGAAGGGCCGGACCTCGATGGGGAGCGTGGTCACCCGGGCCAGCCTGCGGCCCCACTCCAGCGCGGCGTCGAGGTCGGCCGCCTTCACGATCGTGAAGCCGCCGAGGTACTCCTTGCTCTCCGCGAACGGCCCGTCCGTGACGAGCACCTCCTCGCCCCGCGGCCGCAGCACGGTGGCCGTGTCCGGGGCGTTCAGGCCCGCGCCGAAGACCCAGGCCCCGGCCTCCTTCATCTCCTGGTTGAGGACGTCGAGGTCCGCCAGGATCCGGGCGAGGAACTCGGGCGGCGGCGGGGTCCCCTCGGGCTGGTACACGCTGAGCAGGTAGTGCTTCATGTCGGCCGTCCTCGCGGTCCGGGCCGGCCCTTCGCCGGCGTTCCACCCTCTACACGAACGGCGACCGCCCGGATCGACACCCCGCGCCCCCCGGTTCCGGGGGAAGGGGCGCCGAGGGCGGTCGGCACGTTCGTACCACGGGTGTCAGCCCCGGCGGCGCGACGACACCTCCTCACCGACCCGGGAGAGGACCGCGGCCGCCTGGTCGAGTCCCGCCTCCCGGCAGCGGGTGATCGCGGCCCGGAGCCGTGACAGGGCCGCGTCCGGCCGCTGCAGTCCGTTCGCCTCGACGAGGGCGGCGACCCGGACGGCCTCGGCGCGCGGCGCCTCGCCGCGCGGCCCGCCCTCCTCGTGGGCGGCGATAGCCCGCTCCAGCTCGGCGAGCGCCTCGGGGAAGCGCTCGGCGCCGGCGTAGGCCCGGCCGCGCTGGTAGTGCGTGGCGCCGGTCTCGTACCAGAGGGCGACGTCCTCGTCGTCCCCGGGCACGGCCGCCAGCACCTCGTCGGCCCGTCGCAAGTGGTCGAGGGCGTCCTCCAGGCCCTCGGCGCCCTGCGCCGAGACGGCGTACCCGGCGAAGTCCCGCATCATCTCCGTGACCGCGTGCGGGTTCGGCCCCTTGGCGTGCGAGGCGACCGCGCGGTCGTAGGCGGAGCGCGCCGCGTCCTCGCGGCCGGCCGCCATCAGCGCGACGGCGGCCTCCGAGGCGACGAGCGTGTGGGTGAACTGCTCCTCCCACGGTTCGACGGCGTCGGCCAGCAGCAGGAACTGCTCGGCGCTCGCACGGTGCTCCTCCAGCTCCCGCAGGCCCCGCGCCAGCAGCAGCCGGGCCTGGGCGAGGGCGCGTTCGTCCATGGCGGCCGCGGCCTCGTCGGAGACCAGCGACTCCAGCACGGCGACGGCGTCCGCCTGCCGGTCGGCGCGGGCGAGCACGTCCGCCAGTTCCACCCGCAGTTCGGCGGCGCCCGTGGTGTCGCCCTCGCGGTCCAGCCGTGCCGCGGCGTCGGACAGATGGCGCACGGCGGCGCCCGGGTCGCCCGCGTGGTCGGCGGCGTGGCCGAGCAGAGCGTGGGTGCGCGCCACCGGGAACGCGGTGTCGCCGTGGGCGGCGGCCGAGGCCAGCGCGCCGCGGAACTGCTCCATGGCCTCCTCGGGGCGGTGCTGCTGCAGCAGCACCTGGCCGAGCAACCCGCGGGGCCGTGTGGCGCGCCAGGGCGTACCGGCCGCCTCCGCGACCCGCAGCACGCTCCGCAGCTCCTGCTCGGCGCGCTCCAGGTCGCCGGAGCGCGCCGCGAAGTCCGCGGCGTACACCCGGGTGTTGACGGTGCGCTCCGGGGCGCCGAGCCGCTCCGACTCCGCCACGGCCTCGGCCACGGCGGCCTCGAAGCGCTCGCGCAGCTCCGCCGGGACGTCGGGCAGTGCGGCCATCGCCTCGGTGTGCGCGAGGAAGGCCCGGCACTGCAGCACGACGAAGTAGGCCCGCCGGACCTCGGCGGTGGCGGTGTCCCCGTCCGCCAGCGCCCGGGCCTCGGACAGCACGGCGTCCAGCTCCGCCCGGCCCTCCTCGGCCTCCGGGCCGGGCTCCACGCCCACCGAGGCCAGCCGCGCGCGGGTGGTCAGCACGCGCTCGGGCATGCCGGCCGCGGCGAACAGCTCCCGTGCCTCGGTGAGCGCGGCCCTGACCGCCGCCTGGTCCTCGTCCTCCATGGCCGTGAAAGCCCGGTGCTCGGCGAGTTCGCCCCGCAGCCGCTCCTCCGGGCCCAGCCGGGGGTCGTGGACATGGCCACCGGTCCCGACGCGCTCAGCGATCCGGCCCCACAGCTCCTCGTCGCCGGGACGGCCCGCGTCGCCCATCTCGCGTACCTTCTCCACCAGTTCGGCGAAGTCCTCCGGCACCTCCCGCGCGGACAGGGCCACGACCGGGGCCGTCACCGGGGGCCCGTCCTGCGGGGACGGCACGGCGGCGGTCCGCAGACCGAGCGGCAGCGGCTCGGCGAGCGGCGGGCGCCGGTCGAGCCGGGCCCGGCGGCGCTCGCCGACGGTGCCCGTGCCGTTGCGCCGGTCGAACGCCTCGGCCAGGCTGCCGCCCTGCTCGCGGACGTGGTCCAGCAGCTCCCGCGCCGTCCAGGTGCGCCCCAGCGGCCCGGCCACGGGGGTCGTGTCGTACCCCTGCTCGACCAGGCGCCGGGTGAGGACCTCGACGCCGGTGAGGAAGCCGAGCAGCGACAGCGGCGCTCCGGCGGTGTCGAAGAGGGCGCGGTTCTCGGCGAGGATCTCCAGCGCCCGGCCCTCGTTGCCGGACAGCGCGCAGAACTCCACGTGCAGGCCGGTCTCCTCGGCCATGCCGATGCGGCCCCGGGCGTGCCGGTAGCCGGTCAGGTGGTACGAGCGGGCCTCGTCGGGGCGGCCCAGGCGCAGCAGCGGCAGCAGGGCGTGGGCCTGCGTGACCCAGGGCTCCTCCTCGCAGCTCTGGACGCCGCCGAGGACCGGCTCCCAGGTCCGCAGGGCCTGTTCGTCGTCGCCCGCCGCGAGATGGTGCAGCCCCTGGTGCCGGGTCTCGCAGGCCAGGCAGTCGCTGAGCCGCTCCCGGCGCCGGGTGACCCACAGGTCCCAGGCCGTCTCGCGGTCCGCACCGGTGTGGGCGGCGATGCGGTGCCGCATCGCCGCCACCGGCTGACCGCCCTCACCGGCGGCGCGGTAGCGCTCGCCCATCTGGCCGACCCACCCGTGGACCGTCGCCAGCGGAACGTCGGGCACCTGGAGCAGCGAGGTCGTCACCCACTTGTGGCGCCACAGCACCTGGCGGGCCTCCCACTCGCTGAAGGAGCCCGGCACCTCCTCCCACAGCTTCAGGATCCGGGCGAAGACCACCGGGGACTTTCGGTGCTCGGCGGCGTACTCGTACGCCGACATGAGCTCGAGCAGCGCCGTCACGAGGACGTCCTTCTCCTCGAACTGCTCGGCCGCCTCGACCAGTTCCTCGGCGGTCACGGTGCGGGGCGTTCCGTAGGGACGCTCGTTGTTCTCGCGGAGCGCCTCGAACACGGCCTCGGGGGTGTCCAGCATCAGTGCTCCTTGGCGTCCGGACCGGACGCGGGGGTGTCCTGGTCGTGCATGGCGTGGGTGAGCAGGCCGATGAAGGCACGGTTGAGCAGCGCGCTCTCCGAGGACTTCAGCGGCCGCCGGGTGAGCAGCAGCGCCTGCCCGTACAGGGCCTCGGCCGTGGTGAGGGCCAGCCCCCGCTCGGTGACGGTGGCGGCCCGGCGCACCAGCGGGTTGAGGTGGTTGAGGACGAGCTGGGCGCGCGGGGCCTCCGTGCGCAGGGAGCCGAGGATGTCCGCCCACAGCCCGTCGCTGCTCTCCGCGAGGCCGGCCCGGGCGCGCTCGTGGCGTGCCTCGCGGTTGTCCAGGAGCAGCGCGGGCGCGGTGACCGGCTGGAAGGCGCGGAGCACGACGTCGCAGTCGTACTGGCCGACGACCTCGCGGGCGACCGCGAGGAAGGAGGCGGCGGCGAGTTCGGCGGCCGAGTCGACGGGGTCGAGGTGCGCGGTCACCGTGGCCGGGTCCAGGTCGGTGACCGTGGTGCCGGGACGGATCTCGGGCAGCCGGTGCACCAGGTCCCGGTCGTAGGCGTAGCCGCCGTTGACGACGCCGAGCCCGGCCGCCGCCGCGATCGGGGCGACCTGCCGGAACTCGTCGACGTTGCGGGTGACCAGCACCGTGGGGTGGGCGCGGGCGAACTCCTCCAGCGTGACGTTGCCGTCCGTGGTCTCGAAGGGCAGCCACGGCAGCAGCATCCGCAGCAGCCCGTCGTCGTAGCGGGCCAGTGCCTTGACGGCGAGGTGGTGGCTGTCGATGAAGCGCTGCAGCAGCACCGGGTCGCTGGCGGCGAGCCCGGTCAGCCAGTCGCGGATGCGGGCGCCGAGCGCGTCGCGGACGGCGGCCAGCGTCTCGTCCTCGTACAGCGCCTCGCGGGAGGCCGTCGGGCGCAGGCTGGTGACGTCCACGACGCAGCGGACGAAGAAGGCCCACTCCGGCAGGAGTTCGGCGGCCCGGTCCGAGAGCAGCATGCCCTTCAGGTGCACCCGGTGCCCGGCACGCTCCGACGGGTTGACGGCGGTCGGCAGCACATGGGCCACACCGCGCAGCCCGGCGACGGGCAGGTCGAGGTCGATGGTGTCCAGCGGGGTGAAGCCGAACGTCGTGCGGCAGTGCTCGGCGAGCGCTTCGGCGCGGGCCAGTGGGGAGCCGTGGCGGCGCTCCCACGGCGGGGTCTCGTTGACGGTCGTGCTCTCGCCGCGCGGGTCGACGACGGTGACCTCGTGTCGCAGCAGGCTGCCGTAGTGCCGGGCCAGCGAGGTCACCCGCTCGGGCTCCGTCCACTCGCCGGCGTCGGCGCGCGGGGTCAGCGTGACGCGCGTGCCCGGCTCGGGCAGCGCGTCGGCGGGGAGGGTGCGGATGGTGTAGCTGCCGTCGGAGCGGCCGCGCCATTCGACGGCCGGGGCGCCGGGCGAGGTCGCCGTGCGGCTGACGACCGTGATCTCGTCGGCCACCACGAAGCAGGCCAGCAGCCCGATGCCGAACTGGCCGATGAAGTCGCCGCGGGCGGCCTCGATCTCCCCGTCGGCGGCGCGCTTGGAGCTGCGCCCGATGGTCGCGAGGAAGGCGTGCACGTCGGCCTCGCTCAGCCCGACACCCGTGTCGGTGACGCTGAGCGTGGCACCGGTCCGCACGGTGATCCTGGCCGGTGCGCCCGGCTGGACCGCCTGCCGGGCGGTGATCGCGTCGACGGCGTTCTGCAGCAGCTCCCGCAGGTAGACGCGGGGGCTGGAGTAGAGGTGGTGGGAGAGCAGGTCGACCAGGCCGCGCAGGTCGACCTGGAACGTGTGCGCTGACGGGGACTGGGACACCGAAGGGACCTTCCGGGCGGTGCGCGGACGGGGAACGGGGCGTGGGGCGGCCTGGGACCGGCCGGGGACGGTCAGGGGCGCCCGGAGCGGGACCGCAGGGTGCGGTAGGCCGCCACCGGGTCGTTGCCGTTGAGGTACTGCCACGGGAACTCGGTGACGAGCCCGCCGGTGGCGGCGAAGGCCTCGGCCGCCGCCTTCTTCTCGCCGGCCAGCGCGAAGGCCATGGCGAAGGTGTTGAGCGTCCCGACCGGGTCGGGCGAACCCTGGTACGCCGGGTTGCGGTAGGAGCGGTCCGCGGCCTCGTACAGCTCCTTCTCGACCTGCAGGCGGAGCATGTACGCCGTGTCGTCGCCGTGGTCCAGGTCGCCCCAGTGCTCGAGGTGCGCGACCGCGACGAGCACGCCCATGTCGCTGCCCTCGGGGGCGGCGAGCATGGCCTCCCGGGCGAAGGCGTGCATCTCCTCGTGCGAACCGCCCCACTTGCGGCACACCTGCTGCAACTGCTGCTGGTGCGCCCCCAGGTGCAGCGGGGAGCGCCGTACGGTGGCCTCGAAGCGCAGCCGCGCGAGGTCCGGGCCGACCTGCAGCCCCCGTCCGCTCATCTGCAGGAAGTACCAGGGGGACGCCCATGAGAGTTCGAGCTCCGCGGCCCGGTACAGCAGGTCCTCGGCCACCTCGAGGCGCTCGTGGAACACCTGGAACTGCTCACGCGAGACGTGCTGGGCGCGCAGTCCCGTCCGGGCCTCCCAGGCCCAGGTCACCTGTCGGGCGCCCGCCACCAGCCGGGCGAGCCCGGAGTCGGGTTCGGCCGCAACGACGGCCGGCATCCAGCGCTCCCAGCCGTCGACGTCCACGACGTTCGCCACCAGCCAGCTGCGCTCGCGGTCGTCGGTCACCGCCGACAGCCGCTCCCGGATCGCGGGCCAGTCCGCCGCGGTGGCGGCCGCGCGCAGGCCCGCGAGCACGGGGTTGCCCCGCGCCGGGTCGAGCCGGGGCGACGGGCGTGGCGCCCATCGCCTCAGTGAGAACGCAGAACTGCGCCGCGCGTTGCCGTCCACCGTCCCGCCCGCGGTACCACCTCGGACCGCCACCATGAAGACCCCCTCCTGGCCTGGCCGTTCCTCCCCCATGGGCCATGATCCACGGCCCGGAGCATGACTATCACGGCCACCTTGCGGGGGAGTAGCCGGTTTGCCGGTCAGGAGGGGCGGGACGGGTCAGATGTCGCGGAACGTCTCGATCTGCGCCCCGATGGAGTTGAGCCGCTCGGCCAGTTCCTCGTAGCCGCGGTTGATGACGTACACGTTCCGCAGCACCGAGGTGCCCTCTGCGGCGAGCATCGCCAGCAGGGTCACCACCGCGGGCCGCAGGGCCGGCGGGCACATCATCTCGGCGGTGCGCCAGCGGGTCGGGCCCTCGACCAGCACCCGGTGCGGGTCGAGCAGCTTGACGTTGGCGCCGAGCCGGGTCAGCTCGGTGAGGTAGATGGCGCGGTTGTCGTAGACCCAGTCGTGGATGAGGGTCGAGCCCTGGGCGGTGGCGGCGATGGCCGCGAAGAAGGGCACGTTGTCGATGTTGAGGCCCGGGAAGGGCATGGGGTGGATCTTGTCGATGGGTGAGCGCAGCTTGGAGGGGCGCACGGTGAGGTCGATCAGCCGGGTGCGGCCGTTGTCGGCGGGGTACTCGGCCGAGCGCTCGTGGTCCAGCCCCATCTCCTCCAGGACCGCCAGCTCGATCTCCAGGAACTCCACCGGCACCCGGCGGATGGTCAGCTCGGACTCGGTGACCACGGCCGCCGCCAGCAGGCTCATGGCCTCCACCGGGTCCTCGGAGGGCGCGTAGTCCACGTCCCGGTCGATGTCCGTGACGCCGTGCACGGTCAGCGTGGTGGTGCCGATGCCGTCCACCCGCACCCCCAGCTCCTCCAGGAAGAAGCACAGGTCCTGGACCATGTAGTTGGAGCTGGCGTTGCGGATGACGGTCACCCCGTCGTGCCGGGCGGCCGCCAGGAGCGCGTTCTCGGTCACGGTGTCGCCGCGCTCGGTCAGCACGATGGGCCGCCGCGGGGCCACCGAGGGCGTGACCCGGGCGTGGTACATCCCGCTGGTGGCGGTCACGTCCAGCCCGAAGTGCCGCAGGGCGGTCATGTGCGGCTGGACGGTACGGGTGCCGAGGTCGCAGCCGCCCGCGTACGGGATGCGGAAGTGGTCGGTGCGGTGCATCAGCGGGCCGAGGAACATGATCACGCTGCGGGTGCGGCGTGCGGCGTCGGTGTCCATGGCGTCCAGCTCCAGCCGCGCGGGCGGGACGATCTCCAGGTCGTTGCCGTCGTTGATCCAGCGGGTGCGCACGCCGATGCTGTTCAGCACCTCCAGGATGCGGTAGACCTCCTCGATCCGCGCGACACGGCGCAGGGTGGTCCGCCCGGAGTTCAGCAACGTGGCGCACAGCAGCGCCACGCACGCGTTCTTGCTGGTCTTGACGTCGATGGAGCCCGACAGCCGGCGGCCGCCGACGACGCGCAGGTGCATGGGACCCGCGTAGCCGAGGGAGACGATCTCGCTGTCGAGCGCTTCACCGATTCGGGCGATCATCTCAAGGCTGATGTTCTGGTTCCCGCGTTCAATACGGTTCACCGCACTCTGGCTGGTCCCGAGAGCCTCCGCCAGCTGTGACTGGGTCCAGCCCCGGTGCTGGCGGGCGTCACGGATGAGCTTGCCGATGCGTGCGAGGTAGTCGTCTCCCATGGGGAGAGACTATCTCACATATGAGATGTCAACCCGAGCTCCAGGTCCAGGAGGTACCGCTTGCGCTCCAGCCCGCCCCCGTATCCGGTGAGGCCGCCGGAAGCCCCGACCACGCGGTGGCAGGGCACGATGATGCCGACCGGGTTCCGTCCGTTGGCGAGCCCGACGGCGCGCGAGGCCCCGGGGCTGCCGAGCTCCTCCGCCAGCTGACCGTACGTCACCACCGTGCCGTACGGGATGGCTCGCAGTCCCGCCCAGACGCGCTGCTGGAAGGGGGTGCCGTGCAGGTCCAGCGGCAGGTCGAAGGCGGTCAACCCGCCCGTGAAGTAGGAGCTCAGCTGTTCCGCGGCCCCCGCGAACGGCGACCCGGCCGGGTCGCGGCGCGCGCCGAAGGACTCCTCGGGCGGCCGGTGACGCTGCGCGGTCATGTAGAGACCGGACAGGACGCCGTCCGTCGCGACCAGCGTGAGCGGCCCGACCGGGCTGTCGATCAGGGCGTGTGTGCGAAGGGACATGAGTGCTCCTCAGGCCGGGTCGGCGGGCAGGACGTTGACGGGGTGGTCGCCGGTGGCCCACAGGTGCTGCACGGCGTACGCGCGCCACGGCCGCCAGGCGGCGGCACGCCGGACAAGGGCCGCGGGGGTCGTCGGGAGGCCGAGTTTTTCCGCGGCCAGCCGTACGCCCAAATCGGTGGCCGGGAAGGCGTCCGGGTCGCCGAGCGCCCGCATCGCGAGCACCTCGACCGACCACGGACCGAGACCCGGGAGCGCCGCGAGCTGCCGCCGCGCCTTCTCCCAGTCGCTGCCGACGTCCAGGTCCAGGCCCCCTTCGGTGAGCGCGGCGACCAGGGCGGCCAGGGTGGCCCGCCGGGTGCGGGGCATCGCCAGGGACCCCGGGTCCAGGCTCGTGAGCGCCCACGGCGAGGGGAACAGGTGGGTCAGCCCGCCCCCGGGGTCGGCGACGGGATCGCCGTGCGCCGTCACCAGCCGGCCGGCCAGCGTGCGCGCCGCGGCGGTCGACACCTGCTGCCCGAGCACCACGCGCACCGCGAACTCGGGCCCGTCCACCGTGCGCGGCACCCGGCGCCCGGGGTTCTTGTCCACGTACGGCGCGAGCAGCGGGTCCTCCCGGAGCAGCCCGTCGACGGCGACCGGGTCGGCGTCCAGGTCGAGCAGCCACCGGCAGCGGCTGATCGCGTGCGACAGGTCCCGCCAGTCGGTGAGCGAGAGCCGGCAGGCGACGTGGTCGGGCTCGGGCCGCAGGGCCACGATCCCGTGGCCGTGGGGCAGCCGCAGTGTGCGGCGGTACGCACCCTCCCGCCACTCCTCCACGCCCGGCACGGCGGTCGCGGCCAGGTGCCCGAAGAGGTTGCCGGGGCACAGCGGCGCCCGGAAGGGCAGCCGCAGCGTCAGCGAGCCCGACACGTCGGCGGCGGGGACGGAGTGCCTTCCTCGGGCCGCCCTCGTCCGCAGCTCGCTCGGGGTGAGCGCGAAGACCTCGCGCACGGTGTCGTTGAAGGTGCGGATGCTGCTGAAACCGGCGGCGAAGGCGACGTCGCCCATGGGCAGCGCCGAGGTCTCGATCAGCAGGCGGGCGGTCTGCGCCCGCTGCGCACGGGCCAGGGCGAGCGGCCCGGCCCCGAGCTCGGCCCGCAGCTGGCGTTCGACCTGCCGTGTGCTGTAGCCGAGACGCCTCGCGAGCCCCGGCACGCCGTCCCGGTCGACGACCCCGTCGGCGATCAGACGCATGGCGCGGGCCACCAGGTCCACCCGCTCGTTCCACCGCGGGGAACCGGGGGCGGCGTCGGGACGGCAGCGCTTGCACGCGCGGAAGCCGGCCTGCTGGGCGGCGGCCGCGCTCGGGTAGAAGGTCATGTTCTGCGGCTTCGGCGGCACCGCGGGGCAGCCGGGCCGGCAGTAGATGCGGGTGGTCAGCACCGCGGTGAAGAACCACCCGTCGAAACGGGAGTCCTTCGACTGCACGGCGCGCACACAGCGCTCGAAGTCCTCATGCACATCCCCCAGCATCCGTGGCCCGCACGGGCCGGGGCTAGCGAGAAACCGACATGGACGTACGGGGCGGCGGCCCGGGACGTACGTGTCGGAAATCCGCCGGACCCCGTCCCCCGGCCGGTGATGGACTGCGCTCCGTGATCAGCGAACTCAAGGCCAAGGCCGAACTCTTCCGCTCCCTCCACGTCCCCGGGCGCCCGCTGCTGCTGGCCAATGCCTGGGACGCCGCCAGTGCCCGCGTCGCCGAGCGCGCCGGGGCCGCCGCCGTCGCCACCACCAGTTCCGGCGTCTCCTGGACCCTGGGCACCGCGGACGGCGACCACGTCGACCGCGGCCTCGCCCTGGAGCTGACCGCGCGGGTCGCCGCGGCCGTCTCCGTCCCCGTCAGCGCCGACGTCGAGGGCGGCTACGCGGCCGACCCCGAGGGCGTCGCGGAGACGGTGCGGGCGGTGCTCGCCGCGGGCGCGGTCGGCATCAACATCGAGGACTCCCACGACGGCGGCCCGGCCCCGCTGCGCGACGCGGACGACCAGGCCGCCCGCATCGCCGCCGCCCGCCGCGCCGCCGACGAGGCGGGGGTGCCGCTGTTCGTCCACGCCCGCACCGACACCTACCTGCGGGGCGCCGGCGACCTGGGGGAGACCCTGGAGCGCGCCGCCGGCTACCTCGCTGCGGGTGCCGACGGCGTCTTCGTGCCCGGCGTGACCGACCCGGCCGTCGTCGGCGCGCTGGCCCGGGGCATCGACGCCCCCGTCGGCATCCTCGCCGGCCCCGGAGCGCCGCCGGTGTCCGTACTGGCCTCCGCGGGCGCCGCGCGGGTCAGCCTCGGCAGCGCGGTCGCCGAGGCCGCCTACGCCCTCGTCGACCGCGCCGCCCGCGAACTGCTCGCCACCGGCACGTACGCCGCGGTCGCGGGCGGCATCCCCTGGGGCGAGCTCAATTCCCTGATGCTCCCGGAGGCGTGAGGACGGGGTTCTCGCGGCCCGCGTCGGCGTGACGCTCGGTGACCGGGCCGAACCTCACGCCCTCGTGGACGAAGCCCGGGCGGCACTGCGGCGCGCCCGGGCGCGGGAAGGGGCGTTATGCCGCACACAGGCGGCCCAGCGCATGACCCGGCAGCGGTGATGTATTAGAGTTATCTCGACATCGAGATATCTGCCGAGGCGCACCGCTGCCGCCAGAAGTAAGGCTCACCTTACTTAGCCTTACCTTAGCGGATCGGCCAGGGGCCGAAGCGGCAGCATTGCGGTGGTACGCGCAAAGTTACGAAGGAGACTGTCGTGTCGGCGAACAGCTTCGACGCCCGCAGCACCCTGCAGGTGGGCGACGAGTCGTACGAGATCTTCCGGCTGGACAAGGTCGAGGGCGCCGCGCGCCTCCCTTACAGCCTGAAGGTGCTGCTGGAGAACCTGCTCCGCACCGAGGACGGCGCGAACATCACCGCCGACCACATCCGCGCGCTCGGCGGCTGGGACTCCCAGGCCCAGCCGAGCCAGGAGATCCAGTTCACGCCGGCCCGCGTGATCATGCAGGACTTCACCGGTGTGCCGTGCGTGGTCGACCTCGCCACCATGCGCGAGGCCGTCAAGGAGCTGGGCGGCGACCCGTCCCGCATCAACCCGCTGGCCCCGGCCGAGCTGGTCATCGACCACTCCGTCATCGCCGACAAGTTCGGCACCCCGGACTCCTTCGCGCAGAACGTGGAGCTGGAGTACGGCCGCAACAAGGAGCGCTACCAGTTCCTGCGCTGGGGCCAGACCGCGTTCGACGAGTTCAAGGTCGTCCCGCCGGGCACCGGCATCGTCCACCAGGTGAACATCGAGCACCTGGCCCGCACGGTGATGGTCCGGAACGGCCAGGCGTACCCCGACACCCTCGTCGGCACCGACTCGCACACCACCATGGTCAACGGCCTCGGCGTCCTCGGCTGGGGCGTCGGCGGCATCGAGGCCGAGGCCGCGATGCTCGGCCAGCCGGTCTCCATGCTGATCCCGCGCGTCGTCGGCTTCAAGCTGACCGGCGAGCTCCCCACCGGCACGACCGCGACCGACCTGGTGCTGACCATCACCGAGATGCTGCGCAAGCACGGTGTCGTCGGCAAGTTCGTCGAGTTCTACGGCGAGGGCGTCTCCGCCACCTCGCTCGCCAACCGCGCCACCATCGGCAACATGTCGCCGGAGTTCGGTTCCACCGCGGCGATCTTCCCGATCGATGCCGAGACCATTAACTACCTGAAGCTGACCGGCCGTTCGGAGCAGCAGCTCGCGCTCGTCGAGGCGTACGCCAAGGAGCAGGGCCTCTGGCTGGACCCGGCCGCCGAGCCGGACTTCTCCGAGAAGCTGGAGCTCGACCTCTCCACGGTCGTACCCTCCATCGCCGGCCCCAAGCGTCCGCAGGACCGCATCGTCCTCGCCAACGCCGCCGAGCAGTTCGCGAGCGACGTCCGCAACTACGTGGACGACGCCGACGAGGCGGGCAAGGAGTCCTTCCCGGCCTCCGACGCCCCGGCCGCCAGCAACGGCATCCCGACCCGCCCGACCGTGGTCACCGCCCCCGACGGCTCGACCTACGAGATCGACCACGGCGCCGTCACCGTCGCCGCGATCACCTCCTGCACCAACACCTCGAACCCGTACGTCATGGTCGCCGCCGCCCTGGTGGCCAAGAAGGCGGTCGAGAAGGGCCTGACCCGCAAGCCGTGGGTGAAGACCACCCTGGCCCCGGGCTCCAAGGTCGTCATGGACTACTACGACCGGGCCGGCCTCACCCCGTACCTCGACAAGATGGGCTTCAACCTCGTCGGCTACGGCTGCACCACCTGCATCGGCAACTCCGGCCCGCTGCCGGACGAGGTCTCCAAGGCCGTCAACGAGCACGACCTGGCCGTCACCTCGGTGCTGTCGGGCAACCGCAACTTCGAGGGCCGGATCAACCCGGACGTCAAGATGAACTACCTGGCGTCCCCGCCGCTGGTCGTCGCGTACGCCATCGCCGGCTCGATGAAGGTGGACGTCACCAAGGACGCCATCGGCACCGACACCGACGGCAAGCCGGTCTTCCTGCAGGACATCTGGCCCTCCGAGCAGGAGGTCAACGAGGTCGTCGCCTCCGCGATCGGCCAGGACATGTTCAGCACCTCCTACCAGGACGTCTTCGCCGGCGACGCCCAGTGGCAGTCGCTGCCGATCCCGACCGGCAACACCTTCGAGTGGGACCCGCAGTCGACCTACGTCCGCAAGCCCCCGTACTTCGAGGGCATGGCCATGGAGCCGGCCCCGGTCACCGACATCGCCGGTGCCCGCGTGCTGGCGAAGCTGGGCGACTCGGTCACCACCGACCACATCTCCCCGGCCGGTGCGATCAAGGCCGACACCCCGGCCGGCCAGTACCTCACCGAGCACGGTGTGGAGCGCCGCGACTTCAACTCCTACGGCTCCCGCCGCGGCAACCACGAGGTCATGATCCGCGGCACCTTCGCCAACATCCGCCTGCGCAACCAGATCGCGCCGGGCACCGAGGGCGGCTTCACCCGCGACTTCACGCAGGAGGGCGGCCCGGTCTCCTTCATCTACGACGCGTCGCAGAACTACCAGGCCGCCGGCACCCCGCTGGTCGTCCTGGCGGGCAAGGAGTACGGCTCCGGCTCCTCCCGCGACTGGGCCGCGAAGGGCACCGCGCTGCTGGGCGTCAAGGCCGTCATCGCCGAGTCATACGAGCGCATCCACCGCTCCAACCTGATCGGCATGGGCGTGCTGCCGCTGCAGTTCCCCGAGGGCGCCTCGGCGGACTCGCTGGGCCTGACCGGTGAGGAGACCTTCTCGTTCTCCGGCGTCACCGAGCTCAACGACGGCACCACCCCGCGCACCGTCAAGGTGACGACCGACAGCGGCGTGGAGTTCGACGCCGTGGTCCGCATCGACACCCCCGGTGAGGCGGACTACTACCGCAACGGCGGCATCATGCAGTACGTCCTGCGCTCCCTGATCCGTAAGTAGGGATCACGGCCGCCGGGCACGACGGAACGGGCCCGCACCCCTGCCGGGGGTGCGGGCCCTTTCGCGTTACCGGCAGGTCTCAACTAGGGAAAGCTGTCCGTCAAAAGCGCGCATGACCTTGCCCACCTCGCGGGAAGTGGACTATACCTGTCGGCGTCCAGGAGGCCCGCTGAACGCGGGCTTGCGCGGGGGGAACAACGGGTGCGTGGCCCGTGCACAGATTCAACTCCGCACCGCATGGGTCCTGGAGAAGGTGAGGACTTGAGCATGAGATCCGACGTCAACCGGCGTGATCTGATCAAGCGGGCGGCAGCGGTGGGCCTGTTGGCCGCTCCCGCCGCGGGTCTGCTGAGTGCCTGTGCGTCCAGCGGCGGCGGCAACGACAAGGGCACGGCGAAGGGCGAGAAGTCCAAGGACAACCCGTTCGGCGTGGCCAACGACGCCCCTCTGGACGTCGTGATCTTCAAGGGCGGCTACGGCGACGCGTACGCCATCGAGTTCGAGAAGATCTACAAGAAGAAGTTCACCGGGTCGAAGGTCAGTCACCTCGGCACCCAGGAGATCACCGGCAAGCTCCAGCCCCGCTTCAACGCCGGCAACCCGCCGGACGTCGTCGACGACTCCGGCGCCCAGCAGATCAAGCTGGACGTGCTCTACAAGAGCGGCCAGCTCACCGACCTCACCCCGCTCCTCGACGCGCCCTACATCGACGACCCGAGCAAGAAGATCAGGGACGTCCTGCAGCCCGGCACCGTCGAGATCGGCAGCTTCGACGACGGCAAGATGTACCAGCTCTCGTACATCTACACCGTCTGGGGCCTGTGGTACTCCGGCAAGCTCTTCAAGGAGAAGGGCTGGACCGCGCCGAAGACCTGGGCCGACTTCATGTCGCTGTGCGAGGAGATCAAGAAGTCCGGCATCGCGCCCTTCTGCCACCAGGGCAAGTACCCGTACTACATCAACATCGTGGTCATGGACCTCATCGCCAAGCACGGCGGTCCGGACCTGGTGAAGCGGATCGACGAGCTGGACGCGACCGTCTGGGACGAGCCCGCCGCCAAGGCGGCCGTCGAGGCCGTCTACCAGATCGCCGACAAGGGCTACCTGCTCCCCGGCACCAACGGCATGACCCACATCGAGTCGCAGACCGCCTGGAACGAGGGCAAGGCCGCCTTCATCCCCTGCGGTTCGTGGCTGGAGAACGAGCAGCTGAAGGCCACGCCCTCGGACTTCGAGATGACCTTCATGCCGATCCCCTCGCTGGACGGCGACAAGCTGCCCTACGAGGCGATCCGGGCCGGTGCCGGTGAGCCCTTCATCGTCCCGAAGAAGGCCAAGAACCAGGCCGGCGGCCTGGAGTTCCTGCGGATGATGCTCACCAAGGAAGCCTCGAGCAAGTTCGCCCAGACGGCCAACTCGCTGACCGTGCTCAAGGACGGCGTCGGCTCCGACGTCCAGCTGCGCCCGGGCACCAAGTCCACCGTCACCGCGCTCACCGCGGCCGGCAGCAACGTCTTCAACTACAACTACATCAACACGCAGAGCGCCTTCGACACGGACGTGCAGAACGCCAGTGCCGAGCTGATGGCCAAGCGCATCAAGCCCGCCGACTGGCTGAAGCGGGTCAAGGCGGCGGCCGAGAAGGCCAAGAAGGGCTCTTAGTTCCGACCGGCCCTTGCGCACCGGGGCCCCGGTGCCCCCTGATGGTCCGGGGGGCGTTCGGGGCCCCGGTGCGACGGTCTACCCGATGGCAGGAGCAGCGCCATGCGTTACCGCAAGTACCCGTTCATCGCGGGATTCCTCTTCATTCCGGTCGTGCTCTACGTCGTCTTCGTGATCTGGCCGTACCTCCAGACGTTCGGGTATTCCCTGACGGACTGGTCCGGGCAGTCCCAGGAGATGAACTTCGTCGGCCTGGAGAACTACACGAAGCTCTTCGGGGATCACGTCTTCCTGCAGGCGCTCAAGCACAATCTGCTGCTGCTGGTCTTCCTGCCGGTGATCACGATCCTGCTGGCGCTCTTCTTCGCCTTCATGCTCAACGTGGGCGGCCGCGGCGGCACCACGGGCGTCCGGGGAGTGCGCGGATCCGCCTTCTACAAGGTGGTCTTCTTCTTCCCGCAGGTGCTTTCGGTCGCCATTCTCGTCGTGCTCTTCCAGGCGGTCTACCGCAGCGACGGCAGCGGCCTGCTGAACGGCATCCTGATCAAACTGCACCTCGAGGACCCGAGCGCCCCGATCGAATGGCTGAACAGCCCCAACCTGGTGATGTGGTGCCTGCTCGGGGTGCAGATCTGGGCCGGTGTCGGTTTCTACCTGGTGCTGTTCTCGGCGGCCATGCAGTCCATTCCCAAGGACATCTACGAGGCCGCGCTGCTGGACGGTGCCGGCCGCCTGCAGACCTTCTTCAAGGTGACGCTCCCCCTGCTGTGGGACAGCGTGCAGACGGCCTGGGTGTACCTCGCGATCGCCGCGATGGACTTCTTCGTGCTGGCCTCGGTCCTCACGCCGGGAACGAATTTCGGCGGCGGTCCCGACTACCACGGTGAGGTCATGGCGACCTACCTGATGCGCAACTTCCTCACCTTCGGAAAGAGCGGCTACGCCTGTGCCATGGGCGTCGTCATCCTCTTCCTCACCCTGATCCTTTCCGCCATCGCGCTGCGGGTCTCCCGCCGCGATCGCATCGAGTTCTGAGCGGGGAGCGCATCCCATGGCCACTCCCATCAAGCAGCCCACTCCGGTACCGGTCTTCAAGGGGCAGCCCACCATCATCGGCAGCAAGAAGACGGACCGGGAGCGTTTCGCCGACGGCGGTGCGAAGCTCAACGTCTTCTCGCACGGCTTCCTCGTCCTGTGGGGCGTGATGATCCTCCTGCCACTGGCGTGGATCGTCCTCGGCTCCTTCAAGAACAATTCGGAGATCGGCGCGAGCGCCTGGTCCTGGCCCTCGCAGTGGTCCTTCGACGCGTTCTCCCGGGCCTGGGAGAAGGGCATCGGCGATTTCTTCGTCAACACCGTGATCGTGATGGTGTTCTCGGTGCCGCTGACCATGCTGCTGGGCTCGATGACCGCGTACGTGCTGGCGCGCTACGAGTTCCCCGGCAACCGGATCATCTTCTACCTGTTCGTCGGCGGGGCGATGTTCCCGGTGTACCTCGCCCTGGTGCCGCTGTTCTTCATGGTCAGCAACCTGGGCATGCTCAACACGTACCAGGGCCTGATCCTGGTCTACGTCGCCTATTCGCTGCCCTTCACCGTCTTCTTCATGCATTCCTTCTTCAGGACCCTGCCCACGGCGGTGCACGAGGCGGCCATGATCGACGGCTGCTCCCATTCCCGGGCCTTCTTCCAGGTGATGCTGCCGATGGCGAAGCCGGGCCTGATCAGCGTGGGCATCTTCAACGTGCTGGGCCAGTGGAACCAGTACATCCTGCCGATGACCCTCATGCAGCAGCAGTCCAGCAGCGACCCGGACCGTTCGATGCTGGCCCAGGGCCTGGTGAACCTGGCACAGCAGCAGGGGTACTCCGGTGACTACCCGGCGCTCTTCGCGGGCATGACGATCGCGATGCTGCCGGTGCTCGTCGTCTACCTCTCCTTCCAGCGGCAGGTGCAGGCGGGTCTGACGGCCGGCACCCTGAAGTAACCGGACGATCACTCCACGTGGCCGCCGTCCGGTCGTCCGGACGGCGGAGCGGAAGCGGTCCCGCCGTATGCGGGGCCGCTTCTGGATTTTTCGGGCATTACGTCAGCGGTCTGGTTCTGCCCCTTGACGGGAAGCGAGCCTAAAGGCTTGCTTAGAGTTCACATGTTGTAGACGACGGGGTCTCATCGGCGTGGCTCCCGTCCGGTTCGGCAGGAGTGGAATGGTCGTGGAGACTCCGGGATCCCAGTCGTCGCTGCACCGGGCCAACCTCGAGCGGGTGGTCCGGGCCGTACGCCTTGCGGGTTCGCTGACGCAGGCGGAGATCGCCCGTACGACGGGGCTGTCCGCCGCGACGGTCTCCAACATCGTCCGCGAACTGCGCGACAACGGGACGGTACAGGTCACCCCCACCTCCTCGGGAGGGCGGCGGGCCCGCGCGGTGGCGCTGTCCGGCGACGCCGGCGTCGTCGTGGGCGTCGACTTCGGGCACTCCCACCTGCGGGTCGCGGTCGGCAACCTGGCCCACCAGGTGCTCGCCGAGCAGTCCGAGCCGATCGACGTGGACGCCTCGGCCTCCGAGGGCTTCGACCGGGCCGAGCAACTGGTCGCGCGGCTGATCGAGTCCAGCGGCATCGACGCGGACAAGGTGATCGGCGTCGGCCTCGGCGTCCCGGGCCCGATCGACGTCGAGAGCGGCGCGCTGGGGTCCACCGCCATCCTGCCGGGGTGGGGCGGCATCAACCCGCGCCAGGAGCTCGCCGAGCGGCTGCGCATGCCGGTCCAGGTGGACAACGACGCCAACCTCGGGGCCCTCGGCGAGCTGGTCTGGGGCGGCGGCCGCGGCGTGAAGGACCTGGCGTACATCAAGGTGGCCAGCGGCGTGGGCGCCGGGCTGGTGATCGACGGCCGCATCTACCGCGGCCCCGGCGGCACCGCGGGGGAGATCGGCCACATCACGCTGGACGAGTCCGGCCCGGTCTGCCGCTGCGGCAACCGCGGCTGCCTGGAGACCTTCACCGCCGCCCGCTACGTGCTGGATCTGCTGCGCGGCAGCCACGGCCCCGACCTCACCCTGGCACGCATGGTGCAACTGGGCCGCGAGGGCGACCCGGGCTGCCGCCGGGTCATCGCGGACGTCGGCCGGCACATCGGCATGGGCGTCGCCAGCCTCGCCAATCTCCTGAACCCGAGCCGGGTGGTGCTCGGCGGTGACCTCGCGGAGGCCGGTGAGCTGGTCCTGGCGCCGATCAGGGAGTCGGTGGCGCGGTACGCGATCCCCAGCGCCGCCCGCCGCCTCTCGGTCGTCTCCGGGGGCCTGGGGGCCCGCGCGGAGGTGCTGGGAGCGCTGGCGCTGGCCCTCAGCGAGGTGGGCGATTCATCCCTTTTGGATGCTAATGTTCCGGCAGCGATTGCTGTGCCGTAGAGATCACTCTGCGTTCATCTAGATAACGAAACGCACCGTTGCCATCTCGTTAAGTATTTACTTCTTGACGTCAAGGCTGTAGCCGAGTTGACTCACGCTCACCTCGGCCGCAGTCTCTTGCGGCCCTGTCAGGGAGGCAACCCCACATGAACGCAATGATGCGTCGCGTCGTGATCGGCACCGCGGCCGTCTCCATGGCCCTTTCCGTTGCTGCGTGCGGCAAGGCCGGCGACGACAAGGCGGACGGCGGCAGCAGCAGCGCCGGCAGCAAGAGCAAGACCATCGGTCTGCTGCTCCCCGACAGCGTCACCGCGCGCTACGACAAGTTCGACAAGCCGCTGTTCGAGGCCAAGGTCAAGGAGCTGTGCGCCGACTGCGACGTACAGTACGCGAACGCCGCGGGTGACTCCGGCAAGCAGGCCCAGCAGGTCTCCACCATGATCACCAAGGGTGTCAAGGTGATCGTGATCAGCGCCCAGGACGCCGCTGCCATCAAGACCTCCGTCCAGGCCGCCGTCGACAAGGGCATCAAGGTCATCGCCTACGACCGCCTCGCCCAGGGCCCGGTCTCCGCGTACGTCTCCTTCGACAACGAGAAGGTCGGCGAGCTGCAGGGCCAGGCGCTGCTCGACTCGCTCGGCGCCAAGGCCAAGCCGTCGGCGAACGTCGTCATGATCAACGGTGACGACGCCGACCCGAACGCCGCGATGTTCAAGGCGGGTGCCCACAAGGTGCTCGACGGCAAGGTCAAGATCGCCTACGAGCAGAGCGGTCTGTGGAAGGACACCGTCGCCAACCAGAAGATGACGGCGGCCATCACGCAGCTCAAGGCCAAGAACATCGCGGGCGTCTACGCCGCCAACGACGGCATGGCCGGCGGCATCGCCACCGCCCTCAAGGGCGCCGGCATCAGCGGCATCCCGCTGACCGGTCAGGACGCCGAACTCGCGGGCATCCAGCGGATCATCGCGGGCACCCAGTCGAGCACCGTCTACAAGGCGTTCAAGCCCGAGGCCGACGCCGCCGCCCAGCTCGCGGTGAACCTGATCGAGGGCAAGGACATCGCCTCCCTGGCCACCACCTCGCTGACCAGCGGCTCCGGTGACAAGGTCCCGTCCCAGCTGCTGACCCCGGTCTCGGTGACCAAGGCCAACGTCAAGGACACGGTCATCGCCGACAAGCTGTACACGGTCGAGGAGATCTGCACGGCCGAGTTCGCCAAGGCCTGCAAGGCCGCCGGCATCCAGTAACACGGCAGGCACTCCCCGAGGAGGCCGCCACGCGAACCTGTCCGGTGCCCGCCCCGTCCAACAGACCCCGCTGACGGGGCGGGCGCCGGACAGACAGTCCGCTCCCGTTCATGTAAAGCTGTGCAGTTTGCACAAAACTCCGCGCCCCTCCAAGCGCGGCATCCCCGCCGGTCAGGCGGCGAAGGAGATGGTTCACGTGTCCGCTACGCCCGTGCTGGCGTTGCGCGGAGTCTCCAAGCGATTCGGTGCGGTCCAGGCACTCACCGATGTCGACCTGGAGGTCCACGCCGGTGAGGTCGTCGCGCTCGTCGGCGACAACGGCGCAGGTAAGTCGACCCTGGTCAAGACGATCGCGGGTGTCCACCCCATCGATGAAGGCGTCATCGAGTGGGAGGGCAATCCGGTCAGCATCAACAAGCCGCACGACGCCCAGGGCTTCGGAATCGCGACGGTCTACCAGGACCTCGCGCTCTGCGACAACCTCGACGTCGTCGCCAACCTCTACCTCGGCCGTGAGATCAAGCGCGCCAGCGTGATCGACGAGGTCACCATGGAGGCGCGGTCCAGGGAGCTGCTGAGCACCCTGTCGATCCGCATCCCCAGCGTCCGCATCCCGATCGCGAGCCTGTCGGGTGGTCAGCGGCAGGTCGTCGCGATCGCCCGCGCCCTGATCGGCGACCCCAAGCTGGTCATCCTCGACGAGCCCACCGCCGCCCTCGGCGTGGAGCAGACGGCCCAGGTGCTCGACCTGGTGGAGCGCCTGCGCCAGCGCGGCCTCGCCGTCATCCTCATCAGCCACAACATGGTGGACGTCAAGGCCGTCGCGGACAAGGTGGCGGTACTGCGGCTCGGACGCAACAACGGTGTGTTCGACGTCAAGAGCACGTCCCAGGAAGAAATCATCTCCGCGATCACGGGCGCCACGGACAACGCCGTGACCCGCCGTCAGGCGCGGCGCACGGAGGATGCAAAGTGAGCGACACGTCGAAGACCGTAAAGCAGGACGCGGTGGCAGCGGTCGAGGACGCGTCCTCGGCTGCGGTGCCCGTGGTCGACCCCCGCCTGCTCGTCCGTGAAGAGGGCTTCAAGGGCTACATCACGGAGTTCAAGCGCAAGGTGCGCGGCGGTGAGCTCGGCTCGCTGCCGGTCATCATCGGCCTGATCATCATCTGGACCGTCTTCCAGACCCAGTCCAGCAACTTCCTTACCGCCGGCAACCTGGCCAACATCGGCTTCTTCCTGGCGGCCACCGGCATGCTCGCCATCGGCCTGGTCTTCGTGCTGCTGCTCGGCGAGATCGACCTGTCGGTGGGTTCGGTCAGCGGTCTGGCGTCCTCGCTCTTCGCGATCCTGGCGACCACCCACGGGATGAACCCGTGGCTCGCCCTGATCCTGACGATCCTGACCGGCATCGTCATCGGTGCCCTGCACGGCTGGTTCTTCGCCAAGATCGGCGTCCCCGCGTTCGTCGTCACCCTCGCCGGCTTCCTCGGCTGGAACGGCCTGATGCTGCAGCTGCTCGGCGACAGCGGAAGCCTCTCCATCCAGGACACGGGCCCGCTGCACATCCTGGGTCAGCAGTCCTTCTTCCTCGACCAGGACATCGCCGGCGCCTACCTGCTGGCGGGCCTGGGCACGGTGGCCATGCTCGCCGGTTCGCTCATCGAGCAGCGCCGCCGTCGTGCCGCCGGCGTCCCCTTCCGGCCCACCAGCGAGATCGCGCTCCGTGTCGGCGCCCTCGCGGTGGTCTCCTTCGTCGTCGCCTACGTGCTGAACCAGGCGAGCGGTGTTCCCAACGCGCTGGTCATCTTCCTGGCGGCCCTGGTCATCACCGACTTCGTGCTCCGCCGCACCTCCTACGGACGCAAGATCTTCGCGGTCGGCGGCGGCATCGAGGCGGCCCGCCGGGCCGGCATCAACGTGGCCATGATCCGTATCTCCGTGTTCGCCATCTCCGGTGCGTTCGCGGCGATCGGCGGTCTGTTCTTCGCCGCCCAGACCTACACCGCCTCGCTCGGCGCGGGTGGCGGCAACTACCTGATGCTGGCCATCGCGGCCGCGGTCATCGGCGGCACCAGCCTCTTCGGCGGCCGCGGCACCGTCTGGTCCGCCCTGCTCGGCATGCTGGTCATCCAGTCCATCCAGACCGGCCTGGACCTGCTCAACATGAACACCGCGCTGCAGTACATGATCACCGCCGCGGTGCTCCTCGCCGCCGTGGTCATCGACTCGGTGTCCCGCAAGAGCCAGAAGGCCGCCGGCCGCGGCTGACGGTTCTCACCGCACCAGTGGCGTGACGTGCCCGGCGCAGGGAAGATCATCCCAGCGCCGGGCACAGGTGTGTGCGGAGCTGAAAACGCGAACACATACACTCGGGTAACCGGCAAGCGACAACAAGGAGGCACGGGTGGCGCTGCTGACCCGTATCAAGGGACCGCGCGACCTCGACCGGCTCAGCCCGGAGCGGCTGGTCGAGCTGGCAGGCGAGATCCGTACCTTCCTGGTCGACGAGGTCTCCAAGACGGGCGGGCACCTGGGGCCGAACCTCGGTGTCGTCGAACTCACCATCGCCCTCCACCGCGTCTTCGACTCGCCGAAGGACAAGGTGCTGTGGGACACCGGACACCAGTCCTACGTCCACAAGCTGCTCACCGGCCGTCAGGACTTCTCCAAGCTCAAGGGCAAGGGAGGCCTGTCCGGCTACCCCTCGCGCGCCGAGTCCGAGCACGACGTCATCGAGAACAGCCACGCCTCCACGGTGCTGGGCTGGGCCGACGGCCTGGCCAAGGCCAACGAGCAGCTCGGCAGGCGCGACCACACCGTCGCCGTCATCGGTGACGGCGCCCTGACCGGCGGCATGGCCTGGGAGGCGCTGAACAACATCGCCGCCGCCAAGGACCGCCCGCTGGTCATCGTCGTCAACGACAACGAGCGCTCCTACGCGCCCACCATCGGCGGCCTGGCCAACCACCTGGCAACCCTGCGCACCACCGACGGCTACGAGCGCTTCCTCACCCGCACCAAGGAGCTGCTGGAGCGCACCCCCGTCATCGGCCAGCCGCTGTACGAGACCCTGCACGGCGCCAAGAAGGGCTTCAAGGACTTCATCGCCCCGCAGGGCATGTTCGAGGACCTGGGCCTGAAGTACGTCGGCCCGATCGACGGCCACGACATCAACGCCCTGGAGTCCGCGCTGCAGCGCGCCAAGCGCTTCGGCGGCCCGGTGATCGTCCACTGCCTGACGGAGAAGGGCCGCGGCTACACCCCCGCCCTGCAGGACGAGGCCGACCGCTTCCACGCCGTCGGCAAGATCCACCCCGACACCGGCCTGCCCATCGCAGCCTCGGGCGCGGACTGGACCTCGGTCTTCGCCGAGGAGATGGTCAAGCTCGGCAAGGAGCGCAAGGACATCGTCGCGATCACCGCGGCGATGCTGCAGCCCGTCGGCCTGGACAAGTTCGCCAAGGCCTTCCCCGAGCGCGTCTACGACGTCGGGATCGCCGAGCAGCACGCCGCCGTGTCGGCGGCGGGTCTGGCGACCGGCGGCCTGCACCCGGTGGTCGCCGTCTACGCGACCTTCCTCAACCGCGCCTTCGACCAGGTGCTGATGGACGTCGCGCTGCACAAGTGCGGTGTCACCTTCGTCCTGGACCGGGCCGGCATCACCGGCACTGACGGCGCCTCGCACAACGGCATGTGGGACATGTCGATCCTCCAGGTCGTCCCCGGTCTGCGGATCGCCGCGCCGCGCGACGCCGACCAGGTGCGCGCCCAGCTCCGCGAGGCCGTGGCGGTCGAGGACGCCCCGACCGTGGTCCGCTACTCCAAGGGCGCGGTCGGCCCGGCGGTCAAGGCGGTCGGCAAGGTCGGCGGCATGGACGTGCTGCGCGCGGCCAAGCCCCAGGACGACGGCGGCAAGCCGGATGTGCTGCTGGTCTCCGTCGGCGCGCTCGCCCCGATGTGCCTGGAGATCGCCGACCTGCTCGACGCGCAGGGCATCACCACCACCGTCGTCGACCCCCGCTGGGTCAAGCCCGTCGACGAGGCCCTGCCCGGTCTCGCGGCCGGCCACCGGGTCGTCGTCACGGTCGAGGACAACGGCCGTGCGGGCGGTGTCGGCTCCGCCGTCTCCCAGGCCCTGCGCGACGCGAACGTGGACGTGCCGCTGCGCGACTTCGGCATCCCGCAGGAGTTCCTCGACCACGCCGGCCGCAAGGAGGTCATGGCCGAGATCGGCCTGACCGCCCCGGACATCGCGCGCCAGGTGACCGGCCTCGTCAGCCGGCTCGAGGGCCGCTACGCCGACGAGCCCGCGCCCCAGGTCGCGGGCGACTGACGGCCGCTCCCCGTCCTCGGCACCACCGGGCCGGGCGACACCCTTACGGGTGATCGCCCGGCCCTTCTGTTGATGTGTAGGCGCGCCAGATCCGGTCACAAGCATCTGCGGATGCTGTGATGCAGGGACAACTGTGGAGGTGCGCCGGTGGACGTGGGCGGTAACGCTACGAAGGGACGGAGCGGCTTCTTCCGTACCAAATCGGTCGAGGATTCCCTGAGGGACACCCAGGAGCCGGAGCACGCGCTCAAGAAGTCGCTGTCCGCCCTCGACCTCACGGTATTCGGCGTCGGTGTCATCATCGGCACCGGCATCTTCGTCCTCACCGGCAAGGTGGCGAAGGAGAACGCGGGCCCGGCGGTCGCCCTGTCCTTCGTCGCCGCCGGCATCGTCTGCGCGCTCGCCGCCCTGTGCTACGCCGAGTTCGCCTCGACCGTGCCGGTGGCCGGGTCCGCGTACACCTTCTCCTTCGCGACCCTCGGCGAACTGCCCGCCTGGATCATCGGCTGGGACCTGGTGCTGGAACTGGCGCTGGGCTCCGCCGTGGTCGCGGTCGGATGGTCGGGGTACGTGCGCTCGATCATGGACAACTGGGGCTGGCACCTGCCCTCGGTGCTGTCCGGGGGTCAGCAGAGCGGCTTCAACTTCGACCTGCTGGCCTTCCTGCTGGTGGCCGTGCTGACCGCCATCCTGGTCGCCGGGATGAAGCTCTCGGCCCGGGTGACCTCCGTGGTGGTCGCCATCAAGCTGACCGTGGTGCTCATCGTGATCGTCGTGGGCGCGTTCTTCATCAAGGGCCACAACTACACGCCGTTCGTCCCGCCCGCCGTACGGTCCGAAGGAGCGGAGGCCGGCATCAAGGCCCCGCTCATCCAGCTGATCTCGGGCTTCACGCCGTCCCAGTTCGGCGTCATGGGCATCTTCACCGCCGCGGCCGTCGTCTTCTTCGCCTACATCGGCTTCGACATCGTCGCCACCGCCGCCGAGGAGACCAAGAACCCGCAGCGGGACGTGCCGCGCGGCATCCTCGGCTCGCTGCTCATCTGCACCGTGCTGTACGTCGCCGTCTCCATCGTCGTCACCGGCATGCAGCACTACTCCCAACTGACGGTGGACGCGCCGCTGGCCGACGCCTTCAAGGCCGTGGGCCACCCCTTCTGGGCCGGACTGATCGCCTTCGGCGCCGTGGTGGGCCTGACGACGGTCTGCATGATCCTGCTGCTCGGGCAGAGCCGGGTCTTCTTCGCGATGAGCCGCGACGGACTGCTGCCGCGCTTCTTCTCCCAGGTGCACCCCACACGGGGCACGCCGTACCGCTCGACGATCCTGCTCGGCGGCATCGTCGCGATCGTCGCCGGCTTCACCACCATCGAGGAACTGGCCGAGCTGGTGAACATCGGCACCCTGTTCGCCTTCGTCGTCGTCGCCATCGGCGTCGTGGTGCTCCGCCGCACCCGTCCCGACCTGCCGCGCTCCTTCCGCACCCCGTTCGTGCCGTGGCTGCCCGCGGTGTCGGTGCTCGCCACGCTGTGGCTGATGCTCAACCTGCCGGCCGAGACCTGGCTGCGGTTCGCCGTCTGGATGGCCATCGGCTGCCTCGTCTACTTCCTGTACGGCTACCGGCACAGCCGGGTGCGCGGACCGGCCCGGCAGGGGTGAGCTGACGCACCAGGAGGGCGCCCGGTACGTTGGGCGCGTGCCGACCCGCCCCGAGACCGCCCGCGCCACCGCGCCCGCGCTCCCGGAACGGCGGGCGGGCGCGATCCCGTCCCGGGCGCGCTCGGCGTTCACCCGGCTCTCGTGGCCCGTGCTGCTCCCGTTGCTGACGCTCGTGGCGGCGCTGGTCCACCTGCCCTCCTTCGTACGTCCGGTCTGGAACCCCGACGAGGGGTTCCTGGCGACCCAGGCGCGTGTACTCGCCTCCGGCGGTGTGCTCTACGACACCGTCGTGGACCGCAAGCCCCCGTTCCTGCCGTGGCTGTACCAGGGCGCGTTCGCGCTCTTCGGCGACGGCTCGCTGTGGCCCCTGCGGGTGGCGGCGGTCGCCGCGCACGTCGTGACGGCGGCGCTGCTGGTCGCCCTCGCCCGGCGCCGCTGGGGCGACCGGTGGGGCGCGGCCGCCGGGTTCGGCTACCTGCTGCTGTCCGTGGGGCTGGCGCCCGAGGACACCCAGGCGGCCACCTTCGAGGTCTTCACCCTGCCGTGGACGGCCGCCGCCGTGCTCTGCGCGGACCGCGGGCGCTGGGGCGCCGCCGGGGTGGCGGTGGCCGGGGCGGCGCTGACCAAGCAGACCGGCGCGGTGGTGCTCCTCCCGGTGGTCTGGATGCTGTGGCGGGCCCGGCAGGGGAGCCCGGCCGCGCGCGCGGGCGCGTGGGGCCGGCTGGCGGCGGGATGCGCGCTGCCCGTTGCGGCCGTGGCCCTGGCGACCGGTGCGGGGCGGTTCGTCTTCTGGACCGTCACCGGGTCCGGCGCCTACATCTCGCCGGAGGGCGCCTGGCTGCTCGCGGCCGGACGGGGGCTCGGCAACGCCGCGATCCTCACGGCGGCCGGGGCGGGGCTCCTGCTGCCGGCCGCCTGGTGCGCCGCGCGCCGGCGGGCCTGCGCCGGGGGCGAGCTGTGGATCTGGCTCGGCGCGTCCGCCGTCGCCGTCGTGGCGGGCTTCCAGTTCTACGGCCACTACTACCTGCAACTGCTGCCGCCGCTCACGCTCGTCGGGGTGGCCGCGCTGCGCCGGCTGCCCGCGTGCGGGCCCGCCCGGAGGGCCGCGGCCGTCTGGACGGTGCTGGCGGCGGCCGTCTTCACCGGCTGGGGCTTCGCGGCCCCGCGCGCCGAACTCGACCACGCCCGGACCGTCGCCGCCGCGATCCGGGACCACACCGGAGAGAACGGGACCGTCCTGGTCTGGGGCATGCACCCGGAGCACTACTGGCTCTCCGGACGCGCACCGGCCGGCCGCTTCCTCACCGCGGGATTCCTCACCAACTTCAGCGGCGGCCGCGGCGGGGCCCGGGTCGGCGAGGAGTACGCCGTGCCGGGCGCCTGGGAAGCCTTCCGCCGGGAGTTCGCCGCGGCGCCGCCTGCCGTCGTCGTCGACGACTCCCGCGGTGCCCCCTACGGCGTGGCGCACGTGCCCGGCCTGCGCCGTCTGCTCGACCGGGGCGGTTACGAGCGCGTCGCCACCGCCGACGGCGCGGTGCTGTACACCCGGCCGGTGCGCGGGTAGGCCCTGTCGTCACGTGCCGTCCCCCGGCCTTCGGTCCGGGGGAGTCGCCGAATCGTCCGAGTACCACGAGGACGACGCTCCGCCCTGCGGTTCACCGCACCCGGGAGCGCCTCCCCGCGGTGGCCGGCGGAGCCCGTTCGACCACACGACCCGGTCAGGGACGTACCGAGCGCGGCCCGGCTACGGCGGCGCCATGGGCGGTCACCCGGCGGCGCAGCTCTCGGTCGGCCGTCACGACCAGGCAGGGCCGCTCCGGGGCCCGGGCCGCGACGAGTTCGGCGACGAGGTCGTCACCGCTGCCCGGCGCCGCCTCGACCCGTACCCCGGGCACGGCGGCCACACCACGGGCCGCGCCCTCGACGACGAGCACGATGTCGAGCGGCGCCCGCCGGGCCCACTCCGGCACGTCCGCCCGCTCGGGCAGCCCGGTCCGCGCCAGGGCGGCGAGGGCGTCCCGCAGGCGCTCCGTCGCCCCGCGCCGGTCCCGCCACCACCCGTCGGGCACGGAGCCCACGGTGTTGGCGGCGTCGACCACGACCAGGGGCGCTGTCCCACCGTTCACCGGCCCACCCTCCCACAACGGGCCGGGGCGGGCGGGGGGTGTGCCGACTCCCGTGGGGCCCTGCCGGTGCCGGCCGGGCACGATCGGCCCTCGGCTCGACCGGTCGCGCGTCCAGCTCCCCCGATGCGGGACGGGCGCCCCGCGCCGTCCCCTCGGCCTGAGGCCCCACCCCCCACGGGGCGTGGTCCCGCACGGTGGTAGAAAGTCCCGGTGAAACAGACGAAGTCCAAGCGCTGGCGGTCCTACGCCGGGACGGTGATCGTCCTGGGTGTGGTGTTCGGGGGTTCGGCCGTCCTCGGGGCGCATGTGCGCAGTGAGAAGCAGCACGAGGTCAAGGCGCCGGCGGGTGCCTCGGGCGAGGAGCAGCTGGCGGTGCCGGTGAAGCCGACGAAGCTGCCGGTGACGCTGACCGTGTACGAGGACCTGCGCAGCCCGGAGTCGAAGGCCTTCGCCTCCGAGTACGCGGACACCCTCGCCAAGCTGGTGGCCACCGGTCAGGTCGAGATCGACTACCGCCTGGTGACCCCGACCGACTCCGTGGACGGCGGCAGCGGCTCCCTGGCCGCGGCCAACGCGGCCGCCTGCGCGCAGGACGTGGGCCGGTTCCAGGAGTACGTCGCCCAGGTGTGGGACGCCCAGCCCGGCGACGCCCAGGACGACCCGTTCACCAGCGACGCGTTCCTGAAGGGCCTGGCGAAGAAGGCCGGCGGCGTGGACGAGACGCACTTCGTCCCGTGCGTCCAGGGCGGGGACCACGACGGGTGGGTGCGGCGCTCCCAGGAGGATTTCGCCGCGGCCGGGTTCACCTCCGCACCGGTCGTGCAGGTGAACGGCGAGACCGTCACCGACCCCGCGGGCGGCGCGTCCGGACTCACTCCGGAGGGTCTGACGCGGCTGGTCGACAAGGCCGTCGCGAAGGTCGTGGACAGCACCACCGCGATCGGCTGACCACACCACCCGCTGTCATTCCATCAGATTTACGTGGAAATCGGGTAATAAGGGCGTGTGGCACTCGATCGCGAGGAGTGGTGGTGCACATGTCCACACCGGTGTTCGACGAGGTCGGGCCGCAGCCGGGCTGCGTCTGTGAGGACTGCGCACGGCGGCGGCTGATCCGGGCGGCGACCCGCGCCACGCCCCCGTGCGCGCCACCGGCCGCCGCCCCCGCCGCGCTGGTCGTCCTGGCCACGGCCGGCGCGGCCGTCATGACGCCCGCCGCCGCGGCCGCGCCCGCGGAGGACGCCGGCCAGGCGGCGTCCGCAGGCCGGACCGAGCAGGCGCAGCCGGACCTGATCGGCGCCGCGGTCCCGCTCCGCCTGACCCGCGATCAGATCCTGGAGCGGGCCCAGGGCTGGATCGACGCCCGCGTCCCGTACGACATGCGCCGCCGCTGGCGGGACGGCTACCGGCAGGACTGCTCCGGCTTCGTCTCCATGGCCTGGGGCCTGGGCACCAGCCAGTGGACCGGGACGCTGCCCCGCTTCGCGGAACGCATCGGCCGCGACGAGCTCGAACCCGGCGACATCCTGCTCTTCCACAACCCCCGTGACCCGGTCGACGGCTCCCACGTCACGATCTTCGGGGGCTGGGCGAACGCCGCGCACACCCGTTACGTGGCCTACGAGGAGACCCGGCCGCGCGCCCGGGTGCGCACGACGCCGTACGCCTACTGGGACCACTCCAAGCGCTACGTCCCCTACCGCTACAAGTACCTGCGCGGCGAGGGCTACGACGACCTCTACGACGACCTCTACGGGGACCTCGGCGGGGACCTGGACCTCGGCGACCTGGCCTCCGGCTACCCGGGGAGCCTGTCCTTCGGCCCAGGCGCCACCAACGGCTACGTCACCCGGCTCGGCAAGATGCTGCGGCAGCGCGGCGCGGGCGCGTACTACCACGACGGCCCGGGGCCCCGCTGGAGCGACGCCGACCGGGAGGCCACCCGCGCCTTCCAGCGTGCCCAGGGCTGGAAGGGCGATCAGGCCGACGGCTTCCCGGGCCCCCTGACGTGGCGTTACCTGACCCAGGGTGCGGGGTCCGACATCGGCGGCGGCAGCCGCCCGGCGGCGCCCCCGGCCTACCCGGGCCTCGGCGGCTTCAGGCCCGGCCAGTCGGGCCCGCACGTGCTGGCGCTGGGGCGGCGGCTGGCGGCCAAGGGCTTCGGCCGGTTCTACGCCAAGGGGCCCGGCCCCCGCTGGGGCGAGGCCGACCGGCGCGCGGTGGAGGCGTTCCAGCGGTCCCAGGGCTGGTCGGGCAGTCAGGCGGACGGCTATCCGGGCCCGGAGACATGGAGGCGGCTCTTCTCATGACGATCACCACGCAGGGGAGTCCGGCCGAACTCCCCCTCCCCGCTCAGGCCCCCTTCATCCACGGCGCCCCGGGTCCGGCCGCGGCGGCGCCGCTGCCCGAGATCGCCGAGCGTCCGGGACGCTGTCTGCCCGGCGGCGTCGCCGTGCTCACGGCCCTGGCCGCCGCAGCCGGTACGGCCGCGCTCCTCCTGAGCCCCGCCGGGTCGTCGCCCGCCGTCCGAGGCAGCGCCGTGGCCGTCCTTGCGGCACTCCTGGCCCTGACCGCGCTCGGCCTGGCCCGGGGCCGCCCCGGCTCCGTCTGGATGCTGTCCCGGCACGGCGCCTACCGCGGCACCGTCCGCCGCACCGGACTGCTGTGGATCAGCCCGCTGCTCGTGCGCCGCCGGGTCGACACCAGCCTGCGCCACTGGCGCAGCAGCCCCATCGAGGCCACCGACGCGGGCGGCACCCCGCTGCAGGCGACGGTCCTGGTGGTGTGGCGGGTCCGGGACACCGCGCGGGCCTCCTTCACCGTCCACGACCACGTTCGCTACCTGCGCGAGCAGGTCGAGGCCGCGGTCGCCCGCTGTGTGTCCCGGCTGCCCGCCGACGACTTCCGCGGTCCCGGTCCCACCCTCCGCGACACCGACCGCCTCGCGGACGACCTCACCCGGATCCTCGTCGAGGACCTGCGGCCGGTCGGCGTCGAGGTGTTCTCCGCCCAGCCCGTACGCCTCGAGTACGCCCCCGCCGTGGCCGCCGCCATGCGCCGCGCCCAGGTGGCGGCGCTCGACGCCCGGCACCGCCGGGCCGCTCTGGACGACGCCCTCACCGCCGTCGGCGAGACCGTGCGCGGCCTTCTCGACCGCGGGCTGGTCGACCTCGACGACTACGAACGCAAGGCCCTGGTGCGGGACCTGACGGTCGCCTACTGCACGGCCCGTCCCGCGGAGGGCACTGCGCCTGCCGCCTGAGGCTCAGTTGGAGGTCGTGGACTCCAGCACCGACCGGGGGATCGCGGTGTCCTCCCGGATCGCCTTCCACAGACGGGACGCCTGCGGCTCGGCGGCCACCACGCGGTTGGGGTCGACCTTGTCGTAGGCGACGGGAAGCATGACGGTGCGCAGGTTGCCCGGGTCGAGGCCCTGCAGGCTGCGTCCGAAGTCGGCCAGTTTCACCAGGGAGCCGAGCCCGGAGTCGGTCGTCAGGGAGCGGGTCGCCGAGTCCGCGATCCGGTAGGCCTTGGCGGGGCTGCCGAGGAGGTCCTGCCGCTTGACCTCGTCGAGGGTCGCCAGCAGGAACTGCTGCTGCAGCCCGATGCGGCCGAGGTCGCTGCCGTCGCCGATGCCGTGCCGGGTGCGGACGAAGGCGAGCGACTCGGTGCCGTCGAGCCGGTGCGTGCCGGCCGTGAGGTCCAGGCCGCTGGACGTGTCGTGGATGGTCTTGTCGATGGTCACCGTGACCCCGCCGAGGGAGTCCACGAGGTCCTGGAAACCGGCGAAGTCCACCTCGACGTAGTGGTCGATCCGCACGTCGGAGATGTGCTCGACGGTCTTCACCACGCAGGCCGGACCCGCCGTCGTGTAGACCGAGTTGAACATCACGCGCTTCGCCGACGGCAGGGTGCTCCCGTCGCGGGCGGTGCACTCGGGGCGGGTGACCAGGGTGTCCCGCGGGATGCTCACCGCGACCGCGCTCCTGCGGCCCTCGGGGATGTGGATGACCATGGCGGTGTCCGAGCGCGCGGTGCCGCCGGTGTCGCCGCCCGCCAGGCCCCTGTTCGCGCCCGAGCGGGAGTCGGAGCCGAGCACCAGGATGTCCTTGGCGCCGGTGGCGGGCTTCTCGGGCCGGTCCGGGCCGAGTTCGCGGTCCAGGTCGATGCTGGTGATGTTGGAGTTCAGGTGCGCGTACGCCCACCATGCGCCGCCACCGGCGAGGAGGACCAGGGCCAGGAGCGTCCAGGCGGCGATCCTGCGGATCCGCTGTCCCCGGGTGCGGGAACGGCGTGCCTTCGGCGGTGCGGTGACCGTGGCGGCCTCGTGGTCGGTGTCGACGGCGTGCGGCATCGAGTGCGTTGTCCTTAGTGGTGCGCGGTCGGGGAACCGGTCGCGACGCCCCGCGCCGCAGTGTCCGCCCCTGGTGATCGAGATCCGCGGCAGTGTAGCCCGCACGCATATCATGTGAAGAATTGGGGGTCCGGATCCATGGCGGACCCACGGGGTCGGAGGGGTGGCCGTACGTCATGAGGGGTGGAGCGGCGCGCGCCCGGCAACGGCGGCAGGCCACCCGGGAGACGGAGCCGCATCCGGACGCCCCGGACACCGGGGAGGCCGCGACCGGCACGGCCGCCGGCTCGTGGCTGCTGCGCGGCGCCGACGGCAGGCTCACCGCCTACGCCCCCTGCCGTGACGGACTGCTCCGGTGGACGCAGACCGTCGCGGGCGGCGACGGGTGGACCGGCCCGGACGTCCTTGCCGCGCCCGGCCTCACGCATCTGTCCGTGGCCCAGGGCGGCGACGGCTTTGTGCACTTCGTGGGCCGTCGCGAACTGCCGTGCGCCGACGGCCGGGTGGCCGTGGACGTGGGGTACGCCGTGCAGTACCAGACGGGCCGTCCCCTGACGGAGTGGGTGTCGGTCGGCAATCCCCACCCCGAGCCCGAGCGCGCGCGGTGCCTCGGCGCGCCCGCCGCGGCCGTCGACGCCTCGGGCGTGGTCCATGTCTTCGTACGCGCCGCGGACGGCGGCGTCATGCTGCGGCGCGAGGGCGGGGGCGGAAAGTGGGAGGCCTGGAAGGACCTCCGCGGCAGAGGTGTCCACGACGGGCTCGCGCCCGTCGTATCGCCGGCCGGCGCTCTGGAGTTGCTCGCACCCGCGGCGACCTCGGCCCTGCACTGGATTCAAGCGGAAGCCGGTGGTGAGCTGCGGCGCTCACTCGACATGCGCCCGGCGCCGGTGCCGGGATCGGTCGCCGCGCTCGCGACCGCACCCGACAGACTCACCTACCTCTGGACCGATGCGGCCGGTTCCGGACTGGTCGCCCACCGCCAGGGGGACTGGGTCGTCCCGCTGGGCGGCAGCCCGGCGGCGGACGCGGCCAACGCCGTACTGCGGGCGGTGCTGGACGGGCAGGACTGCATGGTGGTGACCCATCGCGGCCTCAACGGGAACGCGATGGTCGGGGTGTGCCGCACGGAGGCCGAGGCCTCCGGAATGTGGTGGGTGGACACCGGTGTGCCCTGTCTGGGGACGCCGGCAATGGCCGCCGACGCCCTGGGGCGTGTCGTGCTCGCCGTGCTGGGACCGGACGGGGTGCTCCGGGTGACGCGGCAACGCGATGAGCCCGGCCTCACTCTGGCCGACTGGGTGCGTGTCTGAGGCGGCGACCCGCGTGATCCTGTGGGCAACACCACGTTTCCCGTGCCGGACATTTCCGCCGGAATCGCAGGTCAGGCCTTGACCGTTTGCGGGACATAAGATTGTGTTCACCCTGTGAGGGTTTCTTTTTCAACCATCACGGCTTAGGGGGAGGATCGCGGTCCCACTTGCCCGTCGGGCGTGGGTACGCGGCATACGGGGTGGGGTTCGGCGGGTCCGAGCGGCTGATGCCGGACCGTGCGAAGTGTCTCAAGTGGGAGTGATCGGTGCCTGTGCGCCCGCGGCTGAGCGTTGTCGTGCCCTTTCAGGACGTCGAGATCTATCTCGAGGAATGCCTGGAGTCGATCGCCCGTCAGACGTTCGAGGATCTCGAGGTGATCCTCGTCGACGACGGGTCGGCCGACGCCTCCACGGAGATCGCCCGGAACTTCTGCGCTCGCGACCCCCGCTTCACGTTGATCCGTCAGGAGCCGCACGGCCCCGGTCACGCCAGGAACGTCGGGATCCGCGCCGCGCACCCGGACGGCGAGTTCCTCGCCTTCGTCGACGGGGACGACGTCATTCCGGAGCACGCCTACGAAGTGCTGTTGCGCACGCTCGAAAAGTCCGGTTCGGACTTCGTCTCGGGCAACGTGCAGATGATGAACTCCAGCACGAAGTGGCAGTCCCCGCTGCACCGGGGGCCGATGGAGCGTGCGCGCCGCGGTACTCACATCACGAAGTTCGATGCCCTCATCTATGACCGCACGGTGTGGAACAAGGTGTTCCGGCGCTCGTTCTGGGACCACCACGGCATCGCGTTTCCCGAAGGCGTCCTGTACGAGGACTCGTGGGTCAACATGTTCGCCCATTTCCGGGCGAACAAGGTCGATGTCATCACGGATTTCGTCTACTTCTGGCGTCGGCGGGAAGGCGGGGCGGCTCCGTCGATCACGCAGCGCCACACGGAGATCGGCAACCTCCGGGACCGGGTGTCCGCCGTTCAATCGGTGAGCCGGTTCCTCGCCGCGCACCGGTCGCCCGAGTTCGACGTCCAGAAGCGCAAGTACGACCTCGCCTGTCTGAAGTCCGACCTGATGCTGCACCTCAAGGTGCTGCCCGATGCCGACCCGGAGTACCGGCACGCCTTCATGCGCTGGGCCAACGAGTTCCTCGACGAGTCCGACCCGGGCATCGTCCAGGAACTGCCGGCCGACGCGCGCGTCAAATGGCTGCTGGTGCGCGAGGGGAAGCTCGACGAACTCCTCGACGTGATCGAGTTCGAGCGCAAGGGCGGCCCGATCCCCGTGCGCCGCCGCGTTCACCGCTACCTGAACTACCCGTACCTCGGCGACCGGACGGTGGGCCTCGACAAGAGCGCCTACCGCCTCGGCAAGGAACTGTCGCTGCACGGCTCCTTGCGCGAGGTGCGCTGGGACGGGGACTCCGTGGTCATCGACGGCTCTGCCTACATCCGCTTTATCAATGTGCACAAGCGGCATATGTCGGTCAAGGCCATCGCGCTGCGGAACAAGAAGCAGGGCCGTCTGCTGGTCACGCCCGCGAGGACCACGTTCGATCCGCAGGCCACCGAACACTCCAACCAGAACCGCTACTGCTACGACTGGGCGGGCTTCCAGGTCCGGATCGACGTGACCCGGCTGAAGAAGAAGGGGGAGTGGGTCGAGGGCACCTGGGACGTCGCCGCCGGGGTCCTCAGCCGCGGTCTGTTCCGCTACCGGGGTCTGGCACGTGGCGGTGCCGGGACCGCGGCCAACCCGCCGTACCGTTACGTCGACAACAACATCCGGGTGGTCCCCGTCTTCCTGCAGGGGACACTGAAGCTCCGGGTGGAGATCGTCCGCTGCCGGATCACCCGGCACCGCGTCGACGGCAACCACCTGGTCATCGGCGGCGTGTACCTGGGGCCCCGGGTCCCCGAGTGGGGCCTGTTCGGGGTGACCAGCATGGGCGGCTCGGGACACCACGAGTCGCGGGTGGTCTTCACCCCGGGAGGCGACGGATGGTGCACCTTCGTCACCCGTGTCCCGCTGGAGTACCTCGTGCCCCGCTCCCGCTCGCAGGACGGCAGCGGCATCCCGCAGAGCTGGAGCATGGGCAGCAACGGCTGGAAGACCACCCTCCGCGTGGAGGGCCGGAAGACGACCCTCTACCCCGTCATGGCGGAGGGCGTCGAGGACGGTCGCCACCCGATGCCGGCGCGGCTCCAGACACCCGCGGGCGACCGCGAGATCTTCGTCCACCGCAACGGATCCGGCTACCTGGTGCTCTTCGAGCGGGCGATGCTCCCGACGGTGACGCACGCCGACTGGCGGGAGGACGGATCGCTGGAACTCGTCGGCCGGTACCCCGCGGTGAACCGCCTCTCCTCGATCGAGTTCGCCTCCGCCCACCTGGTCGTCCGCTCCCGTGCCCACGGTGCCGAGCGGGTGGTCCCGATCGTGTGGAGCGGTCACGCGTTCCGCTCCGTCCTCACCCCGGCCGCCATGCGCAGCCTGGCGGGCGACATCCCGCTCGCCGCCGGACGCTGGGACTTCTTCCTCAGACGGCAGGACCCCTCCGTCGTCACGGCGGAGGAGCGCTCCGAGGACCTCATGGTGAAGATCGAGCAGGAGCTCATCGGCGAGCTCCCCCGCTCGATCACCGAGGACGACCGGAAGTACGAACTCCAGGGCGAGGCCTACGACCGGCTGTCGCTGCTGGTGCACTCGGCGATGCCGGACGCCGCCCGCGGCCCGTACCGGCAGAAGTTGCTGCGCACCAGGACCTACCCCGCCGCCCGGCGCAGACCCGTCCGTCCGGCCGTGCTGTTCGACGCCTTCAAGGGGACCCAGTACTCGGACAGTCCCCGCGCCGTCCACGAGGAGATGGTGCGGCGCGGCGTCGCGCTGGAGCACCTGTGGGTGGTCCGCGACGACCAGGTCGCCGTACCGCCCACGGCCCGACCGGTCCGGATGTGGTCGCCCGAATGGTACGAGGCGCTGGCCACGTCCCGGTACGTCGTCGCCAACAACCACCTTCCCGACTGGTTCGTGAAGCGCGAGGGCCAAGTGGTGGTGCAGACCTGGCACGGCACCCCGCTCAAGCGCATCGGGCACGACATCGAGGCCGTTCACTTCGCGGACCGCCGCTACCTGGAGCGGGTCGAGAAGGAGGTGCGGAACTGGGACATGCTCGTGTCGCCCAACAGCTTCAGCACGCCCATCCTCCAGCGCGCCTTCCGGTTCCCGGGCGAGATGGTCGAGTCCGGCTACCCGCGCAACGACATCCTGCGCCGTCGCGACTCCGAGGAGCGGGCGGCCGGCGTACGGCGGCGGATCGGGCTGCCCAGCGGCAAGCGCGTCATCCTGTACGCGCCCACCTGGCGCGACGACCAGTTCTACGCGCCCGGAAAGTACAAGTTCGACTTCCGCATCGACCTGGACGACGCCCGTGCCAGGCTCGGCAACGACTACGTCCTCCTGGTCCGCCGCCACCCGAACGTCGTGGATCCGGTGCCGGGCGCGGGCAACGGCTTCGTGTTCGACGTGTCCGACTACCCGGACATGGCGGACCTCTCGCTGATCACCGACGTCATGGTCACCGACTATTCGTCGCTGATGTTCGACTACGTGAACACCGGCCGGCCGATCCTCTTCTTCACCTACGACCTCGAGCACTACCGGGACACGCTGCGCGGCTTCTACTTCGACTTCGAGGCGTGCGCTCCGGGACCGCTCGTGTACACCTCCGAGGAACTGGTCGACGCGATCCACGGCATCGACCTGGTCCAGGAGGCGTACGCCGCGCGGTACCGCTGGTTCCAGGAGGAGTTCTGCGACCTGGACGACGGATTCGCCTCGGCGCGGCTCACCGACCGCATCCTCGCGGCGGGCGGCGACTCCCCGAAGGCCCCGGCCTCTGCGTCGGCACAGGGCCTGGCACGTCGCATCAGGACGAAGGCCATCGGCAACAAGACGTCCGAACGAGCCGCGGAAGGCGGCTACGAGGTCACGATGTGACCGCGCCGGGCGCCCGGCCCGCCCCGCCGAGGGGCCCGGGCCCGGTTCCGTACCCATCATCCGTCCGCGGGACACCCCGTGCCGCGTCGTCGATCCAGGGAGAACGATCCCCCGCATGCCGAAGGAAGCACCGGGAGGGCGTCCCGTACTCAGAGGCATCGAAGCCTCCGGGGCGTTCCCCGTCGAGTACCGGTTCGCCCACGCGAAGAACGGAAACCGCCACCTGGTGGTGGTGTTCGCGAACTTCTCGGCGCCCCTCGACTACGGGTGGTCCAACGGGGTCTTCGACGGACTCCGGGCGAACATCCTGTGGATCCGCGACCGGTTCGACGGGATGAACAGCTACTACCTCTGCAAGGACATGGATTTCGGGCTGGAGGAATCCGTGGCCACCCTGGTGTGGAAGGTGATGGGGGCACTTGACCTGACACCGGACCAGTGCACCCTGTGGGGCGGCTCGAAGGGCGGGAGCGCGGCCCTCTACTTCGGTCTGAAATACGGATTCCGGAACGTCGTGTCCTTGGTGCCGCAGTTCCTGGTCGGCTCCTACGTGGAGCGGTACCACCCGAAGGTCGCCCGGTTCATGATGGGCGAGGTGTCGGAGCGGAACGTGCGGATCGTCGACTCCGCCCTTCCCAACCTCGTTCGCGCCGGCGCCAACCGCGGTGCCAACCTCTACCTGCTCTCCTCCCCGCAGGACGCGCAGTACGAGGAGCAGGTCGCCCCCTTCCTCGGCCTGTTCCAGGGCTACGAGAACTTCAACTTCATCTACAGCGACTCCCCGTTCATCGCCGATCACACGGAAGTGACCAGGCGGAACGTCCCTCCGCTCATGGGAATCGCCCACCTCCTCGTCGACGGGATCGCCCCGCGCATCGGCTTCGTGCAGAACGGATTCGAGGAACCCCGCCGCGACAGGTCCGCGATCGACGCCTTTCTCAAGGCCACATCGGTTCGGCAGGAGCACGCGCTCGCCGCGCCGGTCGTCATGACTCCGGTCGCCGGCCGGCAGGTGCCCGCAGGCGCCGTGCGGATCTCGGGGACCGCGCCCGGCGCCGTCCGTGTCAGCCTGTGGGAGAACGGCCGGTACCTGGGATCGGGTGCGGTCGGCACCGACGGCACGTGGTCGTGGGAACCCGAGCGGCCGTGGAGCGAGGGCACGCACCTGGTGAAGGTCTTCGCCGTGGACGCCCGCGGCTACGAGTCCGCACGGACACAGGTGACCTTCTCCGTCACGCAGGAGCCGGCGGCGCCGGTGTTCCCAGCGCCGCAGGACCGTGAACTGCGCGACGGAATCGCCCGCTTCGCGGGATGACGGACCGTGAACGACAGGACGGGCCGTACGGGATCACTCCCGTACGGCCCGCCCTTCACAGCGCTGCGGCAGCCGGCGTCACGCGGGTACGCTCGCCACGCCCGGGGCCAGGAACGGCTTGCCGTTCACCCGCTCCGAGACGCCCTCACGGTCCAGGTACGGCGTGATGCCGCCCAGGTGGAAGGGCCAGCCGGCACCCGTGATCAGGCAGAGGTCGATGTCCTGCGCCTCGGCGACGACACCCTCCTCCAGCATGATTCCGATCTCCTGCGCGACCGCGTCCAGGACGCGGTCGCGCACCTGCTGCTCCGTCAGGACGCTGTCCCCCTGGACGAGGAGCGCGGCGACCTCGGGGTCCAGTTCCGGCTTGAAGCCGTTCTCGGCGGAGTAGACGTAGAAGCCGCGCTTGCCCGCCTTGACGACCGCCGCCAGGTTCGAGGAGACCGTGAAGCGTTCCGGGAAGGCGCGGTTGAGCGTCTCGGAGACGTGCAGACCGATCGCCGGGCCGACCAGCTCCAGGAGCACCAGCGGGGACATCGGCAGACCGAGCGGCTCGATGGCCCTCTCCGCCGTCGCGACCGGGGTGCCCTCGTCGATGACGTTCTGGATCTCGCCCATGAAGCGGGTGAGGATGCGGTTGACGACGAACGCCGGGGCGTCCTTGGTCAGCACCGCGGTCTTCTTCAGCTTCTTCGCCACGGCGAACGCGGTGGCCAGCGACGCGTCGTCGGTCTGCTCGCCGCGCACGATCTCCAGCAGCGGCAGCACCGCCACCGGGTTGAAGAAGTGGAAGCCGACGACCCGCTCCGGGTGCTCCAGCTTCGAGGCCATCTCGCTGACGGAGAGGGAGGAGGTGTTGGTGGCCAGGATCGTCTCCGGCTTCACCACCGCCTCGACCTCGGCGAAGACCTGCTGCTTGACGCCGATCTCCTCGAAGACCGCCTCGATGACGAAGTCCGCGTCGCCGAAAGCGGCGGCCTTGTCGAGCGATCCGGAGACCAGGGCCTTGAGACGGTTCGCCTTGTCCTGGTTGACGCGGCCCTTGAGCAGCAGCTTGTCGATCTCGCCGTGGACGTAGCCGACGCCCTTGTCCACCCGCTCCTGGTCGATGTCGGTGAGGACCACCGGCACCTCCAGGCGGCGCGCGAAGAGCAGCGCGAGCTGCGAGGCCATCAGACCGGCGCCGACGACGCCGACCTTGGTGACCGGGCGGGCCAGGTTCTTGTCCGGGGCGCCGGCCGGGCGCTTGCCGCGCTTCTGCACCAGGTTGAAGGCGTAGATGCCGGAGCGCAGCTCGCCGCCCATGATGAGGTCCGCCAGGGCCTCGTCCTCGGCGTCGAAACCGGCGGACAGGTCACCGTCCTTGGCGGCGGCGATGATGTCCAGCGCCCGGTACGCGGCCGGGGCGGCGCCGTGCACCTTGGAGTCGGCGAAGGCACGGCCCTTGGCGACGGCCTCGTCCCACGCCGCGCCGCGGTCCACCTCGGGGCGGACGATCTCGATCTCGCCCTTGAGGACGGCGGCGGTCCAGGAGAGCGACTGCTCCAGGAAGTCCGCGCCGTCGAACAGCGCGTCGGCGATGCCCAGGTCGTAGACCTGACCGCCCTTGAGCTGCTTGTTCTGGTTGAGCGAGTTCTCGATGATGACGCTCACCGCGCGCTCGGCGCCGATGAGGTTCGGCAGCAGCGCGCAGCCGCCCCAGCCCGGGACCAGGCCCAGGAAGACCTCGGGGAGGGAGAACGCCGGGATGGCCGAGGAGACGGTGCGGTAGCTGCAGTGCAGGCCCACCTCGACGCCGCCGCCCATGGCCGCGCCGTTGTAGTACGCGAAGGTCGGGACCGCGAGGGACTGCAGACGGCGGAAGACGTCGTGGCCGCCCTTGCCGATGGCCAGCGCGTCCTCACGGCGCGTCAGGAGTTCGACGCCCTTGAGGTCGGCGCCGACCGCGAAGATGAACGGCTTGCCGGTGATGCCGACGCCGACGACCGTGCCGTCCGCGGCCTCCTGCTCGACCTGGTCGAGGGCGGCGTCCAGGTTCGCCAGCGACTGCGGGCCGAAGGTGGTCGGCTTGGTGTGGTCCAGGCCGTTGTCCAGGGTGATGAGCGCGAAGCGCCCGGCGCCCAGGGGGAGGTCGAGGTGGCGCACCTGCGCCTGCGTCACGACCTCGTCCGGGAACAGCTCGGCCGCTCCCTTGAGGAGCTCGGCGGTGGTGGTCACTTGCTGCCTCCGTCGAAGTGCGGGTTCTCCCAGATCACGGTGCCGCCCATGCCGAAGCCGACGCACATGGTGGTCAGGCCGTAGCGGACGTGCGGCTGCTCCTCGAACTGGCGGGCCAGCTGCGTCATCAGACGGACGCCGGAAGAGGCGAGCGGGTGGCCGAACGCGATGGCGCCGCCGTACTGGTTGACGCGCGCGTCGTCGTCGGCGATGCCGTAGTGGTCGAGGAGCGACAGCACCTGCACGGCGAACGCCTCGTTGACCTCGAAGAGGCCGATGTCGGAGATGGACAGGCCCGCCTTGGCGAGCGCCTTCTCCGTCGCCGGGACCGGGCCGATGCCCATCACCTCGGGCTCGACGCCCACGAAGGCGTAGGAGACCAGACGCATCTTCACCGGGAGCTCCAGCTCCCGGGCGACGTCCTCGGCGGCGATCAGGGAGGCCGTGGCGCCGTCGTTGAGCCCCGCCGAGTTGCCCGCCGTCACATTGCCGTGGGCGCGGAACGGGGTCTTGAGGCCCGCCAGGTTCTCCAGCGTGGTGCCCGGGCGCATCGGCTCGTCGGCCGTGGCCAGGCCCCAGCCGGTCTCGCCGCCCTCGGGGGAGGTGCGACGCACCGAGATCGGCACCAGGTCCTGCTGGATCTTGCCGTTCGCGTACGCCTTCGCCGCCTTCTCCTGGCTGCGCACCGCGTACTCGTCGGCGCGCTGCTTGGTGAGGTGCGGGAAGCGGTCGTGCAGGTTCTCCGCCGTCATACCCATGAACAGGGCGGACTCGTCGACCAGCTTCTCCGACACGAAGCGCGGGTTCGGGTCCACGCCCTCGCCCATCGGGTGCCGCCCCATGTGCTCCACGCCGCCCGCGAGCGCCACGTCGTACGCGCCGAAGGCGATGCCGCCGGCGACGCTGGTGACCGCGGTCATCGCGCCCGCGCACATCCGGTCGATGGAGAAACCGGGCACCGACTTGGGCAGCCCCGCCAGGATCGCGGCCGTACGGCCCAGGGTCAGGCCCTGGTCGCCGATCTGGGTGGTCGCGGCGATGGCGACCTCGTCGATGAGCTCCGGGGAGAGCGCGGGGTTGCGCCGCAGCAGTTCCCGGATGGACTTGATGACCAGGTCGTCGGCACGGGTCTCGTGGTAGATGCCCTTCGGGCCCGCCTTGCCGAACGGGGTGCGGACGCCGTCGACGAAGACGACGTCCCTAGCGGTACGAGGCACGTTGGCTCTCCTCAAGGTGCGGATTCGCTTGCCGCGGGCAGGAAATGGCGGCTCCGCGGACCATGCTACTCGTGGGTAACCGATGTGCCCAGTGCGGGTGGGCGGCGTCACACGTTCGGTCGTTCCCCGGGGTCGTCGTGTGCGGGTGTTGTTTGTGGTTGCGGTTGCGGTTTTTTCCCCGCCGCCCGCCCGATGCCCCGGTTCGGTTGGTGCGGGTGTCGCCGGGTCTGTTGGGTGGGCCGGGGGTGGGGCCTCCGGGGTGGGCATTCTGTACCGCATATTTGTGTGCATGGCGGGCGGTCCGGGTTCGGTACCGCTCTGCCGCACAACAAATACACGTCAGCGTCCAGAACGCCCACCCTCCCCCAGCCTTCGGCCGGGGGTGCCCCCACCTCCCCCACCCCCTCCGTATCGCGAGCGACCAACGCCCGGTGGGGGGTGATGAAGGCAAACCGGGGTTGCCGCTAGCGCCCTCCTCACCCCCACCGGCCGACCCGGCCCAAGGACGGGGGAGGGCAGGCGGGCGCATGACGGCCGGAGGGTGGGCGAGGAGGCGGTCCGGGGTTGCCGCAGGTGCGTTACTCACCCCCCACCGGCGTCAGTCGCCCATACGACGGGAGGGGGTGTGGCGGGGTGCGCCCGGAAGCGACGAGCGGCGGACCCGGGACGGAATGATCCGGCAAATCCGCGAGCGCTGAGGACGTGCGCCGGCGCGCCACCGACCCACAGCCGGACAGAGCGCAGACCCGCACTGACCGACCGGGGCAACGGGCGGGCGGCGGGGAAACCGCCCGCCGCAGGCGCAAACGACCCGCACACGACGACCGGCCCGCACAGAGGGTCAGGGGGCCGCGGACAACGAGGCCGTGAGGATGGGCGTGGTGAGTTCGACCTGCCAGGGGCGCGCCCCGGCGTCCTGGAGGAACACCGCCACGGACTCGGCGCCGCGGTCCCGCGGGGGCGCCCAGCACAGCCGGCGGACGGTGTCCGGGGTGATCAGATTCTCCTGGGGGAGGTTCAGCTGCTCGGCCAGCGCCGAGACCGCCGCGCGTGCCGCGGAGAGCCGGGCCGCGGCGGCGGGGTCCTTGTCGGCCCAGGCGCGCGGCGGCGGGGGGCCGGTGTAGGCGGGGCCGGGCTGCGGCAGGTCCCGCTCGGGGATGCTGCGGGCGTGGTCGATCGCGGCCTGCCACTGCTCCAGCTGGCGCCGGCCCATGCGGTGCCCGAACCCCGGGAGCGCGGCGAGCGCGTGCGCGTTGGGGGTGGCCTCCAGCGACGCGGTGACGATCGCGGCGTCGGTGAGGACCCGGCCGGGGGAGACGTCCCGCTCGCGGGCGATCCGGTCCCGGAGGTTCCACAGCTCGCGCACGACCGCCATCTGGCGGCGCCGGCGCACCTTGTGCATGCCGGACGTGCGGCGCCAGGGGTCGACGCGGGGCGGGGGCGGCGGGGCCGCGGCGATGGCCGCGAACTCCTGCAGCGCCCACTCCAGCTTGCCCTGGGCGCGCAGCTCCTCCTCCAGCGCGTCGCGCAGGTCCACCAGGAGCTCGACGTCGAGCGCGGCGTACCGCAGCCACGGCTCGGGCAGCGGCCGGGTGGACCAGTCGACGGCGGAGTGGCCCTTCTCCAGGGCGTACCCGAGGACGTTCTCCACCATCGCGCCGAGCCCGACCCGGGCGAATCCGGCGAGGCGGCCGGCCAGCTCGGTGTCGAACAGCCGGGCGGGACGCATGCCGGCCTCGTCGAGGCACGGCAGGTCCTGCGTGGCGGCGTGCAGCACCCATTCCGTGCCGTCGAGCGCGGCGCTGAGCGCCGACAGGTCCGGACAGGCGACGGGGTCGATCAGCGCGGTCCCTGCCCCGGTGCGGCGCAGCTGGACCAGATAGGCCCGCTGACCGTAGCGGTAGCCGGATGCGCGCTCGGCGTCGACGGCGACAGGTCCGGAGCCCGTGGCGAAAGCCGCGACGACGTCGGCGAAGGCCTCCGGGCTGGCGGTCACCGGCGGGATTCCCTCGCGCGGGTCCAGCAGCGGGACCGGCGCCGGGGGTGCTTCTGTTGCGGTCTCTCGGGCGTCGGTCACCAGTCAAGAGTATCTGTGTACAGCAGGGGCCCGCCGACGGAACGTTCCGTCGGCGGGCGCACCCGGGATATGACTTCGATCAGTGGATGATGCCGGTACGCAGCGCTACCGCGACCATTCCCGCCCGGTCACCTGTGCCCAGCTTGCGGGCGATCCGTGCCAGATGGCTCTTCACGGTCAGCGCGGACAGCCCCATGGAGACCCCGATGGCCTTGTTCGACTGGCCCTCCGCGACCAGCCGGAGGACCTCCACCTCGCGGCCCGACAGCTCGCGGTAGCCGCCGCCGTGGCCGGGGGCGCCCGGTGGGCGGCGCTGCAGCCGCTGGCCGGCCGGGCCGAGGGGCACGGCGCCGGGGCGGCCGGGGATGCCGAGGTTGGTGCGGGTGCCGGTGACGACGTAGCCCTTCACGCCGCCCGCCAGGGCGTTGCGCACGGCGCCGATGTCGTCGGCGGCGGACAGGGCCAGGCCGTTGGGCCAGCCCGCCGCCCGGGTCTCGGCGAGCAGGGTCAGCCCGGAACCGTCGGGGAGGTGTACGTCGGCGACACAGATGTCTCGGGGGGTGCCCACCCGGGGCCTGGCCTCGGCGATGGAGGACGCCTCGATCACGTCGCGCACCCCGAGCGCCCACAAGTGGCGCGTGACGGTGGAACGTACGCGGGGATCGGCGACCACCACCATCGCCGTCGGCTTGTTGGGGCGGTAGGCGACCAGGCTTGTGGGGTGCTCGAGAAGAACCGACACCGGGCCTCCTGGGACATTGGCTGGAAGGGTCACAGGTTCCTTCGGCAGCAACTTCGCCCGGCTTTAGAGAATGATCACGACTTGTTTAGTAACAATTCCGGCAATTCGGACGCGCTGTCGACCAGCGTCGATCGAAGGTGTGAAGATCGCGGTCAACGGGTGTCAGGGCTGGTTGACGGCGGTAAAGCGAGTGGTCAGCGCGGGCGCGGCGGCCCTCAGCGGGTCTGCTGCGGACCGCGCCGCTTGGGCAGCGGCACCACGGAGGGGCCGCCGCCCGCCGGCGGGCAGGGCTCGGAGGGCGCTGGCGGCAGCCCCGCGGAGGTGCACACCAGGTCGCACCACGCCGCGAGGTGGGTGGCCATGTCGGGCACGCCGCCGCTCACGGCGAGCGGCGTCCACGAGGCGCGGATCTCGATGCGGGTGGAGTCCTCCCGCCCGGCCAGGGCGCCGAAGTGGTGCGACGAACTGCGCGAGACCGTGCCGCCCGCCTCGGTGAAGGCCGCGCCGCGGCCCTCCAGGGCGCCGGTCAGCCACGACCAGCTGACCTCGGGCAGCAGCGGGTCCGCCGCGATCTCCGGCTCCAGCTCCGCCCGGACCAGGGTGACCAGCCGGAAGGTGCCGTGCCAGCCCTCCTGCCCGTCGGGGTCGTAGAGCAGCACCAGGCGGCCGTCCCCGAGCTCCTCGTCGTCGACGACGACAGACGCCTCCAGGGCGTACGCGTGCGGTGCCAGGCGCTTGGGCGGGGGCACGGGATCGAGCTCCACCTCGTGCCGTACCCGGGCGCGCAGCAGTGCGTCGACCGCGTGCTGGAACGGGAGGGGGGCGTCGTTCCCGTCCGAGAGGTGCCCATGAGCCGCTGCCATGCCCGGAAGCGTAGGCCGAAGGGGGCCCGCAGTGAGGGAGGACACCCGGTCGGGCGGGTCGCCCACTTGGCGCATGCGAAGATTCGGGGGTGAGTGCGCACCAGCAGACCGCTGCTTCCCCTTTCATCCTGGCGTGCCGGCGCCGGCCCGTGCCGCACACCCCCGTGTGGTTCATGCGCCAGGCCGGGCGCTCCCTCCCCGAGTACCTCAAGGTGCGCGAGGGGATCCCCATGCTCGAGTCGTGCATGCGGCCCGACCTCGTCACCGAGATCACGCTGCAGCCCGTGCGACGGCACAAGGTCGACGCGGCGATCTACTTCAGCGACATCGTGGTGCCGCTCAAGGCCATCGGGCTCGACCTCGACATCAAGCCGGGCGTCGGCCCCGTCGTCGAGCAGCCCATCCGCAGCCGTGAGGACCTGCAGCGCCTGCGACCGCTCGACCCGGACGACGTCAAGTACGTCACCGAGGCGATCGGCATGCTCACGGGTGAACTCGGCGCGACGCCGCTGATCGGCTTCGCGGGCGCGCCCTTCACCCTGGCGAGCTACCTCGTCGAGGGTGGCCCGTCGCGCAACCACGAGCGCACCAAGGCCCTCATGTACGGCGAGCCCGAGCTGTGGGCGGAGCTCCTGGACCGCCTCGCGGACATCACCTCGGCCTTCCTGAAGGTGCAGATCGAGGCCGGCGCCAGCGCGGTGCAGCTCTTCGACTCCTGGGTCGGCGCGCTCGCCCCCGAGGACTACCGGCGTTACGTCATGCCCGCCTCCGTCAAGGTCTTCCGGGCCGTCGAGGACTACGGCGTGCCCCGCATCCACTTCGGCGTCGGCACCGGAGAACTGCTCGGGCTGATGGGCGAGGCCGGCGCGGACGTGGTCGGCGTCGACTGGCGGGTCCCGCTGGACGAGGCCGCCCGCAGGGTCGGCCCCGGCAAGGCGCTCCAGGGCAACCTGGACCCCGCGGTCCTCTTCGCCCCCCGCGAGGCGGTCGAGAAGAAGACCCGCGAGGTGCTGTACTCGGCCGGCGCCGCCCCCGGCCACATCTTCAACCTGGGCCACGGCGTCCTGCCCACCACGGACCCCGACGCCCTGACCCGCCTCGTGGACTTCGTCCACACCGAGACGGCCCGCTGACACCCGTGACCCCGCGCCGCCCGGCGCGGGGTCACCGTGTCCGGCGCTACTCCCGCGGCTGCGCCTCGCCGTCGCCGGTCCCGACCTGCGCGGGCACGGACACCGGCTCCGGGGGCGCGGCGACGGTCCGCCGGGCGGGCAGCACACGGCGCAGCAGCCGGAAGCCCAGGTAACCCAGGAGGGCCAGCGCGGCGAACGGGGCCACCACGGCGAGGGCGACGAGGAGGGCCCGCAGGGTCAGGTAGAAGGCGTGCCAGCCGCTGCCCAGGGCATCGCCGACCGTGGCCCAGAAGCCGTCCTCCTTCTTCTCCGGCGCCTCCTCGACGGCCGGTTCCTGCACCTCCAGCGTGATCGTCGCCATCCCGGTCCGCGCCTTCAGCGAGGCCTGCTGGGCCTCGAGCGCCTCCAGGTCGGCCTGGCGGGAGCTGAGTTCGCTCTCCAGGGAGACGATGTCGCTGAGTCTGGTCGCCCGGTCCATCAGCTCCCGCACCCGCGCCACGCTCGCCCGCTGCGTCTTGAGCCGGCTCTCGACGTCCACGACCTGCCCGGTGACGTCCTGGGCGTCCACCTTGCGGTTGCGCAGCTTGCCCAGCTCGGAGAGGTCCTGCAGCACGCGGTCGTAGCCGTCCGGCGGCACGCGGAGCGTGATGGTGGAGTACTCGAGGCCGTCCTCGTCCAGGCTGGTGCTCTCGTTGCCCACGTAGCCGCCCGCGCCCTCCACCAGCGTGCGTGCCTTGGCCACGGCTCCGGGGACGTTCTTGGCCTCGACCGTCAGTGCGGCCGTGCGCACGATGTACGACTGCGTCAGGGTCGGGGTCTTCCCCGCCCCGGTGCCGGTGCCGGTGCCGCGGTCGCGGTCGCTGCCGGACTTGCTGCCGGCGGCCTCCTCCGCGCCGGGCCGCTCGGCCACGTCGGGGGCGGCCGCCCCGGCCTTGCCGTCCGCCGTGCTGGCGGAGCTCTCGTCGCCGCCGTCGGCGCCGCAGCCGGTGAGGGCGAGGGCGGCGGCCAGTGCCAGAGTGCCCAAGGCGGCGGCAAGTGGTCGGCGGGCGGCGTTGGTTGGCGTGCTCACAGGGCATCCCCCCGGGTCCGTTGCGTCTGTTGCCGATTCGACGTGAGGGGCACAGGGCGGGTTTCGGGTCCGTGATCCCGAAGAGGTCACGGTTAGGGCTCGTTCCGGCGTCTGAGACAGTGGAGGCATGAGCAATACGCAGCCCCTGGCCGGGCATGTGGTGGTCGTGGGCGGCGGGGTCTCCGGACTCGCCGCGGCGCATTTCCTGCTGGAGGGCGGGGCGGCACGGGTGACCGTGCTTGAGTCGTCCGGGCGCCTGGGCGGGAAGCTGTACGCGGACGAGATCGCGGGCGTCCCGGTCGACCTGGGCGCCGAGTCGATGCTGGCGCGCCGCCCGGAGGCGGTCGACCTGGCCCGCGCGGTCGGCCTCGGCGACGACCTGGAGGCGCCCGCCACGACGAACGCGGGTCTGTGGACCCGCGGCCGGCTGCGCCCCATGCCCAAGGGCGGCGTGATGGGTGTCCCCGGTGACCTCGGCGCGCTCGCCGCCTCCGGTGTGCTGTCGGCGGCCGGCCTCGCGCGGCTGCCGCTCGACCACGTCCTGCCCCGCACCAAGGTCGGCGAGGACGTGGCGGTGGGCGCCTTCGTCGCCGCCCGGCTGGGCCACGAGGTCGTCGACCGGCTCGTCGACCCGCTGCTCGGCGGGGTGTACGCGGGCAACGCGTACGAGATCTCGCTGCGCGCCGCCATCCCGCAGCTGTACGAGGGCGCGCGCGCCGGCCGCTCCCTGATCGAGACCGTCCGCGAGAGCCAGCGCAAGGCCGCCGCCGCCCGGCAGGACGGCCCTGTCTTCGCCGGTATCCGCGGAGGCGTCGGACGGCTCCCCGTCGCCGTCGCCGAGGCCTGCCGCGCCGCCGGGGCCCGCATCGAGACCGACGCCCCGGTCCGGACGCTGCGCCGCACCCCGGACGGCTGGGAGGTCGCCTTCGACCACGACGGCACCCGCGAGACGCTGGCCGCGGACGCGGTCGTGCTCGCCGTGCCCGCCCCGGCCGCGTCCAAGCTGCTGGCCGCGGAGTCACCGGGCGCCGCCGCGGAGCTGTCGGCGGTCGAGTACGCGAGCGTCGCCCTGGTCACGATGGCCTTCCGGCGCCGCGAGATCGCCCACACGCTGCCCGGCAGCGGTTTCCTCGTGCCCCCGGTGGACGGGCGCACCATCAAGGCGTCCACGTTCTCCAGCCAGAAGTGGCACTGGAGCGGCACCGCCGACTCCGACGTCCACGTGCTGCGGACCTCGATCGGCCGGCACGGCCAGGAGGCCGACCTCGCCTGGGACGACACCGACCTCGTCCGTCTCTCCCGCGAGGACCTCGGCGAGGCCGTCGGGCTCACCGCGGCCCCCGTCGCGGCCCGTGTCACCCGCTGGGAGGCGGGTCTGCCGCAGTACCCGGTCGGCCACCTCGCCCGGGTCGCGCGGCTGCGCGAGCACGTCGCGAAGCTGCCCGGCCTCGAGGTGTGCGGCGCCCTCTACGAGGGTGTGGGCATCCCGGCCTGCGTCGCGAGCGCGCGCGGCGCCGCCACGCAGGTCCTGGGCACCCTGCGGCGGGCCGCGGAACCCGGCGCGGGACAATAGCCCCATGACCGACTCCACTGCTTCCGCCGCCCCCGCCAAGGCCCCCAACGCCGGCAAGAAGGCCAAGGACCTCAACGAGGTCATCCGCTACACCCTCTGGTCGGTGTTCCGGCTGCGCGACGTCCTCCCCGACGACCGCACCCGCTACGCGGAGGAGGTGGAGGAGCTCTTCGCGCAGCTCGCCGAGAAGGACGTCACGGTCCGCGGCACGTACGACCTGTCCGGGCTGCGCGCCGACGCGGACGTCATGATCTGGTGGCACTCCGAGACCTCCGACGCCCTCCAGGACGCGTACAACCTCTTCCGCCGCACCCTGCTGGGGCGGAACCTGGAGCCCGTCTGGTCCAACATGGCCCTGCACCGCCCGGCGGAGTTCAACAAGAGCCACATCCCCGCCTTCCTCGCCGACGAGACGGCCCGTGACTACGTCTCCGTCTACCCCTTCGTCCGCTCCTACGACTGGTACCTCCTCCCCGACGAGGACCGCCGCCGCATGCTCGCCGACCACGGCAAGATGGCGCGGGGCTACCCGGACGTGCGGGCGAACACGGTGGCGTCGTTCTCGCTGGGCGACTACGAGTGGATCCTCGCGTTCGAGGCGGACGAGTTGCACCGCATCGTGGACCTGATGCGGCATCTGCGGGCTTCCGAGGCGCGTATGCACGTCCGTGAAGAGGTGCCGTTCTACACCGGTCGCCGCAAGTCGGTGGCGGATCTGGTGGCGGGTCTGGCCTGAGACCGGGTCCTGCGGGAGGCGTCGGCTCAGGGCCGCGCGAAGCGCCGGGTCGGGGAGGGCGGCGGGGCCCCGGACGGCGAGGGCGCGCAGCAGATCCCGGCCGGCGGGGCTGGGCGTCGTCGCGGCGGCGAGCACGACCAGGATGAGGGCGGAGGCCGCGCGGGCCTCGCGGATGCCGGTGGAGACGGCGTGCGCCGTGCGCATCGCGGGGACGGGAGCCTGACCCTCGGGGCCGGTGGCGGCGATCAGGGAGCGCGCTCCGGGGCGTCCCGGCCGTCGGGGTCCTCGACCGTCGCCCAGCCCGTCCTGGCGAGCGGCAGCCGGCGTTCGCGCCCCATCGTGACCATCGTCGGCTCGGTCACCCGGCGTGGCCCGCCGGCGAGGAAGGCCATCTCGTACAGCCCGAGCGCGTGGTCGGCGGCCGGCGCGGCGGCCCCGTCAGGCGGATCGGCCGCGGCGACCGCCGTCCTGCACAGGCATGTGCAGGAGGCGATCGCCGCGGCCCGGGCCCCGAGGGGGAAGAGCGTCCACAGGGGGGAGTTGTGGCAGCCCCCCGCGGGGTCGCGCGGGCTGCCGCGTCAGCCGCAGTTGCGGTTGCCGTTGATGCAGCTGACGACCTGGTTCATCAGGCGCGTCGGCATGAAGTTGGCGAAGTCCGCGTGGTCCGTGACCGGCTTGTGCAGCTGCTCGGGGAAGGTGTCGAGCGCGAAGTTCGGGCCCTGCGGGACCTTGTAGGTGAGCCGCATCTTCAGCTGGGGCACGGCCTTGAAGCCGGCCTGGCACCGTCCCGCGCCGTCGGGGAAGACGACGTGCGTGCGGTGGTTGGCGCTGTCGGCGTTGGTCCCGTCCCAGCAGCTGGGGAAGTTCAGGGTGCGGACCACGCGGCTGCCCTGCGGGCACAGCGGGTACTTGTCGGTGAGCTGGCGGTTCTCGAAGCCGGTGCAGCTCCACGATGCCTTGGCGTTGGCGACGCCGTTGGTGAAGGACTTGGCGTCACCCATGATGATTCGCATCGTGGACGGCATCGCCGTCACCTTGGAGGTGGGGCTGCCGCCGAAGACCAGCTGCACCGACGTCGCCTGCAGGATGGTGCCGGTGTTGCCGTCGGCGTCCGGCGCGTCGTTGGCGGAGCGGGTGCGCAGCACCGGCCAGAAGTACGTCGACTTGTCCCCGCGGGCGCAGGTGGTGCCGGCCGCGGCCAGGGACTCGTTGGTTGAGAAGCCGTCGGTGCTCAGGTTGCCGACGTAGTCGTGGACGTGGTGCGCGCCGTTGGCGACGCCGGGGGCCACGATGAAGTTGTCGGGGTTGTGGTGCTTGTTCTCGTTGCGGCCGCAGCGTGCCGTGAACGTGCCGCGCGAGGCGCCTCGCTGGTTCGCCGCCCGCTGGACGTTCGGCGTGACCGAGCGGATGTCGGCGAAGTCCTCGGGGGCGGGGCCGTTGGTCTGCGTGCCGCCGCCGGCGGGCGCGGACGCCGAGGCCGACGCGGAGGGGGCCGCGGAGCCGTTCTGGCCCCCGTTGTCCGCCTTGGTGCTGTTCCCCGGGCTCGGGCTCTGCCAGCCGCCCGAGTGGCCGGAGTTGGACCGCCAGTGGGCCGAGGCCGATCCGGTGACCAGGGCGAAGGTGCCGCCGGAGCCGAGCAGTGCCAGCACGGCTATCAGCACGAGTTGCTTGGTGCTCAACCTGCGCCGGTGGTTCATGTGTTGTCGTGTGGGCATGGGATCGCTCTTTTCTACTGCGACGGCTGGGGGGATGAGGCCGCTGGGGGAAGCGAGTACGTCGGGGACGGGGTGACGATGAAGGTCGGCTCACCGGGACCCGGCGAGACCGGCACCGCCGCGGCGGGGTTGGTGGGGCTGGCGGTCGTGTCGACCGCGACCTGCTCGAAGTTGACCAGCCCGGTCTTCTCCAGAACGGTGATGTGGTCGAGCACCGTCGCGTTCGCCTGGTCGGCCAGTTCCCTTACCAGCGAATTGCGGGTGGTGGCGCGTACCTGGGCCACGACCGAGAAGACCTGTCCGTGGGCGAGCCTCAGGATGTTCGCGAATTTCTGGTCGAAGTCCTGTCCACTCGCCGCGGACATGGTGGCGAGAAAGCCCATTTGCTGCTGTGTGGGCTGATTGGGCAGGGTGATGCCCAATTGGGGTGCGATCGTGCGGCACGTGGCGTCGAGGTTCGTGTGCCCGTCGATCAGGTGCTGCCCCGCGCGCTTGACGGCGGGTGTCGTCCCCTTCTGCAGGCCCATCTGCCCGGCGGGGAACTCCCACAGGCCGGCCAGTCGGACCTTGGTGACGAACGTGCGGTCCAGCTGGGTGAGCGGACCGTACTGCGTGGACACGGTCTGGGCGCCGGCCGCGGTCACGGCCGGGCTGTTCAGCCCGGACATGACGGGGTAGGCCAGTGCGGCGAGGGTGACCACGAGAGCCCCGACCACGAGGCTGAGTCCGGTGGCGTAACGGGTGGATCGCATGGGACCGCACGTTAGTGCGTTTGAACCGTCCAAGGCGAGGAACTGTCACGTATTCGCGAATTCCAGGAATCGGGGCCCGGACCTTGATACGTTGTTGCCTTTTCGCGCCCGACGGGCCCCGCCGCCATTCTTGCCGCAGGTCGGAGGCCTCTTGGAAAAAGATTATGGCAGCTTTGAACGGAGCGTGTCCCGCATACGTATGAATACGTGTGAGGGCTGTCGAGGCGCCGCGAAAACCCTTCCGCGCAGCCGTGACCGCCGGGCCGGGAGCGGTGCCGGGCCCGACCGTTCCCGCCACCACGAGGCCAACTGCCGGGTGACCGCGGGGTCGTGCGTACCGCCCGGGCCGTCGAGCACGTACGCGGCGAAGTCCAGTGCGTCGCGTCGGTAGCCGCCCGTCAGCGGCCGCGCGGCGGCGTAGCGCAGGAACGCCGGCCGGTACGCGGGCCCCAGGATCCCGGGCAGTTCCGGTGCCACCTTGGCGACGACGCCGGCGCGCTTCGCGGCGAGGGCGCGGCTCTGCACGCCGATGCGGGTCCGGTCGAAGCCCTCCGGCACCGGCGTCCCGGCCACGAGCGCGGACAGCAACGCGGTCTGCCGCAGCGCCAGGCGCTGACGGGCCGCCCCGGACGCCGCGGTGAACCCGGACGGCACGGCGGGCGCGGCCGGCGGCACGACCGGCGGGGCGTCCGGGCCCCCGCCCGTACCGGCGTCCACCACGCGGCGTATCGCGGCCAGTTCACCGGCCAGCTCGTCGTCCGCGGGGAAGTCCTCGTCCCGCTCCAGCAGCACGCCGGGCGGGCAGGCCCGTTCGTACAGCGCCGCCAGCACGTCCAGGACGGCATCGGGGACGGGGTGCGCGTGGCTGTCGTGCCACACGCCGTCCTTCTCGACACCGCCCGCCACGTGGACGTAGGCGATGGCGTGCACCGGCAGCGCGTCGAGCGCCGCGAGGGGGTCCTCGCCGCGGTTGACGTGGTTCGTGTGCAGGTTGGCGACGTCGATCAGCAGACGTACCCCGGTGCGCTCGACGAGTTCGGCGAGGAAGGCCCCCTCGCTCATCTCCTCGTCCGGCCAGGCCACCAGCGCTGCGATGTTCTCCAGCGCGAGCGGCACCGGCAGCGCGTCCTGCGCGATGCGCACGTGCTCGCACAGGACGTCCAGCGCGTCCCGCGTCCGCGGCACGGGCAGCAGGTGCCCCGCCTCCAGGCGCGCCGATCCCGTGAGATCCCCGCCGCCGCGGACGAAGGCGATGTGCTCGGTGACCAGGGGCGCGCCCAGTGCCTCCGCGCGCTGCGCGAGCGCGGCCAGCCGGTCCGCGCCGGGCCGCTCGGCGCCCCCGAGGCCGAGCGAGACACCGTGCGGGACGACCGTGACACCGCGCTCGCGCAGCCGCAGCAGGGAGTCGGGGAGATGCCCGGGGCAGACGTTCTCGGCGACCGCCTCGACCCAGTTGACGCGGCCGGCCTCCGCGAGCGCCTCGACGGCCGCCGCGATCTCCGGCCGCCAGCCGATGCCCGTGCCCAGATACGAGTGCTCCATGCGCCCCCCTTCCTCCTGCCGGGGTTCTGGCCCGGCGCGGGGCCGGTGAACCCCATGGGGGCGGGTTTCAGAGCTTGATTTGAGCTTGGGGCCTCAGCGGCGCAGCGCGGGATGGTCCGCCACGACGGTGCACGAGCCCGGGGCGATCTCGGTGAACCCCGCGTCCCGCACCACGGGCAGCCCGGAGCCGGTGAGCGCCTCCCAGCCGGCCTGCGGCGCCGTGCGCACCGCCAGCGGGAAACCGGTGTCGCGCCAGTGCGCGCGCTCGGCGGGGGACAGCGCGAGCCAGGCGAGCTGGGCGCCGTGCCCGGCCTGCGCCATGGCCTTGCCGGCCGACATCTGCACCCCCGGGTTGAGCCAGAGCACCGGCGTCCCGGGCTCAGGCGCGGCGGACGGTTCCGGGTCCTCCAGTTCCGTCCCGGACACCTGCAGCCGTGCCAGGTCCTTGGGCCAGCCGTCCAGCGGCACCGGCGGGAAGACGCGGACCTCGGCGGACTTGCCGGTGACCGTGATGCCCGGCAGAGTCCCGGCCCGCCGCCACTCCGCGCCGCGTGCCCGCCGCACGACCTTGCGGATGCGGGCGTCCTCCCAGCCCCGTACCGCCTCGGCCCACTCCCCGTCCGCCGTGGTGGCGCGCTCGTCGGAGCGCAGCAGGAGCACGGCACGGGCGGCCGTCTCCAGCGCGTCGGTACGCGCCGGCGGGGCGGCCCGCTCGATGCGGACGACCAGGGGGAGGACGAACTGGGGTGCGGCGTCGCGAGGATCGGTTGTCACCTCGACAGTCTGCCACCCGCCCCGAAAGAGCTTGTCGGAGCCGATCCCTCCGGGCCAGGATGCCGGGGTGCACAGCGACCTCTTCGCGACCGAGAACACGGCGCAGCCGGCCACCGAGCCCGGCATGACCCTCCAGAACGCCAAGTCGATCAAGTACGCGGTGAACGGCGAGTGCCTGGCGCGCCAGGGCTCGATGATCGCCTTCCGCGGCAACCTGCAGTTCGAGGTGAAGGGCCAGGGCGTCGGCAAGTTCCTCAAGCGCGCCTTCACCGGCGAGGGGCTGCCGCTGATGTCGGTCCGCGGCCAGGGCGAGGCCTGGTTCGCGCACGAGGCCGCCAACTGCTTCGTCGTCGACCTCGACCCCGGCGACAGCCTCACCATCAACGGCCGCAACGTCCTGGTCTTCGACCCGACGCTCTCCTACGAGATAAAGGTCGTGAAGGGCGCGGGCATGACCGGCGGCGGCCTGTTCAACAGCGTCTTCACCGGGCACGGCCGCCTCGGCGTCATGTGCGAGGGCAACCCGATCGTCATCCCGGTCACCCCGCAGGCCCCGGTGTACGTCGACACCGACGCGGTCGTCGGCTGGAGCGCCCAGCTGCAGACCTCCCTGCACCGCTCGCAGAGCTTCGGCTCGATGCTGCGCGGCGGCTCCGGCGAGGCCGTGCAGCTGATGCTGCAGGGCGAGGGCTTCGTCATCGTCCGGCCGAGCGAGTCCACGCCCCACCAGCCGTCCAACTGACGTGCGTCTGGAGGCGGTCGGCCGCCGGTACGGGGCGCGCGGGTCCTGGGTGCTGCGCGGCGTCGACCTCGACGTGCCCGGGGGACAGGTGCTGCGCGTCGAGGGGGCGAACGGCAGCGGAAAGTCCACGGTCCTGCGGATCCTCGCCGGCATCGACCGCCCCACCACGGGCCGGGTCAGCGGGCGCCCGCGCACCGCGTACGTGCCCGAGCGGTTCCCGCCGGCGCTGCCCTTCGACGCGCACGGCTACCTCGTCCACCTCGGGCGGGTGCACGGGCTCGGCGGCCGCACGGCCGCCCGGCGGGCTGCCGAGTGGCTGGAGTGCTTCGGTATCGCCGGGTACGCCAGGACCCCGCTCGCCGAGCTGTCCAAGGGCACCTGCCAGAAGGTGGCGGTCGCGCAGGCACTGGTCGCCGAGCCGGAACTCCTCGTCCTCGACGAGGCGTGGACCGGGCTCGACCGGGACGCGCGCACCGTCCTCGACGACGCGGTGCGCGCCCGCAGCGCCGCCGGCGGCACCGTCGTCTTCGTCGACCACGACCCGCGCCGGCTGGCCGCCGACACCACGGCGGCCCACCGCGTGCAGGACGCCCGGCTGGTGCCGGTGCCCCTGGACGCCGACGCGGGGCCGCGCGTCGTCATCGAGGCCACCGGAGGCGGGGAGCCGCCGGCCGGCCTCGCGTACGGGCCCGCCGCGCCCGGCACGCTGCGGGTGACCGTCCCGGCCGCGGAGTCCGACGCCGTCCTGCGGCGGCTGCTCGCCGCCGCCCCGCCCTGGCACATCCGCGCGGTCCGCCCCGCGCAGCCGCCCACGGAGCCCTCATGACCGCGGCGCTGCACTACCGGACCGCGCTGCTGCTGCGGTCCTTCCGCTGGCTGGCGCCGCTGCTGCTGTACCTGGCGGTCATGGGGATCGGCCTCGCCGGGGGACCGCAGCCGCTGCTGGACTCCCTCGGCTGGAGCGCCGCCGCGCTGCTCCCGGCCGCGGCCTGGCTGGTGAGGGTCAGCGTGACGGCCGAGCCGCCGGCCGCCCGCGCCTGCGTGGCGGCCGCCACCGGTCCGGGGCGGGCCCACACGGCGGGCGTCCTGGCGGCGCTGCTGTGCTCGGTGGTGCTGGGCGCCGCCGCGACCGCCGTGGTGACGGGCATCGCCGACCCGCACACCACGGACCACCTGAAGGCCGTCCCGGTCGTCCCGGCGGCCGTGGCCGGGCTCCTCGCCACCCTGGTGACCGCGCTCCTCGGCACCGCCGTCGGCGCCCTCACCAACCCCCCGGTGCTGCTCCGCCCCGGATGGGCGGTGCCCGTCACCGCGCTCACCGCGGTCCTGGTCCTCGTGGCCGCCGGATCGCCCGCCAACGCGGCGGTCACCGGGCTCGTCACCGGTTCCCGCACGGGCGCCGTCCCGTTCCCGCTGGTACCGCTCCTGTCGGCGGCGCTCGCCGCCGCGGGCGCCACCTGGCTCGCGGCGGTGCTCAGCGCCCGCCGGGGGTGAGGGGGCAAGGGGCGCCGGCGCGGGGCGTTCTTCACCCCTCCAGCGCCATCCGGACGCCGAGCGCCACGAGCACGCCGCCGGACACCGCCTCCAGACGGCGGCGCACCGCGGCGCGGCTGAACACCGACCTCAGGCGGTCGACGAACCAGACGTACGCCCCGTAGTAGCCGACCTCGTACACCGCCCACAGCGCCGCGAGCCCCACCATCACGGGCAGCTGCGGTGCGCCGGAGGGCACGAACTGCGGCAGGAACGACATCGCGAAGACCGCCGCCTTGGGATTGGCCAGGTTCATCCCGAGCCCGGCGCGGTAGGCCGCCCACGGGGTCACCGTCACGTCCTCACCCGCCGCGGCCCGCTCGGGGTCCGGGCCGCGGCGGGCGGCACGCAGCGCCTGGACGCCGAACCAGACCAGGACGGCGGCGCCGACGATCCGTACGACGTCGTAGGCGAGCTGTGAGGCCGCGAGGAGCGCGGTGAGTCCGAACGCGGCGCACAGGCCCCAGACGAACACACCGGTCTCGTTGCCGAGGACGGTCGCGAAGCCGGCACGGCGGCTGCGCAGGGAGTGCCTGATGATCAGTACGGTGCTCGGCCCGGGGGCCGCGGCGACGAGGGTGCAGGCACCGAGGAAGGGCAGCAGGACGCTCAGCATCCCGTCATGGTGCCGCCGCGGGGCCCTCGCGCACCAGCCGGTTTCCCTGCGCCGCCAGGTCCTGTCCGCCCTTCCCGCCCCTCCCGGCGTCGTCGGCGCCGTTCCCTGGGCCGCTTCCGCCGGACAGCCGCATCGCGATGCAGGCCCCGGCGTACAGCACGGCCACCAGGATCAGCAGCGCCCGGTAGCCGGTGAGCAGCGCCAGGTACTCCAGGGTGCCCCCGGTCAGGGCGCCCAGGAGGTTGGCGCCGAAGGCGGAGGTGGGGTCCGGTGCCTGGGCGAGGCGGTCGGAGAAGATCAGGTTGGCGCAGAAGATCGGCGCGAAGGCGAGTGCGACGGCCGCCGCCAGCCGTGCCGCGAAGGGCAGTGACAGCACGGCCTGCGCCGGGACGAGCCAGCCGATCGCGAGGGTGACGAAGAGCAGGATCTGCAGTGCCGTCTGGTTGAGCCGGCGCATGCGGCGCCGCACCTCGACGGCGGCCAGCACCGCCAGCAGCACCCCGATGAAGACCAGCGCGTTCACCAGCCAGGTGGTGCCGAAGTACAGCGCGAAGCCGATGACGTTCTTCGTCTCCAGCAGCATGAAGGCCGCGCCCATCAGGAACATGTCGGTGTAGCGCAGCGTGCCGCGCAGCCGCACCCCGGCCAGCCGCACCGAGATCACGGTGACCAGCAGGATCAGACCGAGCGCGCCGAGGTAGAGGCTGGGCACGGTGCGGTTCAGCAGGTACGGGAAGGGGTGGTCGTCGTCCGCGGGCGGGGGCACCGCCCCGCTCGCCCGCCAGACCTTCCCGCAGGTCTGGTCCGCCGGCGTCAGCCCGGCCACCAGGACCGCGGCGCGCTTGCTGTACTCGGTCATGCACGGCGCGTGCCCGAAGACCTGGTCCAGGCTCCCGGCGAAACGGTCGATCAGCCATTGCTGCCGGTAGTAGTTGTACATGGCGAAGGCGCCGCCGGGTGCGAGGTGGTCCCGCGCCGACTCGAAGGCCTGCTTGGTGAAGAGGTAGCTCTCCAGCCGCAGGTTGCTCGCCCCCGACACCAGCGTCAGCGAGTCCGGCAGGGCGAGAACGACCAGGTCGTACTTGGTCTTCGTCCGCTCCAGGAAGGCCCGCCCGTCGTTGATGTGGACGTGCACCCGCGGGTTCTCGTACGGCCGCGCGGGGTGCAGCTTCGCGCCGATCTCCTGCAGCCGAGGGTCGATCTCGACGGCGTCCACGTACTGCGCCCCGTTGGCCAGCGCGACGGCGACGTCGTTGCCGTTGCCCGCCCCGATCACCAGCACCTTGCGGTGCGGATTGTCCGGGGTCTCCCGGTAGGCCTGCTCGTACGGCGAGTTGGGCTGCTGCAGCACCTTCAGCGGCGCGATGCTCTGGTGCGGCACGCCGTTCGCCGCGATCTTGTACGTCCGCGTGCTCGTGCCCGGCTCGGGGCGGGTCAGCTCGATCTTGTAGTACGGCGACCAGGACACCCCCGGCGCCAGCGACTCGACGAGCAGCGTCAGGACCATCGCCGTCAGCGGCAGCGCGTACCGCAGGACGTTCCGCCGGCCGCCGAGGACCAGCAGCGCCGCGGCGGCGATCAGCCCCCACACCAGGGAGGGCGCGCGCAGCCACGACAGCCCCGCGAACGCCACCGAGCCGGTCAGCGAGCCCAGCAGGTCCCAGCGGTACGCCTCCAGCGACGGCAGCTGCCGGAACAGATCGGCGGTGATCTTGCCGATCGCCGTCATGGCGACCGCCACCAGCAGGAAGAGCACCGGCAGTGTCACCCACTGCGGCAGTCCGGTGGTCTTCACCGCCGTGAAGTAGATGATGTCGCCGCTGCTCTGCCGCACCTGGACCGGGAACTCCCGCACCAGCACGACGAGCACGGCCAGCGGCAGCGGTGCCCACCGCTTGAGCCACTGACCGCGCTCCGCGGGGATCAGGAAGCCCAGCCCGATCCCCAGGAACGAGCCCAGCAGGATGAAGTTGGAGAAGTAGCTCAGATGGACGACGTTCGCGCCCGCCCACCGGATCAGCGCCAGTTCGACGAAGAGCATGGTGGCGCTGGCCAGCAGCAATCTGGCCCGTACGTGGTGTTCCATGCCCGGCCACGTTGCCACCCGGTGGGCGGGGAGTCGACGGACGCGCCCCGCGTGGCGCGCGAGCCCCACGCGGGGGGCCTAGCCGTCGGATTTCGTGATCAGTCCCCCGCGGGGGCCAGTCGCAGCGAGATCGAGTTGATGCAGTAGCGCTGGTCCGTCGGGGTGTCGTAGCCCTCGCCCTCGAAGACGTGGCCCAGGTGCGATCCGCAGCGGGAGCAGCGGACCTCCGTGCGGACCATGCCCATCGAGCGGTCCTCGATCAGCTCGACGGCCTTGCTGTCCTTCGGGTCGTAGAAGGACGGCCAGCCGCAGTGCGACTCGAACTTGGTGTCCGAGGCGAACAGTTCGGCGCCGCAGGCGCGGCACGAGTAGACGCCGCGGGTCTTGGTGTCGGTGTACTCACCCACGAAGGGAGCCTCCGTGCCCGCCCGGCGCAGGACCGCGTACTCCTGCGGCGTCAGCTCCTGACGCCACTGCTCCTCGGACTTGTCGACTTCGTACGCCATGGTCCTCCCTCTCCTCAGTTCTCGAGGCGCGCGAGGATGCGCGGACCGAGATCGGTCACGTCGCCCGCGCCCATGGTGAGAACAAGGTCACCGGGCTTGGCCATTCCGGCGATGACCTCGGGGATCGCGTCCTTGTCGTGCTCCGCGGCGACGTCGGCGCCCGCGGCGGTGGCCGCGTCGACGATCAGGTCGCTGGTGATGCCGGGGATCGGGTCCTCGCGGGCCGGGTAGATGTCCAGCACCACGGAGGCGTCGGCCAGCGCGAGGGCCCGGCCCATCTCCAGGCCCAGCTCCTGGGTGCGGCTGAACAGGTGCGGCTGGAAGACCACGACGATGCGCCGGTCGCCCGCCGCCTCGCGCAGGGCCTGCAGGTCGGCGGTCATCTCGGTGGGGTGGTGCGCGTAGGAGTCGATGACCTGGACACCCGCGGCGGTGCCCTTCAGCTGCAGCCGGCGCTTCACGCCGGTGTAGGTGCCGAGGGCCTTGGCCAGGCCGTCCGCCGGGACGCCCAGCGCGACGCCCGCGGCGAGGGCGGCGACCGCGTTGTGGGCGTAGTGCCGGCCGGGCACGGAGACGGTGAAGGTGTGCTCCTCGCCGCCGAGGCGGACGGTGACCTCGCTGGACATCCCGTGCGGGGCGACCCGCAGGATCCGTACGTCGGCCTCCTCGTCCTCGCCGACGCGCACGACGTCCAGCCCCTCGCGGCCCGCCACCCGGACGGCCAGCTCCCGCGCCCCGGAGTGCTCGCCGACGATCAGGGTGCCGCCCGGGACGATCTTGCCGACGAAGACCTCGAACGACTCGTGGACCTCCTCCATCGACGCGTAGTTCGCGTGGTGGTCGAGCTCCACGTTCAGCACGATCGCCACCTCGGGGTCGTACTTCTGGAAGCTGCGGTCGCTCTCGTCCGCCTCCGCCACGAAGATGTCGCCGGTGCCGTGGTGGGCGTTGGAGCCGGGCGCGTCCAGGTCGCCGCCGATGGCGTACGACGGGTCCAGGCCCAGCGCGGACAGGCTCACCGCGAGCATGGAGGTGGTGGTGGTCTTGCCGTGCGTGCCGGCCACCGCGATCGGGCGCGAGCCGCCCATCAGCGCCGCCAGCGCGTCCGAGCGGTGCACCACCGGGATGCCGCGCCCGCGGGCCGCGGCCAGCTCCGGGTTGTCGTCACGGATGGCGCTGGAGACGACCACGCAGCTCGCCTCCGGAGCGAGGTGGGCCGCGGAGTGACCGATGTGGACGGTCGCGCCCAGCTCGCGCAGCGCCTCCGCCGTGTCCGAGTCCTTCGCGTCGCTGCCCGCGACGGCCGCTCCGCGCTGGGTCAGGATCTTCGCGATGCCCGACATCCCGGCCCCGCCGATCCCGATGAAGTGCGGTCGGTCCATGCCGGGGGGAAGGGTGGGGCTCATGCGCGGTGCTCCCTGGAACTCACGGGGTCGGTTGTCGGCCGCTCCCGATTCTTCCACCAGTCGGGGACACGGCGTCCGCTCGGTGCGCTCAGTCCTCCGCGTTGTGCGCGAACAGCTTCAGCACCGGTACGCCGACCTTGTGCCGGGCCCGGGAGGTCCAGTCGCGGTGGAAGAACTCCTCCACCAGGTGCGGGGCGGTCAGCACGATCACCTCGTCGGCACGGGTCTGCTCGACGACCGACCTCATCAGCTCGATCGGATGCCGCTCGACCACCTCGCCCACCGCCTCGCAGCCCGCCTCGCGCAGCGCGGTCAGGCTGTGGTTCAGCGCGCGCTCGGCCGGCATGAGCGCCTGGTCGCCCTCCGGGCGGTCGCGCTCGTGGACGGCCTTGTCCAGCTCACCGAGGGCGACGTCGTCGATCGCCCGCAGCAGCCGGTCCTGGTCGCCGCGGGGCTGCATGAGGACGACGAAGGAGACGGGCTCGTCACCGTGGAGCGTGGTCACCAGTTCCACGTCGGCGGGGACGAGCGGCTGCTCGATCATGAGTACGGTCGTGAACACGGACGCGTCCTTCTCTCTCGCGGGCCGTCGGGCCTGCCACGGAAACCATCCTGCCCCGTCGGGGCGCGGGGCACGCGGGGTCATCTGTTCCCGCGCCGTGGCACGCGGACGTGCGCCGGGCGGGCGATCGGCGCCATCCGGGTGAGCGGGCGGCGCGGGGCGGCGGCGGCCGGTCCCGGTCGTGCCGGGGCGGTCAGCCGCGTACGTAGCGGGTGAACAGGAAGCCGTCCTCCTCCAGGATCGACAGCGGGCTGTAACGGGCGGGGTCGGGGATGCGGGGGCCGTTCATGATGCGCATGGCGTCCCCGGCGGTCAGCAGCGGCGCGATCGTCAGGCACAGCTCGTCGACCACCCCGGCGGCGGCGAACTGGGCGAGCAGCCGCGGGCCGCCCTCGGTCAGCATCCGGCGCAGCCCGAGCGCGGCGAGCTCGCGCACCACACGGGCCGGCTCCACGCCCGTGCCCGAGCCGGCCCGGACGACCCGCGCCCCCGCCTTCCCGGCCGCCGCGACCCGGTCGGCCGGGGCGTCCTCGCCGGTCAGCAGGAGCGTCGGCACCAGCGGCTCGGTGAACAGGGGCAGTGAGAAGTCCAGGTCCAGCCGGGCGCTCACCACCGCGATCGCGGCGGCCGGGCCCTGCCCCGCCGCGGCCCGGCGGCCGGCGAAGGTCTCCCGTGCACGGGCCGGGCGGTAGCCCTCCTGCCGTACCGTCTCCGCACCGACCACCACGACGTCGGCCAGCGCCCGCAGCACCCCGAAGACCCGCATGTCGCCGTCCGAGGACAGCGGCTGGGAGCGGCCGTCGTGCCGGGCCGCGCCGTCCAGCGACGACACCATGTTCGCCCGCAGCCAGGGCGCACCGCCGGCCGGCTCCGGGTACGCGTACGTGTCGGCCAGCGCCTCCGGGCTGTCCAGGGTCTCGGCGGGTGCGGGGGCGGGGAAGAGGCGGCGCATGGCTGCAGTCTTCCACGCCCCCCACGGGGTGGGGTCGCCCACACGGCGGCGAAGGGACCTCCGGTGAGGCACTAGGCTGGAGTGCTGTGTCCTCGTCCTTCGCCGCCGCGCAAGAATCCAGCCCGATATCCGGCGGGACGCCGCCCGTGCCGCTGAGCGGACGCGAGCCGCAGGTCCCCGTGGACCGGCTGGTGGCGGAGATGGTGCCGCCGCCGCGCTTCGACACCGTACGGTTCGACAACTACATCCCGGACCCGAAGCAGCCGAGCCAGTCCGAGGCCGTCGCCACGCTGCGGGTCTTCGCGGAGGGGCTCGGCACGCCCGACGACGCCGGACGCAAGCGCTGGTTCCGGCGTCAGGCCGCACCGGCCGTCCCGGCCGGGCCCGGCGGGGTCTACCTCGACGGCGGCTACGGCGTCGGCAAGACCCATCTGCTCGCCTCGCTGTGGCACGCCACGCCCGCGCCGCGCGAGCAGAAGGCCTTCGGCACCTTCGTGGAGCTGACCAACCTCGTCGGCGCCCTCGGCTTCCGCCAGGCCGTGCAGGCGCTCAGCGGGCACCGGCTGGTCTGCATCGACGAGTTCGAACTCGACGACCCCGGCGACACCGTGCTCGTCTCGACGCTGCTCGGCAAACTGGCCGACGCCGGGGTCAGGCTGGCCGCGACCTCCAACACCCTGCCCGGCAGGCTCGGCGAGGGCCGGTTCGCGGCCGCCGACTTCATGCGCGAGATCCAGGGCCTGTCCGCCCGTTTCCGGTCGCTGCGCATCGACGGCGAGGACTACCGCCACCGCGGCCTCCCCGAAGCCCCGTCGCCGTACGCCGACGAGGAGGTCACCGCGGCCGCGGACCGCACCCCCGGCGCCTCGCTGGACGACTTCGGCGCCCTCCTCGCCCACCTCGCCCGGGTCCACCCCAGCCGCTACGGCGCGCTGTGCGACGGCGTCGAGGCGGTCTTCCTGCGCGGCGTCCGCCCGGTCGAGGACCAGGCCACGGCGCTGCGCCTGGTCGTCCTCGCGGACCGGCTCTACGACCGCGAGGTCCCCGTCATGGCCTCCGGCGAGCCCTTCGACCGGATCTTCGGCGAGGAGATGCTCGCCGGCGGCTACCGCAAGAAGTACTTCCGGGCCATCTCCCGCCTCACCGCCCTCGCCCGCGACGCCGGGCGCCTCGCCGCCCCCGACGCCTCCTGAGCCGCGCGGCCCCGGCCGCGCCCCCCGGGTACCGCGGAGCACCCTGACCGGGCGGCCGGGGGCGAGACGCCGTGTTCCCCCGCGTGCGGAGCCGTGCTAGACACACTCGGGTCAATCGCCTGTCCGCCAGCAGGGAGAGTGACCCATGTCCGTGACCAGACGTCAGATCATCGCGGGGACCGGCGCGTTGGGCGCCGGGATCGCCTTCGCCGGAAGCGTCTCGGAGGTGTTCGCCGGTACGGCGTTCGCCGCGGGAGCCGGCGGGTACGGCCCGCTCGTGCCCGATCCCGACGGCCTCCTCGACCTCCCCCGGGGATTCCGCTACCGCGTGCTGTCCCGCCAGGGCGACGCACTGAGCTCCGGAGAGGGACCGGTGCCGGGGAACTTCGACGGCATGGCCGCGTTCCCCACCCGGGGCGGCGACGGGGTGCGCCTCGTCCGCAACCACGAGAACCGCGCCACCGCCACCGCCCCCGTCCCCCTGGTCGACGGGCTGGTCTACGACCCCGGGGCCAAGGGCGGCTGCACCGTCCTCGCGCTCGACCGGCGCGGCGCGGTCACCTCGGAACGGGTGGCCATCGCCGGTACCGCAGTGAACTGCGCGGGTGGACCGACCCCGTGGCATACCTGGCTGACCTGCGAGGAGAACGAGGACAAGGCCGGTACCGGCGGCTATGCCAAGGACCACGGCTTCATCTTCGAGGTGGACCCCCACGACCCCCGGAGCACGGGTGCCGAGCCGCTGACGGCCATGGGCCGCTTCCAGCACGAGGCCATCGCCGTCGACCCCCGCGACGGCACGGTGTACGAGACGGAGGACGCCTTCCAGGCGCCCTTCGGCATGTTCTACCGCTTCCACCCGCGCAAGCCTCTCGGCGGGCGCGGCTCCCTGCGGGCCGGCGGCACCCTGGAGGCCATGCGCGTGCCGGGTGTCCCCGACCTGTCGGCGGTGCAGGAGACCGGTGCCTGCTTCGACGGGATCGAATGGGTGCGCGTGCCGGATCCCCTGGCGAAGGAGACCCCGCTGCGGCAGCAGGACTTCGGTCCCCGCGGGATCACGCACGCCCAGAAACTGGAGGGCTGCTACTGGGGCGGCACCAGCGTCTACTTCGTCTCCAGCTTCGCACGCGCCGCCGAGGGCTCGGCGGCCACCCACTTCGGCCAGGTCTGGCGCTACGACCCGGCCAGGCGGCGGCTGACCCTTGTCGTGGTCTTTGGGCCCGCGACCGACGTCCAGCTGCCGGGCGAGTCCCCGGACAACATCGCGCTCGCCCCGCAGGGCGGCCTGATGGTCTGCGAGGACGGCGAGGGCGCCCAGCACGTCTACGGCGTCTCCCGGCGCGGCGAGGTGTACGCGATGGCGCGCGGCCGCCAGAACATCGGCACCGCCGACGCCCCCGAATGGGGCGAGTTCGCCGGCGTCACCTTCGCGCCGGACGGCCGGACCATGTACGTGAACTGCTACAACCCCGGGACCACCTTCGCCGTCACGGGCCCCTGGGGCCGCGCTGGCGGCCACGGCTGATCCGTCGCACCATCGGACCAACCACCCAGGCGCCCGCGCGGGCCGTCGTCACGGAGGGAGGCGCGGTGGCGAGGAACAGCCCGAAGTCCGGATCCGGCAGTACCGCAGGGCTGCGCGCGAAGCTGCGCGTCCCGTCGGGCGGCGGCCCCGTACGCCTGCGGTCGCACGACCCGCGCGCCACACCGGGCGGTCCGGCGGGCAAGACCGAGGCGCTGGAGGGCGTGCCGTACGCGAGGGACCGGATCACGGCGCTGCAGGAGCGGCTCTTCGCGCAGAGCACGGCCGGCGACCCGCGTTCCGTCCTCGTCGTCCTCCAGGGCATGGACACCTCGGGCAAGGGCGGCTCGGTGCGGCACCTGGCGAGTCTGCTCGACCCCGCGGGCTGCCGCATCACCGCCTTCAAGGCGCCCACGGCGGAGGAGAAGGCCCACCACTTCCTCCGGCGCATCGAACGCGCCCTGCCCGGCCCCGGGCGGATAGGCGTCTTCGACCGCTCCCACTACGAGGACGTCCTCGTGCCCCGGGTCCGCGGGCGTGCGCCGCGCTCGGTGTGGGAGGAGCGCTGCGAGACCATCAACTCCTTCGAGGCCTCGCTCGCCGACGACGGCGTCAGCGTCGTCAAGGTCTTCCTGCACATCAGCCGGGACGAGCAGCGCACCCGCCTGCTGGCCCGGCTGGACAACCCATGCAAGCACTGGAAGTTCGGTCCCGCCGACCTGGAGGACCGGGCGAGGTGGGCCTCCTACCAGGAGGCGTACGAGGACGTGCTCGGCCGCTGCTCCACGGAGGCCGCGCCCTGGTACGTCGTCCCCGCGGACCGCAAGTGGTACCGGAACTGGGCCGTCGGGCGGCTGCTGATGGAGCACCTCGACCTGATCGACCCGGTGTGCCCGCCCGCGTCCTTCGACGTCGAGGCGGCCCGCAAGCTGCTGCTGGAGGAGTGACCGGCCGCCGGGCCGCGCGGCTCAGCCGCTGCAGGCCGTGCGCTGGGCCTCGTGCCAGGCGCAGACCGGGCACAGGGTCGCACCCGGTTGCGAGTCGGGGTACTCGGTCGGGTCGCCGCAGTGGACGCAGATCGCGCGGGGTTCGTCGTCGGTCGTCACCCGGTCAGGGTAATCAGCGCTCACGGAGCACGGCGACCGAGTGGCCGGGCAGGTGGAGGCAGCCGGTGCCGGTGGGCGGCGGGCAGGGGCGCCAGGAGGCGACCAGGACGTAGCCCGGAGGGTCGGCGCGGCCGGGGTGGTGGAGGGGGACCAGCGCCTCCTCGGGGGAGAAGTTGACGGCGATCCGGAAGCGCCCGCGGTCCAGCCGCAGGGTGTGCCCGCCGACGGTGACGTGGACGGCGTCCAGGGCCGGGTCGGTCAGCTCGGGCTCGGCGTGGCGCAGCGCGATCACCCGTCGGTACCAGGCGAGCAGCTCCGCGTGCGGCTCCCGGTCGGCTTCCGACCAGTCCAGGCAGGAGCGCAGCCGGGTCGCCGGGTCCTGGGGGTCGGGGATGTCCTCGGCCTTCCAGCCGTGCTCGGCGAACTCGCGGCGGCGGCCGCGGGTGATGGCGGCGGCGAGCTCGGGGTCGTCGTGGTCGGTGAAGAACTGCCAGGGCGTACGGGCACCCCACTCCTCGCCCATGAACAGCATCGGCGTGTACGGAGAGGTGAGCACGAGCGCGGCGGCCGCGGCGAGCAGCCCCGCGGGGACGCTCGCGCCGAGCCGGTCGCCGGTGGCGCGGTTGCCGATCTGGTCGTGGGTCTGGGTGTAGGCGAGGAAGCGGTGGCCCGGGGTGGTCGTCAGGTCGACCGGGCGGCCGTGGGCGCGGCCGCGGAAGCTCGAGTGGGTGCCGTCGTGGAAGAAGACCCGGCGCAGCGCCTTGGCCACGGCGGTCACCGGGGAGACGGCGAAGTCCGCGTAGTACGCCTGGGACTCACCGGTCACGGCGGTGTGCAGGGCGTGGTGGAAGTCGTCGTTCCACTGGGCGTGCACGCCCAGGCCCCCCGCCTCGCGCGGGTCGGTGGTGCGCGGGTCGTTGCGGTCGGACTCGGCGACCAGGAAGAGCGGACGGCCCACCGCGGCCGCCAGCGCGTCGACCGCGGTGGACAGTTCCTCCAGCAGGTGCACCGCGCGGGTGTCGACGAGGGCGTGGACGGCGTCGAGCCGCAGCCCGTCGAGACGGTAGTCGCGCAGCCATGCCAGGGCGCTGCCGACCAGGAAGGCGCGCACCTCGTCGGAGCCGGGGGCGTCGAGGTTCACCGCGTCGCCCCACGGGGTGTGGTGGCGGTCGGTGAAGTACGGGCCGAAGGCGGGCAGATGATTGCCCGAGGGCCCGAGGTGGTTGTGGACGACGTCCAGCACCACCCCGAGCCCGTGGCCGTGCGCGGCGTCCACGAAGCGCTTCAGTCCGTCGGGGCCGCCGTAGGGCTCGTGCACCGCCCACAGCGACACCCCCTCGTACCCCCAGCCGTGCGTGCCGGGGAACGGGCAGAGCGGCATCAGCTCGATGTGGGTGATCCCCAACCCGGCCAGGTACGGCAGGTGTTCGATCGCCGCGTCGAAGGTGCCGGCGGTGGTGAAGGTGCCGACGTGCAGCTCGTACAGGACAGCGCCCGGCAGCGGGCGACCCGCCCACTCGTGGGCCCAGGCGAACCGGTCGTGGTCGACGACCGCGCTCGGGCCCTCCGGCCCGTCCGGCTGGCGGCGGGAGCGGGGGTCGGGCCGCGGCGGGCCCTCGTCCAGCGCGAAGGCGTAGCGCGAACCGTGGGCGGCGGGCACGTCCGCCCACCACCAGCCACGCCGTTCGGGGTCGCGCTCCATGTCGTGAGCCCGGCCGTCGACCCGTACCTCCACCTCACCGGCGTCCGGTGCCCACACGTCGAAGCGCATGGGCACCATGCTGCCCGCCGTCCGGGGGTCACACCAGGTTGACGCGCTCCTGGGAGACCGGATAACCCGCCTTGGCGAAGTGCGCCGCCATGGGCGCGTTGGTCTGGTCGGTGGCGGCGGCGATCTTCTCCGCGCCGTGACCGACCAGGTCGTGCGTGCACTCGACCAGCAGGTCGTAGGCGTAGCCGTGGCCGCGCTGCGCGGGCAGCACGCCGATGAAGCCCACGCAGAATCCGCCGGGATTGCGCCCCGGCACGTGGATGCCGGCGAGCTCGCCCTCGGGGGTGTACGCCAGACGCCACCACTCGCGGGGTGACTGGAGCCAGTTGAGGAACTCCAGTTCCTCGCGGGCGGCCGCGTCCGGGCCGTGCTGCCGCACCGTGCGGCGGGTGTGGGCGTCGAGGCTGCCGACCCCGATGCGCTTGAGCACGTCCAGGACCACCGCGTCGTCCGGCTCGGGCCGGTACTCCAGCCGTCCGGTGCGCTCCGGCAGCCCGCACTCGGGGGTCCAGCTGTAGCGGTAGCGCTCGACGAGCAGTTCCAGGCCGGAGACGATCGCCGCGTCGATGCGGGTCTGGGCGGCCTCGCGCACCTCGCGCCGGTCCCGCCAGCCGGGCGGCAGCAGCAGTTCGTACTCGGCCTTCAGCGGTGCCGTGCGCAGCAGCCCCACGGCCGCGTCGGCGTCGGTGAAGTCGAACCAGTCCAGCGCGATCGGCTTGTCGTCGGTGGGACCGGCCCACCACGCCGCGCGGGCGACGACGGTGCCGTCGCGCAGGGCCACCCAGGTCCAGTCGGGGCGGTACTCGCCGCCCTCGTCGGTCATGGCGTAGGTGTGGCCGAGCAGCGAACGGCCGACCAGGCCGGCGTCCTCGAGGGCCAGGGAGTGGAACAGGTGGGATTCGCCCGCGGCGAGCGGGCGGAAGACCAGATCGGTCATGAAGGTGAAGTCCTCACGGGAGAGTGGTGCGCTCCCGGTCAGACGGAGTACGCCCTGCGGATCACGGGGCGGGAGCGCGGAACGCTGAACAGGCACATGGCTTCCGCCTCCTTCCTCGGTCAAGGGCGTGCCGCCACCCTAGCCAGCGGGCCCTCGGGGCGTCCACGCATTTAAGGGCGCCGCCGCACGGGCCGCACCTTCTGGACACCCCGGCCTCCCCGGCCCGACAATCACGCAGGTGAGCTACGAGTTCCCGACGCACCCGCCGCGTCCCACCGACGCCGAACGCGAGCGCGCCATCGAGGTACTTCGCGAAGGCGCCGTCGACGGGCGGCTGTCCCACGACACCTTCGTGCGCCGTATGGGACTCGCGCTCAAGGCCCGGCACTCCGACGAATTGGCCGCCCTCATCGCCGACCTCCCGCCCCCACAGGGTCGTTGGGGCCGGCTGACGGGCTCGGTCGTCCGCGCCGTCGCCAAGACCTCGGCCCTCCGCGCCCGCATGCGGCAGGCCTGGACCGTCCAGCAGATGCCGCCCCTGCTGCTGCCCGCCCCGGGCCCCTTCCCGGTGCGCATCGGCCGGGACCTGTCGTGCACCTTCCGGCTCAGCCACTCCTCGACCTCGCGGTTCCACGCCGAGCTGAGCCACGAGCGCGGTCTGTGGGTCCTGCGCGACCTCGGCTCGATGAACGGCACGTGGGTCAACGGCCACCGCGTGATGGGCGCCGCCGCCGTCCGCCCCGGCGACCAGGTCACCTTCGGGGCGATGAGCTTCCGCCTCACCACCGCCTGAGGCCGCGACGGGCCTCAGGGCCCGAACAGCGGCTCGTACGGGCCGTGGTCGTCGTCGTCCACGTACGGCAGGAAGTCCGGCACCGTGCGCGCAGTGGTCGCCCGCAACCGGGACACGACCTCCTCGACCGGAGGGAGCGTCAGCCCGAGGGCGGCAGCCAGCTCCTCGCGCTGCCGGTCCAGGTCCGGGTGGTCGGCGCGGAGATCCGCCTCCAGCTCCGCCGGGGAGTATCCCGTGGCCAGGTCGTGCCACATCGGGCAGACGACGATCAGCTCGACCGCCTCCGTCAGGTCCGCGCCGATCAGCGCGGCCTGCCCCTCGGAGTCGGCGTACACCACGGGCCGCTCGGCCTCGCCCGGCTCACCGCACAGGAAGAACGTCCCGCCCGCGCCGTCCCCGGCTATGGGGCGCATCGTCAGGCCCGAGGGCAGGCGCACGTCCTCGACCGGGTCGCGGCGGGTGATGTCGAAGTCACCGGGCCAGGCGAGCCGCCGTGCCGCGAGCGGGTCGTTCTCGATGCGGGTGAGCAGGGCTTCCGAGGCGTCCATGGCAGGACGTTAACAGCGGGGTCCGACAATCCGTTCCGCGCCGTTCAGGCGGTGCGGGACCGCAGCCCCGCCTCCCGGCCGCCCGCGAGGCGAAGCACCTGCCCACGGCACGGCGGCGGTCCCTCGTCGGCGGTCGCGAAGCGCAGCTCGTGGCCGTCCGGGTCGCGCAACTGCGGGAGGAGCCAGCCGCGCGCGGTGCGGACGACGGCGCCGTGCGGTTCGCCGAGCGCGTCCAGCCGCGCGGCCAGTGCCTCCAGTGCGGGGAGGTCGGGGACGCCGAGGGAGAACCACGCGAAGCCCGCGGAGGCGGCCGCGAGGGCGGGGTCGTGGCGCAGGCACAGCACGGGTCCCCCGCCGGGGTGGGCCAGGGCGACGCCGGCGAAGGCGCCGCCCTCGGTGAACTCCGCGATCCGGTGGTGGCCGAGGACCCGCTCGTACCACGCCTCCGACCGGGCCGGATCGCTGACGGGCAGCGTGACGTGGTGCACCCCGGCGAGACGCGGGATGAAGGGAATATCGGTATACATGCCGCATACCGTACAGTGCGCCCGGAGGGGTGGAGCAGGGGTGTGAGCGGCGCGCCGGGGCGTGACTGACGACCCGTCAGAAAAGGGCCGACCGCGGTGCCGGACCCCGGGGCGTGCTCGGGACCCGGCCGCCGAGCGCGTCCGCGCGGGGCACGGTGCGCAGGTGAGCGAAAGTGCCGGACGCCGAAGGGCGGGCCGGTCCGGCGGGGCCGTCGACGACGTCTGCAGAGGCGGGCCGGTGCAGGTACCGCCGCCGGGCGGGGCGTCGCAGTTCGCCGTCCGGGGACGGCGCGATGCTCTCCGTGGCGGGTGTGGCGTGCCCGGGGCGGCGGACGCGTCGGAAACCGTCGCCGGCGATGCCGCCGCGGCCGCTCGCCGGCAGCACGGCGGCGTGCGCCGGCACACCCGTGCCCGTTGCCGGCGTCCCCCGCGCCGCCCCGGCGGCGCGCGGCGGGCTGGGCCTCATTCGTCCACGTCACGCACCAGCAGGCCCACCGGCAGCCGGTCCAGCAGCTCCGCCAGCGGCACCACGGCCTGGAACGGACGGCCCGTCAGCACCTCCGTCCAGACCCCCTCCGGCAGTACGAGTTCCGTGCCGCGCCAGCCACCCGCTTCCGCGAGCCGCCGGGACAGCCGGGTGACGACCGTGAGCGCCCGCCCACCGCGGACGAAGGCCACGCAGTGCTCCCCGGCCGGACCGCGCGCGTACAGCGGCTCGTACGAGGCATGCGGGCCGGTGAACCACTGCGGGCGCGCCCGGCGCAGGCGCAGCGCGAACTCCGTCACCCGCCGCTTCTCGCTCGCCTCGCCCTCGGCCGTGCCCGGGTCGTACGGACGGCGGTTGGCGGGGTCGACGAGCAGCAGCTGCCGTTCCTCGTCTCCCTGGTAGAGGTCGGGCACGCCCGGCATGGTGAGGTGCGCCAGGTGCGCGCCGAGCACGTTGACGCGTTCGGGCCCGCGCAGGGCGCGGTCGATGCGCTCGGTGGCGAAGGCGGCCGGGCCGCCGACGAGTTCGCGGACGAAGCCGGTCATGTTCTGCTCGTACTCCGGCCGCTGGTCGGTCCACGAGGTGCGCAGGCCCGCCTCGCGCTCCGACTTGAGCATGGTGGCGGCCACGAGCTCGGCCGCGCCGGGGTCGCAGAAGACCGCCGCGTACTGCCAGGCCTGGTACTCCACATGCCGCTCCGGGAGCGGGATCCCGCGGTGCTCCAGGTACTCCCGCAGGTCCGCGGAGGCCGCGCCCAGCCACTCCGCCCACTCGCCGGGCAGCTCGCTCAGGGCGGCGAGCCTGGCTCGCACGTCGGCGCCGCGCTTCGTGTCGTGGGTGGAGCGCACGGTCCCGGTGTGCGGCCAGTCGCGCCGCAGCCGCTCGCAGAAGGCGTGGAAGTCCTCGGGAGAGGTGGCGGGACGGTCCGGCTCGCGGCCGACCTCGTTGAGGCAGAGCAGGGGGTGGTGGCGGTAGAAGGCGGTGTCCTCGGCGGACTTGGCGCGCAGCGCCGAGGAGACCTGGGCGAAGCGCACCGTGAAGTCCGCCGCGGCCTCGCCGCCGCCCCGGTGCCGGCCCAGGGCCAGGTCGCAGACCGTTCCTGCCGCCGGGAGTCCGGTGGCGCCGGCCGCGGCCTCCAGCAGGGCGGTGTCCTCCGCGTCCGCGGGCTCGCCGGGGACGACGTACGGGCGGTAGCGCGGCAGCCGGACGAGCGTCGCCTCGATCGCCTCGCGCAGCGCGGTGTGCTCCAGCCCGGTGGCACGCACGGCGGAGCGCGTCAGCCGGTCCACCTCGGCGGCCAGGTCGTGCGTGACGATGTGCTCGGCGGCGGCCCGTACGGTCGGCTGCCACTCGCCGCCCGCGTCGTCGGGCGCGGCGGTGAACCCGCGGTAGCAGCGGGTGATCTCCTCGACGCCCGCCGGGTCGGTGAACAGTCCGTCGAGCCGGTCCAGGGCGTCGTAGCCGGTCGTGCCGGAGCAGGCCCAGCCGGCCGGCAGCCGCTCGTCGCCGGTGAGGATCTTCTCCACGACCGTCCAGCGGCCGCCGGAGGCGTCCGCGAGGCGCCGCAGGTAGCCGGCGGGGTCCGCGAGGCCGTCCGGGTGGTCGATGCGCAGGCCGTCGGCGACGCCCTCGTCGAGCAGGCGCAGCAGGGTGGCGTGGGTGGCGGCGAAGACCTCGTCGTCCTCGACGCGGACCGCGATGAGCTCGGAGATGGTGAAGAAGCGCCGGTAGTTCAGCTCCGTGCGGGCCTGCCGCCACCAGGCGAGCCGGTACCACTGGGCGTCGACCAGCGCGCGCAGCGGCAGCTCCTCTGTGCCGGGCCGCAGGGGGAAGGCGTGGTCGTGGTAGCGCAGCACCCGCTCGCCGGCGACACGGTCGCGTTCGACGCGCAGGTCGGGCAGCACCTCCTCGAGCGGGCCGCCCAGCACCGGCAGCAGCAGCCGGTCGCCCTGCGCCGCCCAGTCCACGTCGAACCACCGCGCGTACGGGGACCGCGGTCCGTCCCGCAGCACCTCCCACAGCGGCCGGGCCAGGTGCTCGGGCGCCGGCACGGCCATGTGGTTGGGCACCACGTCCAGCACGAGCCCGAGGCCGTGCGCGCGGGCGGTACGGGCCAGCGCGCGCAGCCCCTTCTCGCCGCCGAGTTCCTCGCGCACCCGGGTGTGGTCGACGACGTCGTAGCCGTGCGTGGAGCCCGGAACGGACTGCAGCACGGGGGAGAGGTGCAGATGGGAGACGCCGAGCGCCGCCAGATGGGGGACGACGGCCTCGGCCGCGGCGAAGGGGAAGTCGGGCTGGAGCTGGAGCCGGTAGGTGGCGCTCGGCACGGAGGGGACGACAGCGGTCGGCGGGGTCGCGGCGCTTTCTGTCATGGTGGACTGACTACCCCGCCGACCGGTACGCCCATCACATCGGGCGGCCGGTTACGCCGGGCGCTGCAGGACCACCATGCTCCGGTCGGCCAGCCGCAGCCGGTCGCCCTGGGTCACCTTGCGGCCCGAGCCGGAAGCCACGCCCTCCGGCCGCTGGGTGTCCACGACCACCTGCCACTCCTTGCCGTGGTTCACCGGGACCACGAAGTCCAGCGGCTCGTACCAGGCGTTGAACATCAGCAGGAAGGAGTCGTCGCCGATCCGCTCCCCGCGGTCGCCTGGCTCGGAGATCGCGCTGCCGTTGAGGAAGACCACCAGGGCGTTGGCCTGGGTCTCCTGCCAGTCGTCCTGGGCCATCTCCTCACCCTCAGGGGTGAACCAGGCGATGTCCGAGAGGTCGTCGTGCGTCCCCTCGACCGGCCGGCCGTGGAAGAAGCGGCGGCGCCGGAAGACGGGGTGGTCGCGGCGGAGCCACACCATCTGGCGGGTGAAGTCGTGCAGCCGCTCGGTGTCCGCGTCGCCCTCCTTGGGCCACGGTACCCAGGCCAGCTCGTTGTCCTGGCAGTAGGCGTTGTTGTTGCCCTGCTGGGTGCGGCCGAACTCGTCGCCGTGCGCGAGCATGGGCACGCCCTGGGAGAGCATCAGGGTGGCGATGAAGTTGCGCATCTGGCGCTCGCGCAGGGCCAGCACGTCCTCGTCCTCGGTCTCGCCCTCGGCACCGCAGTTCCAGGAGCGGTTGTGGCTCTCGCCGTCCCGGTTGTTCTCCCCGTTGGCCTCGTTGTGCTTGTCGTTGTACGACACCAGGTCCCGCAGGGTGAAGCCGTCGTGGCAGGTCACGAAGTTGATGGAGGCGAGCGGCCGGCGGCCGTCGTCCTGGTAGAGGTCGGAGGAACCGGTCAGCCGGGAGCCGAACTCGGCCAGCGTGGCCGGTTCGCCGCGCCACAGGTCGCGCACCGTGTCGCGGAACTTGCCGTTCCACTCCGTCCACAGCGGCGGGAAGTTGCCGACCTGGTAGCCGCCCTCACCGACGTCCCAGGGCTCCGCGATCAGCTTCACCTGGCTGACCACCGGGTCCTGCTGCACGAGGTCGAAGAACGAGGACAGCCGGTCCACCTCGTGGAACTGCCGGGCCAGGGTCGCCGCGAGGTCGAAGCGGAAGCCGTCGACGTGCATCTCGGTGACCCAGTAGCGCAGCGAGTCCATGATCATCTGCAGGACGTGGGGGCTGCGCATCAGCAGCGAGTTCCCCGTGCCGGTGGTGTCCGTGTAGTAGCGCGGGTCGTCGGCCAGCCGGTAGTACGAGGCGTTGTCGATGCCCCGGAAGCACAGCGTCGGCCCCAGGTGGCTGCCCTCGGCCGTGTGGTTGTACACCACGTCGAGGATGACCTCGATGCCCGCCCGGTGCAGCTCGCGCACCGCCGTCTTGAACTCCAGCACCTGCTGGCCGCGGTCGCCCATCGAGGCGTAGGCGTTGTGTGGGGCGAAGAAGCCGATCGTGTTGTAGCCCCAGTAGTTGCGCATCCCCGCGTCCACCAGCCGGTGGTCGTGGACGAACTGGTGGACCGGCATCAGCTCCAGCGTCGTGACGCCCAGCTCCGTCAGGTGCGAGATCACCGCGGGGTGGGCGAGCGCGGCGTAGGTGCCGCGGATCTCCTCCGGGAGCTCCGGGTGGAGCATCGTCAGGCCCTTGACGTGCGCCTCGTAGATGACCGTGCGGTGGTAGTCGATGCGGGGGCTGCGGTCCTCCGCCCAGTCGAAGTACGGGTTCACCACCACCGAGGTCATGGTGTGCGGCGCCGAGTCCAGGTCGTTGCGGGACTCGGGCTCCCCGAAGCGGTAGCCGTACACCGCCTCGTCCCAGTCGATCGTCCCGCTTATCGCCTTCGCGTACGGGTCGAGCAGCAGCTTCGCGGAGTTGCAGCGGTGGCCCCTGGTGGGTTCGTGGGGGCCGTGGACCCGGAAGCCGTAGCGCTGACCGGGCATGATGCCCGGGACGTAGGCATGGCGGACGAAGGCGTCCGCCTCGCGCAGCTCGACGGCGGTCTCCGAGCCGTCGTCGTGCAGCAGACACAGCTCGATCCGTTCCGCGGCCTCGGAGAAGACCGCGAAGTTGGTGCCGGCGCCGTCGTACGTGGCGCCGAGGGGATATGCCTGACCCGGCCAGACCTGCATGTCGTCGACTCTTCCACTTCTCCGCCGGGCGACGGTAGGCCGCACCCCGGCCACATCGGTGCCGAAAGGGCATCCTCACGCAAGTGGGCCCCTTCGGGCATGGAATCGCCTAGATCTTCCCCGTTACGGGTGTCCCAATTCCCCTGCCTGCCGCAAGAATCCACCGTCCCGGGGCAACCTGTGCCGTCGAAGTGCCGTCGATACGAGTGACAGTCCGACACAGGGGAGACCTACGTGACAGATCAGGGGGAAAGCCGTTCCTTATCACGAAAGGGAGGGCTCGGGCGCGGCCTCAGGCGTGCCCTGTGGGGCGGCGGCACGGCCGTCGCCGCCACGGTCGTGATGATCGGCATCACCCTGCCGCGCGACGCCTCCGGCGACGACCACTCCACGACGGGCGGCCCCGCCGCCGCGTCGGGAGCGCCGGAGCAGCAGGGCGCGGGCAGCGGTGAAGTGACGGAGGACGAGGCGCCGGAGGGCTCACACCAGAGCGGTCGCGGGCCTCTGACCAAGGCCGAGGTCGACCGGGCGAAGTCCATAGCCCTGCGCCGCGACGCACTGCGCAGCGCGGAGGACGTGGACGGCGGGCACGGCCCGGAGTACCTCGACACCGACCTCGCCGAGCCGGCCGACGCCACGGGGGCGCCGACCGACGGGGCCCGCCGGGTCGAGGTGCTGTTCTACGACTACGGGCACGACCGGCTCGTGAAGAAGACCGTCGACCTCACCTCCGGCACCGTCGAGCGCACCGACACCGCCACCGGCATGCAGCCGCCGCCCTCGGACGACGAGACACGGGAAGCGGCGGCACTGCTCATCGGGGACGCCCTCGGCACGGGACTCCGCGCCGACTTCACCGCCGCCACGAAGGGCCGGGCACTCACCTCGCCCGACCAGTTGCGGCTGCGCGGCATCTCGTTCAACACCGCGGAGCAGTCCGCCCCCGCCGGGTTGGCCAAGTGCGGTCGGCACCGGTGCGTACGGCTGTTCACACAGGTGAAGGACGGGCCGTGGATCGACACGACCAATCTCGTCGTCGACCTCAGCGACCGCACCGTCGGCCGGATCCACTAAGAGCGGAGACCCAGAAACGATGCGCACCACCCATGCGCGCCGGGCCCTCGGTACGGCCTCGGCGCTTCTCCTCCTGCCCGCGCTCGTCGCGGGCTCCACGGCCGGCGAGGCCGACGCGGCCCCCCGGGCCGGCACCGCCGCGGCGGTGGACTGCGGCACCGCCACCGCCCTCACCAGGACCCTGCCCAACGGAACGGCCTGGAGCATGTGCTGGCGCATGAGCGGCACCAAGGGCCTGGTCCTGGAGAAGATCGCGTACAAGCCCAGGAAGGAACCCCGGCCCATCAAGGTGCTGACCTCGGCCACGCTCGCGCAGGTCAACGTCCCGTACGACTCGGGACTGACCGAGTACAACGACCTGTCCGACATCGGCTTCGGCAACACCGCGATCGACATCGGCCCCGAGGAGTGCCCCGGCGGGACGATCCGCTCCGCCTACATCCCCCAGCAGCAGCGGAACGTCAAGGCGCTGTGCAGCACCACCGCCCCGCACGGCTACGCCTACCGCAGCGACCTCTACGACGACCGGGGCACCGCGAAGAAGTACACCAAGCAGGGCAGTGACCTGGTCGTCTTCTCCGTCTCCCAGCTCGGCTGGTACGAGTACGTCACCCAGTGGAACTTCTCCGACGACGGGACCATCACGGCCAAGATGGGGGCCACCGGCGACCTCTCGCCCGGCGACTACAGCGGAGAGGGCACCGGCTGGCCCATCGGCCGGGGCGGCCACGACCACTCCACCAGCCACTACCACTCGGTCTTCTGGCGGCTGAACTTCGGCCTGGACGGTTCCACGCGGGCCGAGGTCGAGCAGTTCGACACCAGGAAGGCCGGCCAGGGCTCCGGCTCCGCCGTCCTGAAGACCACCAGGACCCCGGTCACCAAGGAGCTGGCCGCCTCCTCCGCACTGCGCCGCTGGTGGCGCGTGGTCTCCACGGCCGGCAAGAACACCGACCGGCACCCGCGTTCCTGGGAGCTGGTCCAGCAGCACTCCGACCGCTACGACGCCCACGCCTACACCTCGAAGGACGTGTACTTCACCCAGTACCGCGCCTGCGAGCAGCTGGCCAGCGGGAACAGCGACCCGGCCTGCAACGGCCGGGGCACGTCGGTGGACAAGTGGGCGGACGGGGAGGCCCTCAGGCACCCGGTGATGTGGGTCAACGTCGGCTTCCACCACATCCCGCGCGACGAGGACCAGACGCCCATGCCGATCCACTGGCAGGGCTTCCAGCTCGCGCCGCGCGACGTGACCGCCATGAGCCCGCTCACACCGGACGAGCTCTCGGGCCGCAACGGGCAGGGACACTGACCGTTCCGCCCCGTCGGACCCGGTAAGCATGTGGTGAAGTAGCGTCGTTACGGCTGCACCGCCTCCCGCCCCGCAGTACCCTTCCTTGATCGTGGACGGGGGCGGGAAGGCGGGTGCAGTCGTGATGTCGGGAGGTCTGGTGCTCCCCGGTGGTGGTGATCAGGGGGACCCGGGCGGCGGCATCGGCGAGGGAAGCACCGGTACGGCCTCGCTCGCACTGCCGCTGGAGATCGGAGCGGAACTGGACTGGGGCGCCGACGAATGGGCCGAGGTGCGTACCCGCGCCCGGCGCGCCGGACGGGCGTACGTGTGGCTCAACCTCGTCGAACAGCGCCTGCGCGCCGTCGTCAACGCCGTGCTGCGCCCGATCTACGAACCCGTGCACGGCGAGGAGTGGGTGGTCGCGGCCGCGGGCCCGGCCGGCCACGAGTGGGTGCAGCGGGCCGCCGCCGTGCGCGAGGTCAGCCGCCGCAAGGGGTTCCTGCTCGACCCCGCCGACGACAACATCCTCAGCTTCCTGACGCTGCCGCAGCTGCGCGAGCTCGCCGTCCAGCACTGGCCGTGCTTCGAGCCCTACCTCGACGACCGCCGGGAGCTCGAACTCGCGCTGGACGAGCTGGAGGTGGCCCGGCACGTCGTCTCCCGCAACCGTGCCCTGTCGCGCACCGTCCTGGACCAGGCCGAGCGGGCCGCCGCACGGCTGCTGGACATGCTCGGCTCCGGGCCCGGCTACCCCTCCGCCGAGCGGCTGCCCGTGGACGCCGTCGAGGAGCTGGTCGCCGACCGCTACGCCGACGTCGTCGGCGTCTACCCCGACCGGGTGCGGCTGCAGCGGCAGCTGCCCGCCGAGGACCTGTTCGGGAGCGCGCGGCGCCTGGACGCCGTGGGCATCGGCCTCAACCTGCTGGTGCAGAACTACTCCGGCAAGCGGCTGGTGCGGCTCGCGGAGTCCGGCTGCCGGGTGCGGCTGCTCTTCCTCAACCCGGCGAGCAGCGCCGTCCGCCGCCGCGAGCGCGAACTCGGCCTCGGCCGGGGCGAACTCAGCCGGTCCGTCGAGATGAACATCATGCACATGCGGCGGGTGCGCGCCCGGCTGCGGGACACCGCCGCGTTCGAGATCCGGGTCTTCGACGAGACCCCGCGCTTCACCGCCTACCTCGTGGACGGCGACACCTCCGACGGCATCGCGGTCGTCCAGCCCTACCTGCGCAAGGCCCGCGGCATGGAGGCGCCGGTCCTCATCCTGCGCGGCGGGCCGCGGGAACTCGTGCAGACCAGGGCCGGCGAGACGTCCGAGGCCGAGCACGGGCTGTTCGAGATCTACCGCGAGGAGTTCGAGGGCGTCTGGGCCGACTCCCGTCCGGTCTCCTGACGGCCCGGCGGGCACCCCGGCCGGACGTCCCCCGCGGCCCGGCCGCAGGAGTGTCAGTGGCGCGCGGGATGATGGAGCGGAACACGGGGGAACAGCGGGAAGGACGTACGCCAATGGGCATGGGACGACGCCGGGCATGGCCGGCCGGCTCCGGACGGGGGAGGACCGCGGGCATCCGCCCGCGCGGCGCGGCGGACACCGCGGGCACGAGGGCCGCGCGATGAGCTGGATCAGTGACGCGCTGGTCGCGTTCGACCTGGAGACCACCGGCACCGACGTCGAGACCGACCACATCGTCACCGCCGCCGTCGTGCGGCTGGAGGCCGACGGGGCCGTCTCGCGGGAGCGGACCTGGCTGCTCGACCCGGGCGTCGCCATACCCGAGCAGGCGTCGGCGATCCACGGCATCTCGACCGCCCACGCCCGCGCGCACGGCGCCCCGGCCGGCACGGCGGTCGAGGAGATCGCCGACGCCGTCGCCGAGGTGCTGCGCTCGGGCACACCGCTGGTGGTGATGAACGCCCGCTACGACCTGTCGCTGCTGGACCGCGAGTGCCGGCGGCACGGCGTCGCCTCGGTCAGCGAACGGCTGGGCAGCGTGCCCGCGCCCGTCATCGACCCGCTGGTCATCGACAAGCACGTCGACAAGTACCGCAAGGGCAGAAGGGCCCTGCAGGCGCTGTGCGCCCACTACGGGGTCCAGCTGGAGGGCGCCCACGACGCGCGGGCCGACGCGGTGGCCGCGGCACGCGTGGTGCGCCGCATGGGGGAGCGGCACGAGCCGGTCGGCCTGATGCCGCTGGCGGACCTGCACGCCCTTCAGGTCCGGGCGGCGGCCGAGCAGTCGGCCTCCCTCCAGGCGTATCTGCGGCGCACCGCCGACCCGGCGGCCGTCGTCGAGGAGGCCTGGCCGGTCATCCCCCGGCCGAGGTGACCGCGGGGCCCGCGGGCGCCGACGGGGACGCCGTGCGGCAGTCGAGGATCCGCCCGTCCACGGTGCCGACCAGCAGCCTGCCGGCACCGGCCGCCGAGAGGGACAGGGGTACGACCACCTGCCCGTCGAGGCGCAGCCGGTGCCGCAGGCGCGGGGTGCCGGTCCGCGCGTCGAGCGCCACGACCTCCCCGGAGCGGTGCGCGGCGTAGACGGTGTCCTCGTCCGCGTCGAGGGCCGTGACCGGCTCGTCGGCGGCGAACACCCACTGCGGCGCGCCGTCCGGGAGGCCGCGCCGCACCACGAAGGCGTTCCGGGGGAGCGCCTCCTCGTGGTCGCGCACTACGGCGGCATGCACCAGGGCGGCGCCGTCGAGCTGGACTCCGGGGCCGGGGAAGAGGTGTGAACCGCGCCCGCTCTCCCAGTCGAGGGCGAAGAGCCTGCGCAGTCCGGGCTCCGCGCCCGGTTCCCCGGCGACGAGCGCGCCGATCCACGCCCGGCCCCCGGGGTGGGTGTGGAGGTCCTGCACGAACAGCGGGTCGGTTCCGCGTCGCAGACGGAAGTCGCTCGCCGTCAGAGTGAAGCGGGCCAGCTCCGTGCCGTCGGGTGCGAAAATGCGGGTCTCGCCGCCCCGCCCGCTGTGCGAACCCTCCCGGATGACGAGCCGCCCGTCGAGGCTCCCGGAGAACGTCACGGCGTGACCGGGATCGAAGGCTTCCAGGGAGCGTCCGTCCGCCAGGGACAGCCGCTCGACCTGGGTGCCGTGGCCCTGCCACCCCGGCCCGGCCGGGCGCACGGTGTGCTGCACGTTGACCCAGGCCGAGGTCCCGTCGGCGGCGACGTGGATCTGCCGTGCCCCGTCCAGGTCCGGTACGGCCCACTGCAGTTCTCCCGACGGCAGCCGGCACTCCAGCCGCGTGCCCTCGGCCGTGGCCAGCACCCGGCCGTCGGCCAGCACCTCGACCGCCCGCACCTGCCGGCGCGGCACCCATGGCCTCCCCAGGATGCGGCTGCGCTCCGCCAGCAGGTCGCGGGCGCGGCCCCGGTCCAGGGGTCCCTCGTACCGGACGCGCGGACCCGTCACCTCGCGGTGACCGACGGAGCGAGGGGGCACCGCCATCCAGTCCCCGCGTTCCAGCACGGACTCGAAGCCGTGGCTGAAGGCGTGTTCGTGGTCCTTGTCCTCGGGGGAGACCACCAGGCGCAGCCGGCGGTCGTCCAGCCAGCGGACCGAGGTCACCTGGCGGCCGCCGTCGAGGAGCGGCCGCACCCGACCCGACTCCAGGTCCATCAGCAGCAGTTGTCCCTCGAAGTCCCAACTGCCGTCGTAGCGGCCCACGCCCACGGCCGCCAGCGGGAGGAGCGGATGGAAGGCGACCGACATCACCGGCCACCGGCAGTCGTGCACCTGCCGGCAGCGCAGGTCGTCCGCGTCGTAGACGCCGATGCGGTACCGCGGCCACCGATCGATGGGGGCCCGCCCGGAGTTCGGCCAGGGAATCCACCCCAGGTCGCCGCCGACGACGAGGCATCCCAGCCGCTCGTCGGCGGCGGCGACGTCCGGTTCGCCGATCTCGGCGAAGGGACGGTCGCCGAGGACACGGCGGACGGTCAACGAATCCGGCATGGACACCGCCCTGGCTGGAGGAGTGCCCATCCTCCCAGCCCGGGCGGCGCGACGGGGTCAGAAGGGGTACCAGCGCACCGACGGATCGCCGTCCCGCAACGAGGCCACCCGCCGGCGGAACTCGGCGAGCGCCGCGGGGTTGCCCGGCGCGTGCTGCGCCACCCAGGCGCAGCTCGCCGTCTCCCGCGCCCCGCGCAGCACCGCGCAGCCGTCCCACTCGCGAACGTCCCAGCCGTAGGCGGCGGTGAAGGCGTCGTAGGCGTCCGCGCCGAGGCCGTAGCGGTCCCGGCTGAGCGCCATGACGACGAGGTCGTGCTCACGCAGGTCGGCGGAGAAGGTCTCCAGGTCCACCAGGACCGGACCGTCCGGGCCGACGTGCACGTTGCGCGGCAGCGCGTCGCCGTGGACGGGCCCCGGGGCGAGATGCGGGGTCAGCGCGGCCGCCGCGGCGGCGAAACCGTCGCGGCGTTCCCGCAGGTACGCCGCGTCCGCGGGGTCGATCGCCGTCCCGGCCAGCCGCAGCCAGCGCTCCACGCCGTCCAGCAGGTCGCGGGGCGGCAGGGCGAAGTCCGGCTCGGGCAGGGCGTGCACGAGCCGCAGCAGCCCGGCGAGGTCGGCGGGCTCCGCGGGCCGTACGGTGTCCGCCAGCCGCTCCCAGTACGTGACCGGATGCCCCTCCACCAGCCGGGCCTCCGGTGCCGCCGCCCGTACCGCCGGAACGCCGTGCGCGGCCAGCCAGGACGCGGTGCGCACCTCCCGGGCTGCCCGGTCCAGCAGTTCCGGACCGCGGCCGACCTTCGCGACGGTCACGCCGTCCGCGAGCTCGAGCACCGCGTTCTCGCCGAGCGCGATCAGCTTCGCGCCGTCCTGCCCGTCCGCCGCGAGCACGGCCCGGGCGAGCTCTTCGGTGAACGCCATACGGCAATGATCGCAGATCAGTAGGCTGAGCCGGTGACCGAGGAAGACGTCATGACCTTCTGCGAGATGCTGACGGAGCTACGGGACGCCGCGAGCGACCCGGGCGAGGCGGCCGAGGTCGAGGCCGCCGCCGAGGCCGTACGGCAGGGCGCCGGTGACGCGGCGGCGATCTCCGATCTGGGGAACCGGCTCGGCGTGCCGGTCGTCGACGGCCGCAAGAACACGGGCGGCTACCCCCAGGTGCCCGGCATGACCGGCGGAGGCGGCGGCATCCTGCGCCACCGCTGCCCGCGCGGCGTCTGCGCCCGCAGCGAGGACCCGACGGCGTCCGTCACCGCCCCGCGCTGCGCGATCTGGGACGCCGAACTGCGGCCCGTCTGGTACTAGGCCGTGTCGTCGAAGCGGCTCCGGCCGCGGGGCAGGAACCGCTTTGACCACACGGCCCGGACCTGTCGTCCCGGCCCCCGCGGGGGGAAGGAGCACCGTCCGGTGAGCGCAGCGGCACGGCGGAGGAAGCAGCAGGCACCGGTTGCCGCTGCGCGGAGGCCACGGGGCGGATGCGCCCGCCGGGCGGCGCGCGGCCGCAGGGACCCGGAAGGCAGGTCGTAGCGCGGTGGGGGGTCTGCTGGACGAGATCGGCGGGAAGCTCGCCGAGCGGTGGGTCTCCCTGCTCGCGCTGCCCGGAACGCTCTTCCTCGGCACCGCCTGGGCCGCCCATGTGCTGGGCGGCGGGCGGCCGTTCGACGTGGGCCGCCTGCTGCGCGAGGTCGAGCGCTACGCGGACTGGACCGACGCGCACGGCGGAGCCGGGCTCTTCCTGGCCCTGGTCGCCGTGCTGCTGCTCGCCGTCGTACCGGGCCTGGCGGTGCAGGCCCTGGCCCGCGCCGTCCAGGTGCTCTGGGTCGGGCCCTGGCCCGGTGGATCGGGGGAGCGGCTGGTGCGCCGGCGCCGCGCCCGCCGCGAACGTGCCGACGCGGACGTCGCGGCCCACCTGCGGAACTACGAGCGCGACGGTGACGAGGCCGAACTGGCCGCCGCCCGCGCGGCCGAGGCCCGCCGGGACCGGATCGCGCCCCTGCCCCCGGCCCGCCCCACCCGCATGGGCGACCGGATGCACGCCCTGGAACACCGCGTCGGCGCGTACTACGCGGTGCCCTTCACGGCGGTCTGGCCGCGCCTGTGGCTGGCGGCCACGGAGGCCGACCGCAACGAGATCCGTACGGCGGCCGGTGCCTTCGAGGCGTCCACCCGGCTGTGCGGATGGGGCCTGCTGTACGCGGTGCTGGCCTGCGCCACCGGATGGTGGCCCGCGTTCGCCGCGGGCGCCGTGCTCGTGTTCGCCGCCTGGTGGCTCGGCCGCGAAAGGCTCTTCGCCCTCGCGGACCTCGCCGACGCCGTCGTGGACCTGCGCCTGCGCTCCGTCGCCCGTGCGGTGGGCATCCCCGTCCCGCCGGGGCCCGTCGCGCCCGCGACCTGGCGGGAGCTCGACCTGGTGCTGCGCCGGCGCCGGTGACGCGCCGGAGCGGGCGCTGCCATGATGTGCCGGGCCGCCCGGCCCGCCGCGAGATCGGACGGGGATGCTGCACCTGCTGTTCCTGACGTACACCGGACCGGAGGAGGACGCCGGGCCGTTCGTCGCCGCCCATGTCGCGTTCCTGGAACGCCACCACCGCGCCGGCACCTTCCTGCTCTCCGGGCAGACGGTGCCCTCGTCCCAGGGCGGGGTGATCCTCGCCCGCGGGACGGACCGCCGGACGATCGAGCGGATCGCCGCGGAGGACCCCCTGTTGACCTCGGGGGTCGCCGCGTACACCGTCACCACCGTCGACCCGGCCCGCGCGCACCCGGTCCTGGCCGGACTGCTCGGCGGCGCATGACCGCCCGTCGTGGCGCTCAGCGGCCGATGTGGACGAACGGGGCCCAGACCGCCGGGGAGCGGGCGTAGCGGGTGCGCAGGGCGCGGATGACGTGGTTGAGGGCGCGGCCGGCGTTCGCCGGGGCGACGGCGCCGGGCACCGGGGCGCGCAGCGCGGCGTAGAGCCGGGCGGCCAGGAGCGCGGACACCGCGTCGTCGGCCTCCCAGAGGGCACCGACGACCTGCGGGTAGCCGGCGGTCTGGAAGGCGGAGGCGAGGTGGACCGCCTCGTCGGGCAGCTGCCCGGTGTGCGCGGTGTGGCAGGCGAGCAGCACCGCGAGCTCCGCGTAGAGCAGTTCCTGCCGGGAGACGTCCGCGGCGCTCAGCGGCCCGCCGTGCAGGAGCAGATGGCTGGCGGACGGGTCCTGCGGGTCGCTGACGCCGTGGCACGCGAAGTGCACCCAGCGGGCCGTGCGCAGGGCCGACAGGACGCGTTCGGGTGTCGCCGCCTCGCCCTCGAGGGCGCGGACGCCGCCCAGGGCCTCCCCGATCGCGGCGATCTCACGGGCCGAGGCGCCCGCCGAGCCCGCCGTGCCGGTGGGCCGGCCGACCGCCAGCAGCCGTCCGCCGGTGCGGCCGGAGGAGACCCGCCGGGCGTGCCCCAGGGCGCGCAGGGTGGGGGTGTAGGACGAGGCCACCCGGTCCAGCACGGTCCGGCCGTCGCGCAGTTGGTGCTTGCGCTGGAGCCCGGCGGCGTGCAGCGGCAGGTACGCCAGCGGTCCCGAGGCCGACCACCACAGCCGGGGCGCGGCCGACGCGGGGGCGTCCCCGGGGAGCGGCCGGGTGAGTCCGAGGGCGGTGAGCACCGGCTCGGCCACCGTGCGCCAGAGCCAGGCGAGAGTGTCCAGCACGAGCTCGCGGGCCCGGTCGCGCTCCTCGCCGGGCGCGGTCCGCGGAAGGCCCACGGCGGCGAGGAACTCCGCCGCCCGCAGGGCCACCTGGCCCTCCGTCAAACCACGTAGTGGCACACAGAAGATCCGTTCCGGCGTGACGACGACGGCGTCGCACCGCAGCCGGTCCACATTGACGGCGACGATCGGCCCCTGTGCCGCCACGGCCCGCATCTCCCGTTCCGTGGGCGGCATCAGGAACCGCTCGAACCCCGTCCTGCCGCGGACGCGCATCAGCAGCGCCTCCCATTCGGCGGCCGCGACGTGCCGTTCCATGAAGTCCTCGCCCGCCTCGGCCCGTCGCAGACGGCCCCCCAGCGCGGAGAACTCCCGGGCCAGCAAGGGGTGTGCCGCGGACAGGGCGGTCAGATCGGCGCGGGCCTCAAGGTCCTGGCCCATCAGCACCGCCCGGCTCTGCTCCAGCAGCGCCAGCGCCTGCGCGGGCCGCCCGGCGGCGAGCGCCGCCGCACAGCCGGTACGGCCCAGGCTCGTGCCCGTCAGGGGATCGGGCCGGCCCGTGTCCGCCGGGTCGCCGCCGTCCGTCCGCAGGTGCGCCAGGGGGTAGCGGCGGCCCAGCAGCGCCCCGCCGACGAAGGCCCGGCGGTCCTCCCGGGCCAGGGCGCGCGAGGCCACCGATGGCAGGGTCTCCAGCGCCCGTGCCGCCGCGTCGGCGGCGGCCGCCCAGTCGTGGTGCTCCAGCGCGTCGGCCATCGCGATGCGCGCCACCTCGAACCGCAGCGCCGGCATCTCGCCCCCGGGCTCCGCCGCCAACGCGACCTCGGCCGCCCGTGCCGCCCGCTGGTCCCCGCGGACCGTGGCATCGGTGTAGTCCGCCCAGTGGCCGTACGAGGTCACCATCCCGCCCAGCAGGTCCGTCAGGCCCGGGGTGCGTTCCACGCGCCGCGAGGCGTCGGCGATCCTGCGGCGCGCCTCGGCGGCCAGGACCGGGTCCTGGGTGAGCCCGGCGAGGTTGGTGAGCGCGTTGGCGTACTCGACCTCACCGGCGGCGCGTTCCGGAGCGTCTTCGGGCAGCAGGTCGAGCGCCGCGCGCAGTTCCCCGCAGCAGGCGCGCAGCGCACCGGCGTCCATGGCGAGCACCGCCCGCATGTGCTGCCACGGCGCCGAGGCGAGGACCAGACGGGCGTGCTCCGGGGAGCCGTGGGGGAGTTCGGCCAGGACGCGGTCGCCGAGCGCGGCCGCCTCGTCGATCACGGCGGCGTCCTGGTCGGCCATGTAGCGCATCCCGGTGATCGCCATCAACAGGCTCGCCGTCTGGGCGCGTTCGGGGCTGCCGGCCGCCGTACGCTCCAGCGCCTCCCGCAGCCGCCGTTCCGCGTCGGCGACGAAGGCGGGGTCCAGGCCCTGGGGTGTGCCGGGGCCCTTGGCCAGGGCATCGAGCAGCGGCCGCATGTCGGGAGGGACGGGGAAGGCGGAGGTGAAGCGGGTGTACAGGTCCTCGCCCGCCTCGTCGCGCGGTCCCGGCCGCGGCTCGGTCGGCGGCTCCGTCCCGGGCTGGGGTTCGGGCGGCGGTTCGGGCTGCGGCTGCGGCTGCGGCCCGGGTTCCGCGGTGGGAGCGGTGACGGGGTCGGCACGGAAGCCGTCCGGCGGCAGGGCCGTCCGCAACTGCAGCGGCGGCAGCGCGGGCGCGAACCGCACCATCACCGGCAGGAACCGGGTCACCACCGCGCCCAGGGCCCGCGGCACGAGCCGCATCCTGCCGCGGAGTTCGCCCACCGCGGTCGCCTTCTCGGCGATGTGCGGCAGCAGCGGATGGCCCGGCGGCAGCCGCTCCATGAGCGCGCGCAGCATCCGTTCCGCCTCGGCGGCGTCCGCGGCCTCCCAGGCGACGACCGCACGGGCGGCCAGCAGCGAGGCCGCGTTCACCTCGTAGGCCCCGTTGTCGTCCGGCAGCCCCTCGGCCCGGTACGCCTCCAGGTGGCCCATCGCCTCGTCGATCGTCGCGCGGGCCGGCGCCCACGGCAGCGTGCACATCAGCGCCACCGCCAGCGCGAAGTGGACGCTCCGCATCTCGTGCCGGTCCCGCAGCCCGCCCATGGTGCGCCCGCTCGCCGCGGCCAGCGCCAGTCGCCCGCCCCGCACGGCGACGTCCACCGCCTCCCGGTCCCGCGGATGCGCCCGGATCCAGGCGACCCCGGCGAGCACCGCCACCCGGCCCGCGTCCGGGGCGTCGACGTGCCCGGGGATGACCGTCCCGAAGGCTTCCTGGGCACGCGCCCACAGCGACGGCAACTCGCCGGTGGCCCCGCACTCGTACCGGATCAGCGCGGAGTGCGCGAGCCGGGCGAGCAGCCCGGGGCGGCTCAGGTCGTCCGGGGGCAGCGTCGCCAGCAGCTCCGCCACCCTGCCCTCCAGGGGGTCCGCCGGCCGGAACGGCTGCTGCGAGGGGCCCGACGGGTAGACGGCGGCGACCGCCACGAGGTCGTCGGGCGGGCGGTGCTGGGTCTGCGCCCCCAGGTGATGGCGGACCTCGGGCGCGGTCCGGAAGTCGCCGTGCACGTGCGCCAGGGTGCGTTCGGCGAGCTGCAGATGGAGGACGAGCCGGGCGCGCAGCGGATCGTCGCGGGACGCCGTGTCCAGCCCGAGCACCATCAGCGCGAGCGCGGCGGCGGCCGGGGCCCGCCCGTCCTCGCTCCCCCAGGATTCCCGCAGCAGGCCCTCCGCCGCCGTGAGCAGGCCCCCGGGCGTCGTGCCGGCACCGTCGACCAAGCGCGCGGTGCCCGGCGGCTCCGCCAGCCCGAAGCGCGTCAGCATGCGGTCCACGGCCGCCCGCGCGTCCGTCATCAGCCGCCCCCGATCCCCGTCGCCGATGTCGCGGCAGGATAGCGCCACCGGTGACGGGCCGGTCACTGCGCGGCACGGCGGAGCGGGCCGTGGGACGCGTGCGAGCGCGACGCGCCTCGTAGCGGCGGCGGGCCGTCGGGCCCGGGCATGCGGGGCTGGTCCACCGCGACCTGCAGCCGGGCAACGTGCGCGACGGGGACGGGGCCGTCCACCGCGCGGGTACCTGCTCAGTACTGGTGCGGGTGGGACCGGCCCGCGTAAGTCGTCCGACAGTGCCGACGACCGGGGTTCATGGCGGGTCGCGGTCCGAGCGGCGGCGGAATCCGGGCCTTGCGCGGTCCGTGGCGCCCGCTCTGCCGCCCGGTGTCCGGGCGGACACGTGGTGCGCTGTCGGAACGACTGCCCGGCGCGGCTCGGTGACCGGCTTTTCCGCAGGCGTTCGACGGATGTGGGCCCGGTGCCTGCGGCGACACTCTGGGCGGATCGCAGTCGGAGGCCTACGACGCCGCACGTTCCACAGCCCTTGCCGTCCTTGCGAGTTTGCGCGCGGCTCTCGGCGATCTGGACCGCGTCGTCGCCTGGCTCAGGGTTTTCGGCATGGTCAATGCCGCGCCCGGTTTCGCCTCGGCGCCAGCGGTGGTGAACGGTTTCTCCGATCTGATCCTGGAACTGTGGGGGCCCGAGGCCGGCAGTCATGCCCGGTCGGCGGTCGGCCTCGCGGAGCTCCCCTTCCGCATTCCGGTGGAGATCGAGGCCGAGGTCCTGATCCGCTGAGTTCGCCCCGCCATCCGGGTCGGGCGGCTGGGCGGTCCGTCGGCCGCAGGGCAGCTCGTGCAGCGGTGACCGGGCGAGGCCGGGTCATGCCGGTCCCTCGCCCGGTCACCGAGTCCGTCCTGGCTCCACGCACCATCTGGTCGTCGACCGGTCCGGGACTACGGTCGCCGTCACGCCGACCGGTGACAACCGAATGGCGGCCGACGTGGCCGATGAGAGGTGCGGAGCCCGGCGGTTCCTGGGGCCTGCCGTCCATGTGCCGGCTGGTATGGCGCACCAGGGCCGGGTGTTGCGGTCGTGCCCGCCGGCGGCCGCGAAGGGCGGCCTGGACGGCGGTTCGGGTCGGGTGTTGAGGACTGCCCAGGGTGCGGGGTCAGTTGCGGAGGAAGTCCAGGGCCTGCCGCACGAAAACCTCGTGGTACTGGAAGATGCCGCCGTGGCCGGAGCCGGGGTAGACGGCGAGCTTGGCGTCGGGGAGCAGCTGGGCGAGGCGGAGAGTGCCGGCCGCTGTGGGCCACATCGTGTCGTTGTCGCCGTTGACGACGAGTGCGGGCTGCTTCACCGCTGCCAGGCCGGCCGGCGAGGTGTCCTGCTCCCACGTGGTGAGCGCGGTGAGCTGGGCGCCGATGGCCTCGTCGGAGATCGGGGTGTCGCGGTCGTCCGCGGTGCGCTGATCCAGGCGGGCGAGGAAGGAGTCCGCGGCTGCCTGACCCGCCGACGACGGCTCGAAGAACAGGAAGTGCTTGGGGTGCTTGCCGAGCTCGGTCGCCCTCTGGACGGCCGCCTGGAGGGTGGCGCCGGTGGCAGCCGGGCCCTGGGCGCCGGCGGGCGCGGTGGCGGCCAGGATGATCCGGCGGACGCGGTCGGGGTGCTGCTGGGCGACGATGCCGCCCAGGGAGTAGCCGAGCAGGTCGACGGTCTCCAGGCCGAGGGCGTCCAGGAACGCGACGGTGTCGTCGGCCATCGCCTCGAAGGTGTCGGGGGCGGTCCCGCCCGAGCGGCCGACCCCGCGCAGGTCGACCAGGACGACGCGCCGCTCGGCTGCCAGGCCGTCGACGACGGCGGGGTCCCAGTCGTCCAGTACCGCGGTCACGTGGTGCAGGAGGACCAGCGGAACGCCCTCGCCCGTGCCCACCTCGCGGTAGGCGAACGGGGTCCCTGAGACGTCAACGGTTCTGGTCGGAGCGGAAGTTGCGGTTACTGCGGACATGGTGGGGTCCTTCCTTCGTCATCGGTGCCGACGGGGCTGCCTGACATCCGTCGCAGGCGACAACCGACGCCGGCGGTCCTGGTGTTCACGCTCGCGATGGCGGCGCGGAAGTGGCGTAGTGGGCGTTGCCGGTGCGGGCGTTCTTCTGGTTGTCCGGCATGTTCTTGCAGGTGGTGCTGATGCCTGTGTCACCCCGCTGTGCCGGCGACGAGCGTGGCACCTGTTGGGTGCCAGCCTCTTCGCAGAAATTCCTGTCGCAAATCACATCCCTGATGATGGATCCGATGAATTCGGAGCACGCCGGGTAAGGCAGCAGCCCGCGACTGGGACATGCGAAGTCGGTGCGGGACAAGCGGGATTCTAGTCACGCACAAGAGACCCTCAGACGTGTCGTCGATCACAAAGCCGACGAATGAGCCTCCGGCTCTGAGCCGAACTTTCATTCAGTGAAAGTTTTTTGCCGCCCGCTGATCCGGAGGTAGCATCCGGACGTTCGTATTCCAATGGGGAGCGGAGCCGGGCTTCAGTATGGAAGACATCATCGTGCAAACGATCCAGGGCGCCGTGCGAGGCGTAATGGACAAGGGTGTCAGCGTTTTCAAGGGTGTTCCGTATGCCGCGCCCATCGACGGACCTCGGCGTTTCCAGGCCCCGGGGCGGCCGCAGCCGTGGGACGGTATCCGCGACGCCACTGCTTTCAGTGCCTCGCCCCCGCAGGCACAAATGCCGCCTTTGCCGGCGCTGTGGCAGCCGGGTGACGATGCCGACTGCCTCACCGTGAATGTCTGGACGCCCGATCCCGGGGCGGGCGGTCTTCCGGTGATGGTCTGGATTTACGGCGGGGCGTTCATTTTCGGTTCCGCGAGCCAGCCCGAGTTCGATGGCGAGAACCTGGCCCGTTCGGGCGTCGTGCTGGTGACCTTCAACTACCGAACCGGTTTCGAGGGCTTGGGCTGGCTGCCGGACGCGCCGCGGAACCGGGCGCTGCTCGACCAGCTCGCGGCCCTGCACTGGGTCCAGGAGAACATCGCGCGTTTCGGCGGGGACCCGGGCAACGTCACGATCTTCGGGCAGTCGGCCGGAGCCAGCGCGGTGGTGGCGCTGACGGCCGCCGAGGCCGGCCGCGGGCTGTTCGTCCGGGCCATCGGACAGAGCGTCACAGCGGCCTTCCTGCCCGAAGAACGGGCGCGCGGCACGGCAGAGCGGATCGCGGCGGCGCTCGGTGTGCCGCTCACTTCCGAGGCCTTCGCGGGCGTGGCGTCCGAGGCGATCCACGCCGTGCAGTCGAGGGAGGGCGAGGTGACTCCCTACGGACTGGTGGTGGACGGGGATGCGGTGCGCGACCGGCCCTGGCGCGGCCTGCGTGCGGAGGTCGACCTGATGACCGGGTTCGCCCGGGACGAGTACCGGTTCTTCGCCATGGCAATGAACGAGGATCTGTCCGCCGTCGACCTCGCTGGTGCCGCGACGGCGCACGGTGTTCCTCTCGACGCCTACCGAGCCGCGTACCCTGGCGCCTCCGATGCCGATCTGTACCTCCTCATCCAGTCCGACGCGTTCTTCCGCATGCCGTCGACGTGGTGCGCGCAGGAGCACTCCGGCCGCAGCTGGTGCTATGAGGTGGCCTGGCCGACCCCTGCGTTCGGCGGCGCGCTCGGCTCCTGCCACCTGCTCGACGTGCCGCTGTTGTTCGGCAACTTCCACGGCCCGATGGCGGCCATGCTCTTCGGCGACTCGCTCCCGCCGGAGGCCGTCGGCCTGGCGCAGGAGGTCCGCACGTCGCTGACGGCCTTCGCCGCCACCGGCGACCCGGGCTGGCCGCAGTACGTGAAGGGTGAGGCGCTCACGCGGATCTGGGACGTGCCCGCCTCAGTGGTGGCCGACCCCGTGTCGGCGTCCCGGCAGATCTGGGCGGACAGAGTGTGAACCGTTCCGGGCGGACCTCGGCCGCCCGTGATCGGCTCGGCCCGCCAGATTCCCCTGCCTACCCGAAAGCTCTCTCATGTCACTTCCGGCTCTGCTCCTCGTCCACGGCGCCTGGCACGACTCACCTGCCTGGCGGTTCCTTGCCTCGTGTCTTCCCGATGTGGACGTGAGGGCCGTGCGCCTGCCCAGTACCGGGGAGGACCCCGCACTCCTCGGGGACCTGTACGCGGATGCGGCTCGCATCGAAGCCGTCCTGGGGGAGATCGGAGGACCAGCGGTGGTCCTCGGCCATTCCTACGGGGGAGCGCCCGTGTCGCAGACACCGGCGGTGTCCGGCATCGTGCGGGTGATCTATCTGGCGGCGATGATGCAGGACGTCGGTGACACGGTGCTGACACCGACGGGAGGCGTCCATCCCCCGTACTGGGACGTCCATGAGGAGGAAGGCGACCGTCCGGGCTGCTTCGGCGTGTCCGATCCGGTGGAAGTGCTGTACAACGGCGTCGCCCCGCAACTGGCCGAGTCCGTCGCGGCGACCCTGCGCAAGCAGTCCCTCGCTTCGGTCACCCAGCCTCTCACCCGGGCCGTCTGGCGCGACGTACCGAGCTCGTACATCGTCTGCGAGCAGGACCGCGCGATTCCTGCCGCGTTCCAGTACTCCATGGCCCGGCAGGCCGGCCGCGTCCGCTCGATGGACAGCGGGCACTCGCCGTTCCTCTCGCACCCCGCGGAACTGGCCCGCCTGATACGGGAGGAGATGGCCGCCTGAAGGCGCGAGGAGTCCAACCCGAAGAAGAAGCGCCGCCTGGGAGCGGGCTCTGAGGCAACGCACGGTGTGCTCTCTATGTTTCGTGTTGCGGGGTGTGTTCGGCCCAGATGGTCTTGCCTTGCGGGTGATGGCGGGTGCCCCAGCGCTGGGTGAGTTGGGCGACGATGAACAGCCCCCGGCCGCTTTCGTCGAAGGTGCGGGCGCGTCGAAGGCGCGGGGATGTGGTGCCGCCGTCGGTGACCTCGCAGGTCAGGCTGGTGGCGCAGCGGATCAGGCGGAGACGTACCGGTGGCCGCGCGTGGCGGATGGCGTTGGTGACCAGTTCGCTGGCGATGAGGACGGTGGTGGGGGTGGCCTCGTCCAGGCCCCATGCCGTCAGCTGGGCGGTGACATGTTTGCGCGCGGCGGAGACGGCCGCCGGCTCGGCGGTGAGGTCCCACGTGGCCACGGTGGTGGTGTCGAGTGTGCGGGTTCGTACGGCGAGCACACGCAGTTGACGGGGGCCGCCCTCTGCCGCGAGGGCCCGCAGGGCGGCACGGCAGGTGGCTGCGAGCGAGGCCCGTGGCTCGATGCGTCGTTCGCGCACGGTGGATCCATCGGCCCTGGTCCCGGAACCGGTTCGCTTCCCGGAGTGCGTGTGCAGCAGGAGCACGCTGCCTTTGCCGAGCCGGATCTCCGCGGTCGCGACATGTGCTCGTGCGCGTCCGAGCGGTGTTCCGGAGGGCAGGTCGACGGCGACGGTCACACCGTCGGGGCTGATGACGGTGGGCGCGGGATGCCCGGCGCAGGCGAGGGTGCAGTCTGCGGTGACGGGGTCGTAGACGGCGTACAGGCAACTCGCCGTGACGTCGTGGGCGGCGTCGTCCGGTTGCAGCCGGTGGAGGACGTCCTGCAGGTGGCCGAGCATCTCGTCCGGTTGCACGTCGATGTCCGCCAGCGTGCGCACCGCGGCGCGGAGTTCGGGCACCAGGGCGGGGGCCGGTTCTCCGTCCTCGGTCACGCTGGCGGCGACCAGCGCCACCCGGGCTCCGGGCAGCGGGATGACGTCCAGCCAGTGGGCCTGCGGCCTTCCGTCGTCGGCCCGGCCGTATGCGAGATCCACGGGCGCCGGTTGCGGCAGGCGCCCGGGCGGTGTTCCCCCGGCCAGTAGGGAGGCGCACAGACCGCCGGGCGCCTGACGTGGTGCAGAGGCGATCCGGCCCGTCCGCTCACCGCTCGGGGCAGGTACGGCGAAGGCACACCTCGCTTGCCGGCGGCCCCGGACTCGGCAGATGGCCAGGCTCATGCCCAGAGACAGGAGGGCCGCGGCGATGACAACCGCCCGCCCGCCGTCCGACACGCCCGGAATCACGAAACCGTAGATGACCACGCTGGTCGCCAGCGTGGAAGCCCCGACGATCAGGGTGTGCCTGAAGGGCAGCAGGGCTGCCGCCATCACGGGTGCCGGCACCGAGTAGTCCGACCAGCGGACCAAGCCCCCAGCAGAGGCATCCAGCTGCACTGCGCAGGCCGCAGCGAGGTAGACGGCGAGCAGCGCGCTCGGGTGCCGGAGCAGGAGGAGTCTGGGCGTGGCCATTCCCGTCACCGTCCCTTCTGATGTGACGCGCAGCGCCCGCGATTGACGCGCACGGTGGGTGGCGCAAGGGTGAGGGGGCAGTGCGCGGGTGTGCGGGTCTTCGGGTTCTGGTTGTTCACGGTGGCGCCTGTCCGGCGTGGACGGGGTGCGCTGGATGATGGACCGCGACAAGGGCCAGGTCGTCCTGGAGGTTCTGGCCCACATGCCGGTCCACATCGAGACCGACGTGCTGTACGAGACGGCGGGGGCAGTCCCAGTTCCACGTATCGGCACGGTCGAGGACGGGGAAGAACTCGCCGGCGGAGTCCCGGGCTTCGGCCAGCCCGTCGGTGTAGAGGAGCAGGGTGTCTCCGGGACCGAAGGCGACAGTGTCGAGGCGGAAGGCGTTGGGCGTGTCCGCCGCGAGGCCCAGCGGCGGGGCGGGCCGGGCGACCGGCAGCAGGGTGACCTGGTCGCCCTGGCACAGCAGAGGCGGCGGGTGCCCGCAACTGACCACCCTCACGATCTCCTCGTCGTCGGGGAGTTCGATCAGAAGGACGGTGATGAACCGCTCGCTGCTGTCGGGGGCGATCGCGGTCAGCTCGCCCAGGTGCCTGCGGACGCTGCGTTCCAGGGAGGCCGCGAGTTCCGGGAGCGTGCGGTACTGCTGGGCGGCCTCACGGAAAGCACCCAGGACGGCGCAGGCGTCATCGACGGCCGGAAGGCCCTTTCCGCGGACGTCTCCGATGAGCAGACGTGTGGCCCGGCCGGTGCGGGCCGCTGCGTACAGGTCGCCGCCCACCAGCGCGTGTGCCGCCGCGGCACGGTACATCGAGGCGACACGGAAGCGGCCCAGCTCCACGGGGATCGGCCGCAACAGCACGCGTTGGGCCGTTTCGGAGACGGCCCGTACCTGGGCCAGCTCCCGCAAGTCGCGGTCGTGCAGCGCCCGGGAGGCGATGACGAACGCGGAGACCAGGAGCACCGCGCCGATGTGAATGGGCAGCAGCGGTGAGTGCAGCAGGCCGTCGTGGCGGTCCACGAGGAGCACTGCCGCGGCTGCCATGAGCGCGACGACGGCCGTGAAGCGTGTCCGTGCGAAGGTCGCCGTGCACGTGGGGGCCGCCACGAGCAGTGGGGACAGGTGCACCGCCAGGGGCGCGAACGACGCACCCAAGGTGATGGCCGCGATCAGCAGGAGCGGAGGCACAGCCTGGCCACGCATGCCCAACGGTCCGGCGCCGCGGCCATGAGCCTTCGGCCGCCGGGGGACTCCCGGGCCTGACGCCTGGAGCAGGCGGGCCCCGTCATCGGTCCCGGGCGCGGAGACGGGAGCGAGCGGGCAGCGCGGCATCGCGAGTCCGAGGAGTGGCCGGATCTTCCTTGAAACAAGGTGTCGTATCAACATGGCGCGGCTTTCGTGCCATCGCGGTATGGAAGGGTGAGTTGAGGCCCCAAGGAGCCCGGCGACGTGAGCGGTCAGCACCTCGGTGCATCGCCGCCGGCCTCTTCGTGGCCGCCGAGGAGGCTCGGTTGCGGGCCGTCGACCGACCCGCGGCGTGTTCACTCGCGCAAGGCGCGGGAAACTCTTCGTGCCGCCGCGCGAACGGCGGGAGCGAGCGACTGGGGGGACTGGCTGCCCGCCCTGAAGGCGATCGACAGGGCCGCCACGACCGAGCCGCCCGCACCGTGGATCGGCGCTCCGACGCAGTGGACGTCCGGCCCCACCATTCTGTCGCTGCTGGCGTACCCGTCCCTGCGGACCTCGGCCAGCAGGTAGCGGAGCCGGGCGGGAGAGGTGACCGTGTTGCTGGTGTAGCGACGCGGTGGGGTGCTCAGGTACTCCTCCTGGACGTCGTCGGGCGCGTGGGCGAGCAGGACGAGTCCCGCTCCCGTGGCGAATGCGCCGAAGCGGCCTCCCACCCGGCTGTCGGCCTGCGGGGCGCCCGGCGCGCTCAGCCGCTCAAGGAAGACGACGTCCAGGTGGTCTCGCACCGAGAGATGGATGTGCTGCTCCTTCGTCACGTCGTACAGGTCCTGCAGGATCGGCAGAGCGGCATCGCGCAGCGGGAAGCCGCGAGGCGCGAGGGTGGCCACCTCCCACAGCCGCAGACCCACCCGGTAGCGCCGGTCGGGTCCGCGCTCCAGGGCTCCCCAGGCGACGAGTTCGGCAGCACGACGATGAACCGTCGGCAGCGACAGGCCCGTTCGCCGGGACAACTCGGTGAGGGTGAGCGCGGGGTTCTCGTACGAGAAGGCCCCGAGCAGCGCCAGGACCTTGTCGGTCACCGACATGCCGTGTTCATCGGGCATGTCCATGCCCCTTCCTTCGTGTGCGGGACGGCCTCCGTGCCGTTCGCCGGGCGACCGGCCACGGCCCCTCCCCGCACGACGACCTGGGCCGTCGTGCGGGGTGGCGTACCGGGCCGCCGGGCGACGCCGCGGCCCGGCCGCCGTCAGTGGACGGTTGCGGCGGCCTTCTTGATGAGGTCGGTGACGATGCCGGGGTTGGTCACCTGCGCGGCGTGCGGGGTGTCGGCCTCGACGGTGTGGGCGTGGGCTCGGTTGGCCATGAAGCGCTCGGTGGCGGGCGGGATCACGTGGTCGTCCTTGGAGACGAGGTACCAGGACTGGATGGTCTTCCAGGCGGGCTCGCCGGAGCCTTCGCCGAGCGCCTCAGGGGCGGCGGGGCTCTGGGTGGCGGCGAGTTCGGCGGCGGTCCTGGCGCTGACGCGGTCGCTGAAGAAGAGGTTGCGGTACTGGTCGGCCTTGGCGTACAGGTCGACCCCGGTGGTGCCGTCGGCCTTGGGGAAGGGGACGGGGAAGAGGGCGGTGGGGACCTGGGCGTCAGGGTCGTTGCTGATCTGGGAGCCGGGGAACTTCTTGGTCAGGCCCTCGACGGACTCGTCCTTGTCCGGCGCGAAGGCGGAGATGTAGACGAGCGCCTTGACGTTCTTGTTCCCGGTTGCGGCGTTGGTGATGACCGAGCCGCCGTAGGACTGGCCGACCAGGACGACGGGGCCCTGGATGGTCTTGAGGTAGGCGGCCAGGTAGGAGGAGTCGGCGGTCACGCCGCGCAGACCGGTGGGCGGCGCGACGACCGGGTAGCCGTCGTTCTGCAGGCGCGTGATCACGCCCTTCCAGCCGGCGGCGTCGGACCAGGCGCCGTTGACCAGGACGACGGTCGGCTTCGGCGCCGAGTGGTGGGCGGGAGAGGCCGACGCGAATGCGGTCACCCCGCCGGCAAGGGCGACACCGGTCACCGTGAGAACGGCGATACGGAACGTACGGCGGCGAAGCATGGATTTCTCCTTGTGCGATGGGGTTGTTGCGGCGGGCACACACGCCCGCGCTGACGGGGCACACGACGATCGCGTCCCCGGGAGAGCCCCCGCGGGCGGCGGGGGCGCCGCGCCGGACCGCCGGTGACGGACGGCGCGTTCATGAGGTCGAAGACCGGCAGATCAAGACCGGCGGTCTGCGGGTCCCGCGGTCGGCGGCTCCCGCGATCCGCGGTCACACGCGGGCGGGAAGGTGTTCCTCGGCCCAGTTCAGTGCGTAGTCCGCGACTTCCTTCCAGCCCTCCTGGCCGATGATGAAGTGCGAGCGTCCGCGGAACTCCTGGTAATCGGTCACGGCGGGTGACTTCCGGTACAGGCGCCAGTTGGCCTTGTTCACCTTGGGCGGGACGATGTGGTCGGCCTCTCCCGCGATGAACAGCAGCGGCGCCCTGCGTCTGTTGCGGAAGTCGACCCGGGTCGCGGCCCGGGGGTTGAAGTTGGCGAACGCCCCCTGGAAGAGGACCCGCGCCGATCCGGGGACGGCGTAGCGCTCGTAGTGGGCGTCGGACTGGCTCTCGCTGAGCGTGTTGGTGATGGCGTAGTGGAACTGCCGCGCCGTCAGGGAGACCGCCTTGTTCTTGTTGGCCGGGTTCCCCAGCACCGGCCACGCCGACTTGAGGGTCGACAGCGGCAGCGGAAGCACACCCTTGACGGCCGCCGAGTCGATGGCGACCCCGGCACTGCCCAGGCCCCGATCGAGCAGGATCTGCACGATGGTGCCGCCGAACGAATGGCCCATGAGGATGGGCGGATGAGGCAGGTCGCGGATGATCCGCTCGTAGTGGTCGACCACCTCGAGCAGGCCGACCCCCGCGATGCCCGAGGGGTCGCGCCGCAGCTCCTCCACCTCGCGGTCGAGCCCGGGCCAGGCGGGGGCCAGGACTCTGTACCCGCGCGCTTCGTAGTGGTGCTTCCACCCCTCCCAGCTACGCGGGTTCACCCACAGGCCGTGGATGAGCACGATCGTGCCTGCCTCATGGGCATGGGGCTCACTCATGCGGACCTCCAAAACGAATAGAACGTTCTGTTCACTAAACGCTAGCCGGGCCGGTATCGGCACGCAAGCGGAGCCATGAAAGGCGCGGGGGAACCGTCAGAACATGGCCGGTGCGTACGAGCACGCATCGGGCGCATGCCGGGCCCGCGTCCCCCTGCACCGAGCACGAATCCGGACCGCGCCAGGCCGGCGGTACGCGCCGGCCTCCCGCAGCGCCCCCAGAGTGTCGCCGCAGGCACCGGGCCCACATCAGTCGAACGCCTGCGGAAAGGCCGGTCACCGAGCCGTGCCGGGCAGTCATTTCGACAGCGCACCAGGTGTCCGCCCGGTCGCCGGGCGGCGGAGCCGGCACCACGGACCGCGCAAGGCCCGGATTCCTCAGGTGAAAGGTCCGGGAGCCGGCACCCGGAGCCCGGGCGACCGGATTCCGCCCCGCCGCTTGGACCGGGACCCGCCATGAACCCCAGTCGTCGGCACGGTCGGACGACTTATGCGGGCCGGTCCCACCCGCACCAATACTGAGCAGGTACCCGTGCGGTCACACGCCGGTGCCGGATCCGTCATGGCCCGTCCGCGGCCAGGACTGCCGCCGCCTCACCGCTCCCACCATGCGCCGAGGAGCATGATGTCGAAGATCATCCTTGTCACCGGGGCGTCCAGCGGCCTCGGGGCGGCGACCGCCCAGGCCTTGGCCGAGGCCGGTCACATCATCTACGCCGGAATGGGCGCGGCCTCAGGCCGTCCGCCGATCGCCGCCGAACCGGACCGGGCCACGGGCCACCAGGGCGCTCGGCCGCGTCCGATCGACCTCGACGTCGCCGATCAGCGCTCGGTCAGCGCCGCGGTCACCGACATCACGGCGGAAGCCGGGCGGATCGACTGCGTGGTCCACACGATGGGACCTGTGCCCCGGGGCCCGATCGAGTCCTTCACCCCCTACCAGTTGGCGCAGATCTACGACGCGAACGTGCTGTCCACCCAGCGGGTGAACCGTGCTGTACTGCCGCAGATGCGCGAGCGCCGGGACGGCCTGCTGGTCTGGGTGGCGTCCGGAGGCGGCCCCGCGGACGAGTCCCCCTATCTCGCCCTGCACTCCGAAGGCGTCGCGGCGATCGGCCATCTCGCGGCGAGCTACGCGAAGGAGCTGGCCGGCTTCGGGGTGGAGGCCACGGCCGTCGTGGCCGGCCTGATCGTGCCCGCAACAGGCCGGCGGCTGCGGCTGTTCCGTCCGGACGACCTCGACGCGGCGCAGGCGTACGAGGGCCGGTATCCCGGCCTGGTCGACCGAGTCGACGCCCACCTGGCCGATGAGGCCGTATCCGCGGCGCGTCTCGCCCGCACGGCCCAGGCCGTCGCAGCCGTGGTGGACAGCCCGAAGGGCACTCGCCCGCCGCGGGTCACCGCCGGTGCGCCCGGTGACCGGCCGCCGGGGACCGGCGACGGCGGTTAGGCGGACGCGGAAAGGCGCGGTCAGGGCGTGGAAGCGGAAGGGTGCCCGGCGTGGGCGTGGGCGTCATTCCCCCAAAGTCCCGAGCGCGTCGCGGAGCGCTGCCCGGGAGGTGATGCCGAGCTTGGGAAAGATCTGGTACAGGTGCGCTCCGACCGTCCGGTGCGAGAGATAGAGCCGTTCGGCGATCTGCTTGTTGCTGAGCCCCGTTGCCGCCAGGTCCGCGATCTCCCGCTCCTGCGGCGTGAGCACCTTCCCGCCCGCTTCGGTCCTCGGCGCAACCCATCCGGCGGCCCGCAGCTGCTTGGCCGCACGATCCATCCAGGGGCGGGCGCGAAGCTCCGCGAAGGTGTCGTGGGCCAGCGTCAACTGTGTTCTGGCCTCCGCGTTCGCCCTGGCTCGTCGGAGCCGTTCGCCGTGGGCCAGCCGCACCCGGGCCAGATCGAACGGCCATTGCCCGACTTCCGGCAGGGCCAGTGCCTCGCCGAACAGGCGCACCGACTCCTCGTCGTCCGTGGCGCACAGAGCGGCCGAAGCGCCGGCGAGGAGCGCGAGCCGCGGCGAGAGGGCGGCGATGTCGTTGTCCCGGATGGCGCGCACATGAGCGGCCGCTTCCGCCGGCCGGTCGGTGCGGACCGCGGCTTCGACGACATCCATCATCACCCACAGGGCGTGCGGCACGTGGGAGGCGAAGGTGCCCGCCGGGCTGATCGCCGTCGCGTGCCGGTAGGCGCTGGTGAAGTCGCCGCGTCCGAGGTCGGCCACGGTGCGTACGTGCCGGGCGTAGTGCAGTGCCGTCCCGACGCCCCGCGGTGCGGCCCACTGCGTGATGCGGCCCGTGAGGAGGCCGACCGTCGCGTCCTCCCCGCGGGGGGCGGCGACGACAGCACGGCAGTACCAGAAGTACCAGGTGAAGAACCGGTATCCGGAGTCCTCGCAGAGCTGGACTCCTTCGTCGGCCAGCTCGACGCACTCGTCCCACCTGCCGGTCAGGTAGTCGTTCAGGCACAGGTGCATCAAGGCGCCGAGGTGCCGGCGCACCGGGCCGCCGTCCCGTCCCTGGCGGACGACCTTCCACGAGGGCTCGCGGAGGGCCGGCAACCGGTCGAGGTAGAGCGCCGCGGTGCCGACCCTGACGATGCGGCCGGGGTCGGTCTCCTCGGGAAGTCCGCCGAGGATGTCCTCCAGCTGGTCCAGCGCAGCCGCTCCCGAACGCACCGGGTCGGAGAAGGTCCTGCCGGCCACGGACAGCAGTGCGGGCGGCTCCGGGCGCAACCGGGAGAGCGCGGTGTAGAAGGGGTCCCACAGCTCCGCACGACCGCTGAAGAAGCTGAGGAGCAGCAGCAGGTGCACGGCGTCGACGACGGCGTTGTCCTTGGCGTCGTACTGGTGGGTGCCGGACTCGATCGCGCCCGCCAGCAGGCGGTGAGCCGTGTCGATGTCCCCGTCGCCGTTGATGACCAGATAGACGGCGGCAGCGGCGGAGTGCAGGGACCCGGCCAGGTCCGGGTCGGCGCGACGGGCGTCCTCGAGCAGCTCCGAGACGCCGCGCAGCTCCCCCGTCGCGTCGGCGCCGATGTAGGCGGCCTCGGCCAGGCGGCGGGCCCGGTCCGATCCGTGTGGACTCAGATCGGCCGCCCGTTTCAGTGCCGCAACCGCCCCCAGGGCGTCGCCGCGCGCCGTGATGCGGTGGGCGGCCTGCTCCAGCAGGGTGGCGACCTGCTCGTCCGGCTCGACGGTCGCTTCTCCGAGATGCCAGGCCCGGCGCTCAGGCTGGTGCGCCAGAACCCGGGCCAGGGCCCGGTGCGCCGCGCGCCGCTCGGCGCTGGAGGAGGCGTCGACGACGGCCGAGCGGATCAGAGGGTGGCGGAAGACCAGCCTCCGGGTGCCCTCGTCGACGGTGACCAGCTGGTTCTGCTCGGCCGGGGCGAGATCTTCGAGGTCGGCGTCGCAACCGTCCTGCCGCGCCGCCGCGTGCAGGACCCCGAGATCGCCGGTCCCGTCCATCGTGGCGAGCAGCAGCAGATGGCGGGCGGCAGCCGGGAGCCCGGAGACCCGGGAGACGAACAGCGCCTGGAGCCGCCGGCTCAGCGGCAGGACGGCGGGAAGGTTCTCCAGCGCCATGCGCTGCTGCCCGCTCAGCACCCTGGGCAACTCGAGCAGGGCCAACGGGTTCCCTTCGGCCGCGGACAGCAGCCGACGCCGCACGCGTTCGGCGAGGTTCGGGAATCGCGCGTCGAGCAGTGCCCGAGACGACGATTCGTCCAGCGGCGGCACCTCGTACTCGGGGAGTCCACCGCGATGGAAGAAGGTCTCGCTTCCCTGGCGCACGGCGCCGAGGAAGCCGATCCGGCTGCCGCCGAGCCTGCGGGCGACGAAACCGAACACGGCGGCGCTGGCGCGGTCCACCCACTGCAGGTCGTCGATGACGAGCAGCAGGGAGCCGGGCGCGGCCACCTGGCGAAGGAGCATGAGGGTGGCGCTGGACACGACGAGCCGGTTCGGCGACGCTCCGCTGCCGAAGCCCAGCGCGACACGAAGGGCCTCCTGATGGGTGCTGTCCAGATCACCCAGCGTCTCGGAGAGGGGGAAGAGGAGCTGGTTGAGGCCGGAGTAGCTCACGTCGGCCTCGAACTCGACGCCGGCCGCGCGCAGGACCCGCGTCCCGGTCGCGGACGCCGCCTCCGCCACGGCGTTGAGCAGGACCGTTTTGCCCACCCCGGCCTGCCCTGACAGCAGGAGCGCCCCGCCACGGTCGGTTGCGCCGAGGAAGCCGCGTATGCGATCCAGTTCCTTGGCACGCCCGACAAGAGCGCCGGCGGCTCCGTCATCGAAAGGGTTGCCGTAGCCCACGCGTACACACTCCCGTCAGCCGTCCTCGTCCGCCCGGGTTCCACTCGGTCGGATATTCCTTGAATTCACTGGCAAGGGGAAGTTCATGCTACCGCGCGAACTTCCGGAATCACGTCGCCGGGCCGTATTTCGACCAGCCCCCTCGACGGCCTGGATAACTCGGGAGGAAATTCTTTCACTGAGTGAAAGGGGGAACCCGGTGGGTGTCTGCGGGGGGTAGCGTGTCGTCCGGGCGCACGATCCTCCGGCGGAAACCCCCTCGCGCGACGATCCCCGCCCAGGTGGGAGCGGCCGTCAGGCGCGTGTCCGACGGCAGGGGCGATCAGGCGAGAAATACCGGAACGCGCAAGACGCCGGGAGCGGAAAGGCGCCCCGTCGTCCCGTGAGCGGCGCGCACCCATTTCGGCGGACAAAGGTTATTCGTCCCCCACGGCAATTTCCCGCCCTCTTGCCGGGAAATGGCCGGCGCCGTCGGCCCGTGCATTGACCGCGCGTCCTTTGCGCGCCAGTCCGCGCATCCGCCCGCACCTTCCCGACGGGAATACCGGACGGCGCCCGGGGAACATACGGGCGGCCCTTCGGCGGCCCTGTCGCGTTGTCCCACTGGTGCTGTGGCCCGGGTGCCTGCTTGCGCCGCCTGCCCAGATCATGGAAGGAACGTTCTATATAATGCGTCCATGAGCGAGACCAAGAGCGGGCCTGCCACGACAGCCCGCAAGTCGGCGGCACGGGAGCGGCTGCTGACCACGGCGAGCAGGCTCTTCTACACGGAGGGGATTCGCGCTGTCGGCGTCGACCGGGTGATGGCGGAGGCCGACGTCGCGCGCGGCACCTTCTACCGGCACTTCGAGGGCAAGGACGACCTGGTGCGCGGCTACCTGGACGCCACCGATCAGGACATCCGGGCCCGGGTGGCCGTCGCGGCCGAGAAGACGGGGGGAGGTGCTGCCCTGCTCGATGTCGTCGCGCACAGCATCGGCGAGGAGATCTGCGGTCCGGGGTTTCGTGGCTGCCCCTTCATCAACGCGGCCGCGGAGTACCCGGATCGGAAGTGCCCGATCCACCAAGCCGTGCTGACGCACCGCGAGTGGTTCCACCAGGTGCTCGAGGACGCCCTCGCGACCATGGGCGTCGCGGACCCCCGGCAGTCCGCCGACCTTGTGGTCGCCCTACGTGACGGAGCGATGGTCGCGGGCTATCTCGGCGACTCCCGGTCCGCGGCCCGCACGCTCGTCCGGGGTGTCGACCTGGTCGTCGCATCGGGCTGACGGCGTCCCGGCGGGAGGCTCGGCCGCCGGGGGTCCGTCAGGCCGCCGTGCGGCGGACCGCGTCGCGGAGGACCGCGGGGGCGCCGCCTTGGGCGTACACCTCGCGTTGCCGGCGGGCGCCGGTCCCCTGCGAGGTGAGGCGGTCGATGCCGGCGCGGACGGTGTACAGGTCGCCCGCGTCCTTGAGGGCGTCCTCGACGTGGGCGACCAGGGTCTCGACGACGTCGTGCGCGCTCGCCGGGCGGAAGGTGCGCGGATCGAGGAGGGCGCCGTCCAGCCCGGAGCGGCTGGCGCGCCAGGAGGCGAGCCGGAGCAGGGCCAGGTCGTCGTCGGGTGCGGGATGCCCGTCGGCCCACTCGCGGGCGGCGGTCTCGACCAGGCCGCGCACCAGTGCGGCCAGCACCACCGCGTCCTGGCACTCCGGGCACACGTCGCAGACGCGCACCTCCACCGTGGGGAACTTCGCCGACAGCCGGGCGTCGAAGTAGAGCATGCCCTGGTCGATGAGGATCCCCGTGGCCAGCAGCCGTGACACCGCCGCGCGGTACCCCTCGGCGGAGCCGAAGCCGCGGGTGGCTCCGGCGGTGGGCCAGCGGCCGAAGACCTGGTAGCGGTAGCTCGCGTACCCCGTGTCGGCACCCTGCCAGAGCGGCGAATTGGAGCTGAGCGCGAGCAGCGGCGGCAGCCAGGGGCGGATGCGGTCGACGACGGCCACGCCTTCCTCGTCCGACTCCACCCCGACGTGGACGTGGCAGCCGCAGGTCAGGGTCTCCTGGGCGGTGAGGCCGAAGGACTGGGCCATCCTGCGGTAGCGGCCCCTGGGGGTGAGCCGGGGCGGCACCGTCACGGGAGAGGTGCCCAGCGCCGCCACCGCGACGCCTTCCGAGCGGGCGAGGTCCGCCGCCCTCCGCCGCCAGGCGCGCAACTCCTCCCTCAGCTGGTCGAGGGTGGCGCAGGGGGAGCTGTTCAGTTCGAGCTGCTGCTGCTGCAGCTCGGCCACGAGTTCCCGGGACCAGGGCCCGCCGTCCAGTACCGCGTCCGCCACCGCGCGCGGTTCACCTGACCGCGCGTCCACCAGAAGAAGCTCCTCTTCGACTCCCACGGTGCGTGCCACCCTCTTCCGATACCCGCTGAGCCCGCCGCTATCCGTCCGCGGGCCTCACCCGGCGGACAGCAGGTGGTCCATGGCGCGCCGGCACAGGTCTTCGGCCTCCTCGCCCGCCGTCGACGTGACGCTGAAGAACAGCCGCCCGCCGAGCCCCACCACGATCACCAGCGGCGCCCCGGACAGGCTGGTGTGCGCCCCGCCGTGGACGGCGGCCAGCCGCAGCGGCCCGTACGCCTCGGGAAGGTCCAGGCGCGTGTTGCTCACGGACACGTCGAACCGGGGGCCGCGTGACTCGCCGCGCCGCAGCAGGGCGCCGACGGCGCGGTGCGGCAGGAACGAGGCCAGCCGGAAGACGCGCACGAGCGGCCGCAGCTCCTGCGGGGTGAGCCGGGCGTGGATGCCGGTCCTGGCCTCCCGCGCGGCCGCCCACAGGTCGCCGGTCGCGCCGTCCACCGGGACGACGAAGCTCGCCGCGTACAGGCCCATGGCTTCCCCGGGCGACGGTTCGAGCACCCGGCGCAGGTCCGCGGCGACCGCGATCCGTGCGGAACGGCCGGGCGCGGCGGCCCGGGCGAAGGCCGCGCACAGCGCGGCCTGCAGCGTCGCGCCCCGCGCCCGGCACCGCTTGAGCAGCAGCTCCGTCTCCTCGCGCTCCAGCGACCACGCGCGGTAGGCGAGCAGCCCGCCCGGCGGGTACGGCGGCCGTACGGGCCCGCCCAGGGCGCGGGCGGTCCTCAGCAGGTCCCCGGGGCGGGCGCGCGGGCCGGGGATCAGCTCGTCCGCGGGCGCCGCCAGCACCGGCACCGGCCCGGCGCCGGGCGGCGGAGCGCCCGCCGGGTCCGGCCCGCCGAGGTGGGTCAGCAGGTCGCGCATGACGACACCCGCGGAGACGGCGTCGGCGACCAGGTGGTGGTACACGGTGACCAGGTCGAAGGCCTCGCCCGCGTCCACGAGCACGAAGCGGGCGAGGGGCCCGGTGCGGGTGTCGAAGGGCCGCGGGAGTTCCTCCTCCACCACGCGGGACCAGGCATCCGCGCCGGCGTCGCGGACCACCCGCACGCCCGGGTCCGGCACCCCGGTCGTGGTGAGCCGCCCCTGCCACGGCCCGGGGTCGGCGATCCGGACGCCGAGCAGGGGGTGGCGGACGCGGACGGCGGCCACGGCCGCGCGGACGCGCCCGGGCGTGGTGCGGCCCTCGACCCGGGCCACGGCGGCGATGTTGACGGGGAGCCGCTCGCCTGCGGCCCAGATGACGCGTTCGTACGGGGACAGTCGGCGGCGCACGGGGTGCTCCCCCTTCCTCGCGGGGCGGTCAGCGGTTCAGGGCGCCGCGCAGCCCCTCGGGGAGCGTGACGGCGGGGCGGTACGGGAGCCGGCCGCCGGGGGCGCAGGTCCACGCGGGATGCAGCGCCTCGGCGACCTTGTCGGGGTTGAGCGCGGACGCGCGGCCGAACAACCGGGCCGCCGCCATCGCCAGGGGTCCGGGGATGTGCACCACCCGCGGTGCGCGGCGGCCGAGCGCGGCGGCCACGGCGGCGCCGATGTCCTCCCAGCGGTGCTCGGTGCCGTCGCACACGTGGTACGTGCCCACCTCCGTGGCGGCGGGGTCGGCGGCGGTGATCAGCGCCCGGCACAGGTCGTCGACGTGGATCAGCGAGTAGTGCCGCGGCCCGGGCCGGCCGACCGCGGGCAGCAGGCCCGTGCGCACCGCCGCCACCAGCCGCGGCAGGAACTCCGGGTCTCCGGGGCCGTAGACGATCGGCGGCCGGACCACGACCGCCGGCAGCCGGTCCGCGGCGTCCCGCACCGCCCACTCCCCGCCGAGCTTGCTGCGCCCGTACGCGGAGACCGGCTCCGGCGGGGCGTCCTCGTGGCGGCGCCGCCCCGGGCCGGAGGCGGCCAGCGACGAGCAGTACACCAGGCGCGGCGGCACGGTGAGCGCCGCCGCCGCCTCGCACAGCCGCCGCGTCCCGGCGGCGTTGACGGCCGCGTAGGCCCGCGGGTCGCCCGCTTTGGTGACCCCCGCCAGGTGGACGATCCGGTCCACGCCCCGCAGCGCGACGGCCAGCCCTGCTCCGGTGACGAGGTCACCGGGCACGCTGCGGGCGCCGGGCACGTCGCGGCCGCCGCGCACCAGCGCGGTCACCTCGTGGCCGCGGGCGGTGAGGTGACGTACGAGGTGGCCGCCGACGAAACCGGTGGCGCCGGTCACGAGGTACCTCACCGCAGGCCCCCGCCGTCGCGCTCGTACAGCCGGTGCGTCCTGAAGTGCACCCCGCCCATGGCCTGCGCGTGCCGGTTGGAGCCCCGGTTGTCCTCCAGGATCCAGGACAGGTCGGTCTCGGTGTAGCCGAGCCGGAACGCCGCCCGCTGCGCGTCGGCGAGCAGCACCGCCACCAGCCCGCGGCTGCGGTGCTCCTTCCGTACGCCCGAAGTGCCGCCCCTGACACGGGTGATGCGCCCCATCGCCCGGCTGATCCGCAGCATCCCGATCGGCAGCCCCCAGGTGGTGAGCCTGCCCCGCGCGGTGCGCAGCGCCTGGTTCACGTCGGGCACCCACAACGTGAACGCGGCGGGCTCGCCGTCCACCTCGGCGATCCGCACCAGTTCCGGGTGGACGACCGACTTGAGCTGCGCGGCCATGTGCGCGAACTCGGCGTCGGTCAGCGGCACGGAGGCGTAGTTCTCGGCCCAGGCGTCGTTGTAGATGTCCTTGACGACGGCCATGTCGGCCTCGTAGCGGTCCGGGTCGAGCGGCCGCACCCGCACGGCCGGGTCGGCCAGGGTACGCGCGGCGACCCGGGCGATCGCGGCGGGCGGTTCGCCGTCCGGGGGCATCGGCACCAGCCAGGACAGCAGGTCCTTCGCCTTGCCGAAGCCGCAGCCGGTCAGCAGGTCCGCGTAGTACGGCGGGTTGTACGGGATGCCCACGCTCGGCGGCCCGTCGAAGCCGTCCACGAGCAGTCCGCACTCGTCGTTGACGGAGAAGCTGAGCGGGCCCAGCATCCGGGTCAGCCCGCGTCCGGCCAGCCATGCGTCCGCCGCGTCGAAGAGGGCTCCGGCGGCCTCGAGGTCGTCGGCGCACTCGAAGAGCCCGAAGTGACCGCACTTGTAGTCGTGCCGCTCCTGGAAGCGCGGGTCGGCGACGGCGGCGATCCGGCCGACGGTCCGGCGCCCCCGGCGGGCGAGCAGGAGCCGCACCTCGGCCGTGTCGAAGAAGGGGTTGCGGCGCGGGTCGAGGAAGCCGCGCATCTCGCGCTCCAGCGGTGCCACCCAGTGCGGGTCGTCGCGGTGGAGCGCGTACGGCAGCCGGATGAACTCCGTCGTCGCGGCGCGGTCCTCGACGGGGGTGACGGTGACCGCGTTCACCGTGCCACCGCCTGGGCGGGCAGGTCCCGTACCAGGCCGGCCCGGCGCCCGGCGGCGGCGAAGGCGTCCAGGATCCGCCGCAGATGGGCGTCGGAATGGGTGGCCTGCACGGTCACCCGGATCACGCACCGGCCCTCGGGGACGGCGGGGGCCCCGACGGCGTTGGTGAACACGCCCTCGTCCAGCAGGGCCTGCCACATCAGGGCGCACGCGGTGGCGTCCCCGATGAGGACGGGTACGACCGGGGTGACCGAGTCCCCCGTGTCGTAGCCGAGCGCGCGCAGCCCGGCACGCAGTTCCTCCGCGAGGGCGAGCACGCGCAGGCGCCGCCACGGTTCGGCCGCGGCGATGCCGAGCGCGGCGATCCCCGCGGCGAGGGCGGCCGGCGGCATCGACGCGGAGAAGAGGATGGAACGGGCGCTGTAGCGCAGGTAGTCGACGACGTGCGCGGGCCCGGCGAGGAAGCCGCCGGTGGAGCCGAAGCACTTGGACAGGGTGCCGGTGAACAGGTCGACCCGGTCCATGAGCCCGAAGTGGTCCGCGACGCCGCGCCCGCCCGGGCCGAGCAGCCCGATGTCGTGGGCGCCGTCCACGACGAGGCGGGCACCGTGCCGGGCGGCGAGTTCCGTCAGCCCGGGGAGCCGGCACAGGTCGCCGTCCATGGAGAACATGCCGTCGGTGACGATGACCTTGCCCGCGGCCGGTTCCGCGGCCGTGGCCTGCTCCAGCAGCGTGTCCAGCCGCGCGGTGTCCGAGTGCGGGTAGAGCACGCGGCGGCCCGCGCCGAGCCGGATGCCGTCGACCAGCGAGGCGTGGTTGGACATGTCGCTGAAGACGATGTCGCCGCGGCCGAGCAGGGCGGCGACGGCCAGGTTCGCCTGGAAGCCGGTGGTGACCACGGCGGCCGCCTCGGTGCCCAGGAAGTCCGCGATCCGCTCCTCCAGTTCGCCGTGGAGGGGCAGGGTGCCGTTGAGGGTGCGGGCGCCCGAGCAGGACGCGCCGTAGCGGGTCAGCGCCTCGGCCGCGGCCGCCGTCACCCGGGGGTCCGTGGAAAGGCCCAGGTAGTCGTTGCAGCCCGCCATGACGACGTCCCGGCCGTCGACGACGGCCTCACCGTCGCCCGTCATGTGCACGGTGCGGTAGAAGGGCCGGACGCCCGTCTCCGCCATGGCCCGTACGAAGGTCGACGACGACAGGTCCTTGCGGAACGCGTCCGTGGCGTCCGTTGCGTCCTGGATTTCGGTCACTGGCCTTCGGTCTCCCTTAGGTGAGGGGCGAGTGGATGGTCAGCCGGGCGATGTCGGCCATGCTCGGCCCGGCGTGCCGTACCGGCGGGGCGGCGGCCCGGGCGCCGGGCAGCTCGCGGGCGAAGGCCCGGGCGAACGCGAGCGCCTGCGCGCGGGCCAGATGGGACCCGAGGCAGTAGTGCAGACCGCCGCCGAAGGCGAGCAGCCGTTGCGCCGGCCGGTCCGGGTCGAAGACGTGCGGGGCGGGGAAGCGCACCGGGTCGCGGTGCGCGGCGCCGATGAGCGCGTGGACCACCCGCCCCGCGGGCACCGGGCGGCCGCCCAGCTCGGTGTCCGCGCCCGCCACGCGGGTCACCACGCGTCCCGGCGGGTCCCAGCGCAGCAGCTCGTCCGTGAGCGGCCCCGCGAACCCCGGGTCCCGGCGGATCCTTTCGGCAAGCGCGGGGTCGGTGGTCAGCGCCAGCGCCGTGCCGGCCAGCAGCGCGGCCGTGGTCGGCACCCCGGCGGAGAACAGCGTCAGCAGCAGGTAGCGGGCCCCCGCCGGGTCCTCGGCGGCCCACCCCGACAGCAGGTCTCCCACGGGACGCCGCAGGCGCTCGGCCAGCGCGCGGTCGTACGCGTCGAGCAGGGCCAGCGCGGCGGCGTCCGCGCGCCGTACGACGCTGGGCGGGGCGGCGAGTTCCTCCACCCGCACCATGGCTGCGCTCTCGGCGGCGAGCCACCCCCGGTCGATCCACTCCGGCAGCCCGGCCATCTCCGCCAGGACCGCGGTGGGCAGCGGCCGGCACACCCGGGCGACGACGTCGGCCGAGCCGTCGCGGCGCACGGCCGCGGCGAACTCCTCGACGTGGCGCTCGGTGAGCGGCTCCACGAGCCGCTCCGCCGCCTCCCGCACGACCCGGGGCGCCAGAACCGCGTTGAGCGGGCGGCGGCGCGCAGTGTGCTCCGGCGGATCCTGCTGCAGCGGCGTCTCGCACAGCCCGACCGTGCTCGCGCTCTCCCGCCACCCGGGACGGTGCGCGTCGCGCCAGCGGACGCCGAGCGTGAGCCATTCGCGCCCGGTCAGCACCTGCCGGCACTCCTCGTACCCCGTGACCAGGAGCGCGCCCCACGGCGTCGGCACGAGCGGCCCCGCCGCGGCCAGCGCGTCGTACGCCGCCGCGAGCGCCTCCGGCTCCACGGCCCTGCGCCACTGCCGGACGAGGCCCGCCGCGGAACGCGCGTCAAGGGCGGTGGGCTTCGGGGGCAGCATCACGTGGCTCATGTGTCAGGAAACGGACTTCGGCTCGGAGGCGGGCGGGGGGAGCGTCGCGGGGTCGGCGTGGCGCACGGGGCGGCGGTCGGCGCCCCTGAGAGTGCTCTGCCGGAGGTGTTCCGATCCAGTCACATAGGCACTTTTCACCCACCCGTGAACGTAATTCGCCTTTCCCTCGCGCGGTCCGCTACGGTCGACCGTCCGTGTCCCAACCGCCCCGCGTCCCCCGCAGGGGACGCGGACGCGGGCTCCGGCGAAGAGACGGAGCCGGGCGTCCGCGAAGCCGGCCCGGGGCGCTGGTGCCCGCGGTGCAGCCGGCGGCGATGAGGACGGCGGCGCCCACGTCCGTGTCCTGAGGGCCGATCGCGCCGCGTCCAGGATGATCTCCCACCTCGGACCGGCCTCCCGGGCGCCACGTGCACGAGGGCGAGCCGGCCCGTGTCCCCGCTCGTCCCGGCCGGTCGCCGGTGCCCCCCCCTCGTCGGCCTCGTGATCCGCGTGCGGTGCTTCCGGGTGGTCGCTCGCGCCGGGGGTCCCGGCGCGTGTGCGCCCGCGCGAGGCGGTCGGACGGCCTTGGCGGCGCCGTGGGCGCCCCGCCCCGGCACGGGAGGAATAGCCCGATTGGGCATCCCGTTGACAGGGGTGGTTGAATAATCAACAAACATCGTGAGACGACGGAGGAGAGTGAAGCCGGTGCAGTTCGGGATCTTCACCGTGGGTGACGTGACCATGGACCCCACGACCGGCAGGACGCCGACAGAGCACGAGCGGATCAAGGCCATGACGGCGATCGCGCTGAAGGCCGAGGAGGTGGGGCTGGACGTCTTCGCGACGGGTGAGCACCACAACCCCCCGTTCGTCCCCTCGTCCCCGACGACGATGCTCGGCTGGATAGCCGCCCGTACGGAGAGGCTGGTCCTGTCCACCTCGACCACGCTGATCACCACGAACGACCCGGTGAAGATCGCGGAGGACTTCGCGATGCTGCAGCACCTGGCCGGCGGCCGCGTCGACCTGATGATGGGCCGCGGCAACACCGGACCGGTCTACCCCTGGTTCGGGCAGGACATCCGGCAGGGCATCCCGCTGGCGATCGAGAACTATGCGCTGCTGCACCGGCTGTGGCGCGAGGACGTCGTCGACTGGTCCGGCCGCTTCCGCAGTCCGCTGCAGGGCTTCACCTCGACGCCCCGGCCGCTGGACGACGTGCCGCCCTTCGTGTGGCACGGCTCCATCCGCTCGCCGGAGATCGCGGAGCAGGCCGCCTACTACGGCGACGGCTTCTTCCACAACAACATCTTCTGGCCCGCCGACCACACCAAGCGGATGGTCGAGCTGTACCGCACGCGCTACGCGCACTACGGCCACGGCACTCCGGAGCAGGCCATCGTCGGCCTCGGCGGCCAGGTGTTCATGCGGAAGAACTCGCAGGACGCCGTCAGGGAGTTCCGGCCGTACTTCGACAACGCGCCGGTGTACGGGCACGGCCCGTCGCTGGAGGACTTCACCGAGCAGACCCCGCTGACCGTCGGCTCGCCCCAGCAGGTCATCGAGCGGACGCTGGGCTTCCGCGAGTACGCCGGCGACTACCAGCGCCAGCTGTTCCTGATGGACCACGCGGGACTGCCGCTGAAGACCGTGCTGGAGCAGCTCGACCTGCTCGGCGAGGAGGTCGTGCCGGTGCTGCGCGAGGAGTTCGCCAAGGGCCGTCCCGCGGACGCGCCCGAGGCTCCGACGCACGCCTCGCGGGTCGCGCACCGTGACGCGCAGGCCCTGGAGGGCAAGGAGAAGGAGGCCGCGAAGTGACCGTCGCACCCCTGAAGCTGGTGGTCGTCTCGGCGGGTCTGAGCACGCCGTCGTCCACGCGGCTGCTCGGCGACCGGCTCGCCGAGGCCGTACGGCGGGCCGTCGCGGACGGCGGCCGCACGGTCGACGTGCGCGTGGTCGAACTGCGCGACCTCGCCGTGGACATCGCCAACAACATGGTCACCGGCTTCCCCGGCCGCGCCCTGGCGGAGGCCGTCGCGGCCGTGACGGAGGCGGACGGCCTGATCGCCGTGACGCCGGTCTTCTCGGCCTCGTACAGCGGGCTGTTCAAGTCGTTCTTCGACGTCGTCGACAGCGACGCGCTGTCCGGCAAGCCCGTGCTGATCGCCGCCACCGGCGGCACGGCCCGGCACTCGCTGGTGCTGGAGCACGCCCTGCGGCCGCTCTTCGCCTTCCTGCGGGCCGTGGTCGTCCCGACCGCCGTGTACGCGGCGTCGGAGGACTGGGGCGGCAGCGGCGACGCGCTCACCGACACCCTGCCGACCCGCATCGCCCGCGCCGCGGGCGAGCTGGCGGCGCTGCTGGTGGCGCGGCCGCCGGCCGCGGCGACCGCGGCGGATACGGTCGTTCCGTTCGAGCAGCAATTGGCCGCCCTGCGGCCCGAGTAGGAGAGACGATGGCACTGCGAGTCGCCGACAACCCCGGCACGTCCCGTTTCGAGATCTTCGACGCGGCGGAGGAGGGCGGTGCCGAGGAGGTGGCCGGCTTCGCCGAGTACCACCTGTACCGGGACCAGATCGCGTTCATCCACACCGAGGTGGACCCCCGTTTCGGCGGTCGGGGCCTCGGCGGGGCCCTCGCCCGGGCCGCGCTGGACGCGGCCCGTGAGCGCGGGCTCGCCGTGCTGCCCTTCTGCCCCTTCATCCGCGGGTGGATCGGCAAGCACCCCGAGTACGTGGACCTGGTGCCGGAGGGCGAGCGCGCTCGCTTCGGCTTCTGAGGCCCTCGGGACCCGCGGAGGGTGGGCCCCGAGGGGTGGCGGGGAGCGGGAATGGACCCGGTTGGTTGAATGTTAAACCGGTCGTGCGAGGCCCGGACCGGGCCCGCCGGGACTGCCGAGGAGGGCGTCATGCCTGCCGTGACCGTCGAGAACACCCTGCTGCTGCCCCGTGTCGCCGAGCCCGACCCGGTGACCGCGGAGCAGCGCCCCGTCCGCCGGGTGACCTCCGCCCCGCAGGGCTTCGAGGGCGAGGGCTTCCCGGTGTACCGCGCCTTCGCGGGCGTGCCCATGCGGGAGCTCGACCCCTTCATCCACATGGACCAGATGGGTGAGGTCGAGTACGCGCCTGGCGAGCCCAAGGGCACCGCCTGGCACCCGCACCGCGGCTTCGAGACCGTCACCTACATGATCGACGGCCGCATGGAGCACCAGGACTCGCACGGCGGCGGGGGCACCATCACCGACGGCGCCACGCAGTGGATGACCGCCGGCAGCGGCATCCTCCACATCGAGGCACCGCCGGAGGAACTGGTCGTCTCCGGCGGGCTCTTCCACGGCGTCCAGCTGTGGGTGAACCTGCCGCGGGCGAACAAGTGGAACGTACCCCGCTACCAGAGCATCGAGGGCCCCGAGTCGGCGCTGCTGTCCTCGCCCGACGGAGGCGCGCTGGTGCGCGTCATCGCCGGCGAGGTCGCGGGCCACGCGGGACCGGGCAGCACCTTCACCCCGATCTCGCTGGTCCACGCCACCGTCAGCCCCGGCGCGCGTCTGGTCCTGCCCTGGCGGCCGGACTTCAACGCCCTGGCCTACGTGCTGTCCGGGCGCGGCACCGCCGGCGCCGAACGGCGCCCGCTGGACGCGCACCAGCTGGCCGTGTTCGGCAGCGGCGACACCCTGACCCTGGAGGCCACCGACCACCCCGACAGCCGCACCCCCGCCCTGGACGTCCTGATCCTGGGCGGCCGCCCGATCCGCGAACCGGTCGCGCACTTCGGCCCGTTCGTCATGAACACCAAGGCCGAGGTCATGCAGGCCGTCGAGGACTTCGAGCGGGGCCGGTTCGGACTGGAGCCGGCCGGCCGCATGCCGCACACCGCACCTGGAGAGGAGCTCGCGTGAACACCACCGTCACCCAGGGGTCCCGCGCCCCCCGCGAGGACACCACGGCGGAGCGCTGGGCGCGCGCCGGGCTCTACTTCGAGGCCAAGGAGTACACCGAGGCGGCCCGGCTGCTCACGGCCGTCGTCGACGAGGTGCCCGAGCAGGTCGCCCCGCGCCTCCTGCTCGCCCGCGCCTACTACCACTCCGCCCAGCTGGGCCGCGCCGAGGCGCAGTTGCGCGTCGTCGTCGAGCGCGACCCGGTCGAGCACTACGCGCACCTGCTGCTGGGCCGCACCCTCCAGCGGCAGGGCCGCGAGGCCGAGGCCGCGCCCTGGCTGCGGCTCGCCGCCGCCTTCGCGGGGGAGCCGCACCCGGAGGACTGATCCGGTGCAGGGCCCCGGTGCGGGGCCCTGCGGGCACCTCATGGCGCCGCCGCCTAAAGCCTGGGCAAAGTGCCCGGCCGGGGCGGCGGCGCCGCGCGTATGTTCCCCTGCGGCTTCGGCAACGACTACGGGGGGAAAGCCGTGTCCGGACGGTCAGGCACGTCGTCGGCGCTCGGCTGGGCGCTCACCATTGTCTTCAACATCGTCCTGCCCGTCCTCACCTACGGCAGGCTCACCGACGCCGGCTGGAGCGAGTTCTCCGCCCTGCTGCTGTCCGGCGTCTGGCCCGTGCTCGACACCGCCATCACGCTCGCCTGGCGGCGCAAGGTGGACGAGTTCGCCGTCATCACCCTCGTCTTCCTGGTGATCAGCGTGGTCGTCTCCGTCGTCGGTCCCCACTCCACGCGGCTGCTGCTGGTCAAGGACTCCGCCGTCACGGGCCTGTTCGGGGTGGTCTGCCTGGCCAGCCTGCTCGCGCCGCGGCCGCTGATGTTCTACTTCGGGCGCAAGTTCGGCACCGACGGCACCAAGGAGGACGCCGAGCGGTTCGACGGGCTGTGGCAGTACGAGGGCTTCCGCCATGTCATCCGCACCATGACCGTCGTCTGGGGACTCGGCTACGTCCTGGAGGCGCTCACCAGGATCGGCCTTTCGTACAAGCTGTCGACCGGCACCATGGTGACGGTCAACTCGGTGATGGCGTACGCAGTCACCGGCGTCCTCATCGCCTGGACGGTCCTCTACGGCCGGCGCGCCGCCGCCCGCGGCAAGGAGCGGGAACGGCAGGCCGCGGAAGCCGAGGCCGCGGCGGCCGCCGAGGGCGGGACGGGGGAGTCCGCCGGGGCGCCCGGGACTCCGGCGGCCTGACGGCAGGACGCGCGTTCGGCAGTCCGGGCGGCTTCCGGCACCGTCACCGCCGCGTCGGCCGGGCCGGTCGTGGCCACCGCACGGCCGTTGCCGGTAGACCGGCTGCCATGGACAGCGGGAGCGGGACCGAGGGACGGCGGCGGCCGGTGGTGGTCACGGAGCGGGGCTCCGTGCGCGGGGTGACCGGGAGGCAGGGGGTGGCGGCCTTCCGTGGGATCCCCTACGCGGCGTCGCCGGTCGCCGCGTTGCGGTTCGCCCCGCCCGCCCCGCCCCCCGGCTGGTCCGGAGTGCGCGACGCGGTCCACGCCGGCGCCGACGTGCCGCAGGCGCCGTCCCGGCTGGCGGTCGTCATGGGCCCGCGCGAGCCGCACGGGGACGAGGAGGGCTGCCTCACCCTCAACGTGTGGACGCCGGAGGGGGCGCTCGAACCCGGTGCCGGCCCCCGGGCGGTGCTGGTGTGGTTCCACGGAGGCGGCTTCACCACCGGTTCCGGCGGCTGGGACTGGTACGACGGCGCGCGGCTCGCCGCCCTCGGCGGCATCGTCGTCGTCACCGCCAACTACCGCGTCGGGCCCCTGGGCTGGCTGTACCTGCCGGAGATCGGTGCGAGCAACCTGGGCAGCCGTGACCAGGCCGCGGTGCTGCACTGGGTGCGCGACAACATCGCGTCCTTCGGCGGCGACCCGGCGCTGATCACGGTGGGAGGGCAGTCGGCCGGGGCGTACAGCGCGGTCTGCCTCGCCGTCGACCCCGGGACGCGGCTCCTCGTCCGGCGGGTGATCGCCGAGAGCGGGCCGTGGGGGCTCGAACCGCAGGAACCCGCCGAGGCGGCCGAGGTCGCCGCCGCGTATCTGCGCCTCCGGGGCGTCGGGCACCCGTCGGAACTGCGGGAGATGCCGGCTGAACGGCTGGTGTCGGCGTACGGGCGGTTGTCGGCCGAGCGCGCCCGGCCCGGCGACGTCGCACCCGCGATGTACCCGGTGCTCGGCGGGGCCGGGCTGCCCCGCGCCCCGATGGCGGCGGTGGCCGCGGGCGGCCTGGACGGCAAGGACGTCCTGCTGGGCAGCACGCAGGACGAGATGACGGCCTTCCGCGCCGCGTCGCCGGCGCACTTCCCCACGGCGGCCGGGACCGAGCGGGTCTTCGGGGCGGGGGTCACCGAGATCGCTTCCCGCTGCGCGGAGCGCGGCCGGCCCGCGTACGCCTACCGCTTCACGCGGCGCCCGCCGGGGGACGACGGCACCCTGGGCGCTACGCACTGCTCCGAAATCCCCTTCCTCTTCGGCAACTTCGAGGCGTTCGCCGACGCGCCGATGCTGGGCCCGGTGGACGACGCCGACCGTGCCCTCGCCCGGGAGTTCGGCGGGGCGCTCGCCGCGTTCGTGGCGACCGGGTGCCCTGACGGCGGGGACGGCGGGGGGCGTGGGCCGTGGCGGTCGTACGAGCCGGGGGAGGGGGCGGGCGCGGAGGTGCGGAGGTTCGGGCCGCCGGTTCGTTGACACCCTTTCGGGGGATCGCACAGATATTCGAACACGGGATACGCTGCGGGCATGTCGACTTCAGACGATGAGCGAGACCTCTTCTCGGACCCCGACCGGACCGCGCCACTCACGGTGCGCGGTCCGGCACCCGTCCTCGACCCGTTCCGGACCCCTGGCTCCGCGGGCGCGTCCACGGCCCCGGCCGCGCGCGCGGTGGGCGGCCCGGGGCGCGGGGCCATAGCCCCGCGCCCCGGTGCCGGTCGCTGAGCGGAGACGAGAGGCGCCGCCGGCCCCCGGCGGGGTGTGTACGCGCCGCGGTCCGGCCCCCGTGGCGACGGGGGCCGGACCGGAACGTCCTCGCGCTGCCCGCGGGGTCAGCGGCCCACGCCCGAGGGCTCGACCGGTGCCGGGGTGCCGACCGGCCTCGCCGGGGCGGGCGCGACCACTGCCTCGTCGTGGGTCATGTCCGGCAGCCAGCCGAGCCACTTGGGCAGGTACCAGTTGCGCTCGCCCAGCAGGGCCATCACCGCGGGGAGCAGCACACCGCGGATGACGGTGGCGTCGATGAGCACCGCCGCGGCCAGACCCACACCCATCTGCTTCATGCTCTGCATGGACAGCGTGCCGAAGATCGCGAACACCGCCACCATGATGACCGCCGCGCTGGTGACCACACCGGCGGTCGTCGTGATGCCGTGCCGGATCGCGCCCTGCGTGGACAGCCCCCGCATCCGTGCCTCGCGGATCCGGGAGACCACGAAGACGTGGTAGTCCATGCTGAGCCCGAAGAGGATCACGAACAGGAACAGCGGCAGCCAGGCCACGATCGCGCCCACGCCCTCGGCACCCACCAGGCCGGCGCCCCAGCCGTGCTGGAAGACGATGGTGAGGATGCCGTAGGCGGCGCCCACCGACAGGAGGTTGAGCACGATCGAGGTGACCGCGATGGTCAGCGACCGGAAGGAGAGCAGCATCAGCAGGAAGGCGAAGGCCACGACGAAGGCGAACACCGGGGGCACCGCGTCGCCGATCTTGTCCGTGAAGTCCATCGACGCCGCGGTCGAGCCGCCGATCGGCGCCGTGAGACCGGCCACCACACCCAGGGTGTGCGGGCGTACCTCGTCACGCAGGACCTTCAGTGAGGCCTCGGCCCTCTCCTCGTCGGTGCCGCCCGTCAGCGGCACCTTCAGGACGGCGACGCCCTCCTTCTCATGGAGCTCGGTCTCCACCGGGCCGGGGGAGGCGCCCTTGGTGACGGCCTCCCGGGAGAAGGCGTCGATGGCCTGACGCACCTCGGGCGAGGTGATGTCCGAGGCCTTGACGACCACCTGGGCCGGGTCTGGACCGCCGGGGAACGCCTTGTTGATGTCCTCGTACGCCCGGACGACCGGCAGTCCGTCCCCCAGCTCCTGGCTCAGCGTCAGGTTCGCGGTGTTCAGGCCGACCGCCGGGACGGCCAGTGCGACCAGTGCCCCGCCGGCGACCGCCGCCGCCACCACCGGGCGGCGCAGCACTCCGCCGAGGATCGCCCGCCAGACACGGGACTCCCCGCCCGCCCCCTTGCCCCGGCGGCGCAGGAAGGGGATCCGGCCCTTCTCGACCCGCTCGCCCAGCAGGGACAGCAGAGCGGGCAGCACCGTCACCGAGCCGAACATCGCGACGGCCACCACCATCATCGTGGCCAGGCCCATCGCCTTGAAGTCGCCGATGCCGGTGAAGAGCATGCCCGCCATCGCCACGATCACCGTCACGCCGGAGACCAGCACCGCCCGGCCGCTGGTGGCCGCCGCGATGCGCAGCGCGGTCTGCGGGTCGTGGCCCGCCTCCCGCTCCTCACGTTCACGCCGCAGGTAGAACAGGCAGTAGTCGACACCGACCGCCAGACCGACCAGCAGCATCACGGAGTTGGCGGTGTCGCTCATGTGGACGGCGTGGCTCACCACGGCCACCAGACCGGTCGTCGCGAGGAAGGCCGTCATCGCCAGTGCCACCGGCAGCAGCGCCGCCACCAGCGCGCCGAAGGCGATCAGCAGGATGCCGAGCGCGACCGGCAGCGCCGAGTACTCGGCGCGCTGGAAGTCGCTGCCGAAGGCGTCGTTGAAGACCTTCTCCGAGCTGGCCTCGCCGAACTGCTCGACCTTCAGCTCCTTGTGCTTGTCCTGGACGCCGCTGACGGCCTCGACGACGGGTTCGACCCGGTCGGCCGCCGTCTGCGGGTCGCCGCGCATGTCGAACCTCACCAGTGCGGACCGGCCGTCCTTGGAGACCGCGCCGACGTCGTAAGGCGACTGGACGGAGGCGACCGCGCCGGTGCCCTGCACCGCGGCGACGACCTCCCCGACCACGGCCCGGAACGCCGGGTCGGTGGCCTTCAGGGAACCCCCGGCAGCCTGGACCAGCACCATCTCGCCGGCCGGTCGGTCGTTCAGTCCGGCGTCGTCCAGGATGGCCACGGCCTGCCCGAACTCCCCGGGCACCTCCTCCCGGTCCGTCAGGTCGACCCGCCCGGCCATCGAGCCGATGACCAGCGCGAGTACGACGAAGAGCAGCCAGCTCCCGACCGCCGTCCAGCGGTGCCGGGCACTCCAGCCGCCCATGGCGGCGGCGATGCCCTGCCCGCGTACCGTCCCCGCGGTACGTGCCCTGCCGTGTGCGCTTGCCACGGTTGCGAACCCCCTCGTAGCCGGGCGGTGGAACCTCTCCACCGCCTCGCCCTCGACGCTATGGGCCCGCGGGACGACGCCCCATCCGGCTGACAGGTGAACCGGCGGCGGGTTTCTCCTCCCCAGGGAGTGGGGAAAACCCCCGCCCCCGGGAGTGGTGCCCCCTACAACGACCGCCGTCCCGGTGCCCGGCCGCACGAAAACGGGATGCGGTCACCGCTCCCCGTCGGGGTGAGCGGCACGTGGGGGAAGCGCGCCCCCGATCCGGGCTACTGCCGGTAGCCGGCCAGGAAGCGGCCGATGCGGCTGATGGCGGCGTCCAGGTCGTCGGCGCGGGGGAGGGTCAGGATGCGGAAGTGGTCCGGGCGCGGCCAGCTGAACCCGGTGCCCTGGACGACCTGGATCTTCTCGCGGAGCAGCAGGTCGAGCACGAACTTCTCGTCGTCGTGGATCCGGTGCACCTTCGGGTCCAGCCGGGGGAAGGCGTAGAGCGCGCCCTTGGGCTTGACGCAGCTGACACCGGGGATCTCGTTCAGCTTCTCCCAGGCCTTGTCGCGCTGCTCGTGCAGCCGCCCCCCGGGCAGGATCAGGTCCTTGATGCTCTGCCGGCCGCCGAGCGCGGCCTGGATCGCCTGCTGGGCCGGGACGTTGGGGCACAGCCGCATCGAGGCGAGCATCGTCAGGCCCTCGAGGTAGCTCTTGGCGTGCTTCCGGGGCCCGGTGACGACCAGCCAGCCGGACCGGAAGCCCGCCACCCGGTAGGCCTTGGACAGCCCGCTGAACGTCAGGCAGAGCACGTCGGGGGCGAGCAGCGCCGCCGAGTGGTGCACGGAGTCGTCGTAGAGGATCTTGTCGTAGACCTCGTCGGCGAAGACGACCAGATGGTGGCGCCGCGCCAGGTCGAGCATCCCCTCGAGCAGTTCGCGCGGGTAGACCGCGCCCGTCGGGTTGTTGGGGTTGATGATCACCAAGGCCCGCGTACGGCTGGTGATCTTCGAGGCGATGTCGTCGAGGTCGGGGAACCAGTCCGCCTGCTCGTCGCAGAGGTAGTGCACCGCCTTGCCGCCGGCCAGGTTCGTCACGGCCGTCCACAGCGGGAAGTCGGGGGCCGGGATCAGCACCTCGTCGCCGTCGTCGACGAGGGCCTGGACGGCCATCTGCACCAGCTCCGACACCCCGTTGCCGAGGAAGACGTCGTCCACGCCGACGTCGGTGAGCCCGCGGTCCTGGTAGTGCTGGGCCACCGCCCGGCGGGCCGAGAGGATGCCGCGCGAGTCGCTGTAGCCGTGCGACGCGGGGAGCGTGCGGATGATGTCCTGCAGGATCTCCTCGGGTGCCTCGAACCCGAACAGCGCGGGATTGCCCGTGTTGAGCCGCAGGACGCTGTGCCCCGCCACCTCCAGCGCGTTGGCGTGCTCGATCACCGGCCCCCGGATCTCGTAACAGACGTCGGCCAGCTTGCTCGACTGCTTGTACTCCATGCGACGGCCTCCCGATCCGGTTCCCGCGGTCCTGCCCGGTGCGCTGCTCTCCTTGGTTTTACCAAGTGCGCGCTTGGAAAGTCCAACTCATTGTCTACACTGGGGATCATGCCGCGCCGAAGTTACGACCAGTACTGCGCCGTCGCCCGTGCCCTGGACACCGTCGGGGAGCGCTGGACGCTCCTGATCGTCCGGGAGCTGCTGGCGGGCCCCCGCCGGTACACCGACCTCCACGCCGACCTGCCCGGCGTCAGCACCGACGTCCTGGCCTCACGGCTCAAGGAGATGGAGCGCGACGGCCTGGTCACCCGCCGCCGCCTCGCACCGCCCGGCGCGGCGTACGTCTACGAACTCACCCCGCGCGGCCGCGGACTGCTCGCGGTGCTCGGCGCCCTCGCCGAATGGGGCGCGCCGGAACTGCGGGAACCGCGGCCCACCGACGCCGTCCGCGCGCACTGGGCCGCCGTGCCCCTCATGCGACACCTCGCCACGCTGCCCGGGGCCCCCGCGGGAGTGGTCGAGGTCCGCCTCGACGAGGGCGCCTTCCACATCGAACTCGGCGGCGGCACCCCGTCGTACGCAGACGGCCCCGCCAAGCGCCCCGACGCGGTCGTGGCGCTGCCCCCGGGAGCCGTCCGCGGCATCGCCGGCGCCCTGCGGGACGGCGGCGCCGAGGTCACCGGGGACGGCCCCCTCGCGGACGCCCTGCGCGGCGCCTGAACCGCGGTACGGTGCCGGGATGGAGCGTCGCCGCGTGGAACTCGGCCGGGTCCAGGAGACCCTGCTCATACCGCTGCGGGCGCGTGCGGCCGAGACGCGCCGCAGGCGTCCGCTGACCCGGGACCCCCGCTCGGTGGAGGTGGCCGAGGCCCTCGACCGCGACCTCACGCGCGTCGGCGGCCGCCTGAGGCTGCTCGGCCCCGTCTTCCGCGGGGTCGTCCTCGACGGCTGGGTGCGGGAGTTCCTGGACGAGCACCCCTCGGGCACCGTCGTCGAGATCGGAGTCGGCCTCAACACCCGGTACGAGCGGCTCGACAACGGTTCCGCCACCTGGGTCGAGATCGACCTGCCGGACGTCATCGCGCTGCGCCGGGAGCTCTTCGCGGAGCACGACCGCCGCCGCATGGTCGTGGGTTCCGCGGCCGAACCGGACTGGGCGGCGGCCGTCGCGGCCGCCCCCGGCCCCTACCTCTTCGTCTCGGAGGCAGTGCTCATCTACCTCGACGAGGCCGGCGCACGATCCGCCGTGGACGTCATCCGCCGCCGGTTCCCCGGCTCGGTCCTCCTGATGGACACCGTCGGTTCCGCGGAGGCCCGCCGTCCGCGCGCCGTCGACGCCGGCTGGAGCTGCGACGACCCCGCTGAACTGGCCGCCTGGGGCCTGCGGTTGCGCGACTCCCGTACCCTGTGGGACCTCCCGCGCGAGGCCCGCGCCCGGCTCACCCCGGGGCGCCGCTTGCTGAGCGCCCTGCTCGACCGCGCCTCACGCGCCGGGGGCTCGCGGCTGAGCCGCTTCGACGTCGACGGGTTGTAGGGGTACTCGGGGTACTCGGGCGGGGTGGTTCGGGTGGGTGGGCTGCTGTCCCGTCGTCTCGCTCCCTTCGGTCGCAAAGCGGCGGGCTGCGGATGGGGAGGGTGGGGCGCGGGCCTTCGCGGCGCCGTGCGAGTGGGTGTGTGGCCGGGGTCCAGGCGCCGGAGCGGGTGGCCTTTTCCGTGGCTGGGGGTCTCGTTGCCGTCCGCGGGTATAGATGGCTGGTTGCCACGCCCACCGTCCGCGGGTGGCGCGCCCGCCGTAACCCGCGTCTGCGGGTGATTCCCCGACAGGACATGGGTTCGGCAGGTCGGTTTCCGAGATCGGGCTCTGTTTCGCCGACATAGTCGGCGAAGGCGGGCCCGATCTCCCCCCGCTCGAAGATCGGGCTCTCTTCCGCCGAACATATCGGCGAAAGCGAGCCCGATGTCCCGTGGACGGCTCGACAGCACCTCGAATCAGCCGCAGACGCCGGTCACGGCGGGCACGCCACCCACCGGGAGTAAGCGTGGAAGCGGCCATCTATACCCGCGGACGGCAACGAGACCCCAGCCGCCGGAGAGGGAACCCGATCCGGAGCCCGAACCTCCACCGACCACCGGCCCGCACACTGCCACGAGGGCCCCGCCCCCACTCTCCCCCTCCGCAGCCCGCCGCTTTGCGACCGCAGGGAGCGAGACGAGGCCGCACTCACCCACCGGCATCACCCCCGGCACCGCGTCACCACCGGCGACCCGTATCCCATGGCCTCCCGCCCGCCGCCCCGGTACCGTCGTCGGGGGAACAGCGCGGGAACACCGGGGGGTGGGGGATGTCCGCTGCGTACGTCCGCACGGAGGTGGCGCCGTTCGCCACCGCTCCGGTCCTGGGGGTCACGGCCGCGGTCGCCGCCGTGCTGACCGTCTTCTCCGGCCGTTACGGCTTCCACCGCGACGAGTTGTACTTCCTCGTCGCCGGCGACCACCCTGCGTGGGGCTACGTCGACCAGCCCCCGCTTACTCCGCTCGCCGCCCGCCTCTCCACCGCCGTCTTCGGCGACACGCCCGGGGGACTCCGAGTGGTGGCGACCCTCGCCTGCGCCGCGACCATCGTGGTCGTCGCCGCCGTCGCCAGGGAACTCGGCGGCGGGCGCGCGGCGCAAGTACTCGCCGCGGCGTGCACGGGGGTCTCCGGCTTCGTCCTTGCCGTCGGCCACCTGGTCTCCACCGCGACCTTCGACATGCTCGCGTGGGTGGTCGTCTGCTGGCTGCTGCTGAGGCTGCTGCGCACCGGGGACGGCCGGCTGTGGCTCGCCGTGGGCGCGGCCCTCGGTGTCGGCATGCAGAACAAGTACCTGATCGCCCTGCTGGCCTTCGCCCTGCTCGCGGCGCTGCTCGCCACCGGCCCCCGGCACGTGCTGCGCGGCTGGTGGCCGGTCGCCGGTGCCGCCGTCGCGTTCGCGGTGGCCCTGCCCAACCTGTGGTGGCAGGCGGCCCACGGCTGGCCCCAGCTGACCGTCGCGGGCGGCATCAGCGCGGACGACGGCACCGAGAACCGCATCATGTTCGTGCCTCAGCAGATCGTCTTCCTCTCACCGGTGTTCGTCCCAGTGTGGATCGCGGGCGGGCTGCGGCTGTGGCGCGATCCCGCGCTGCGGTGGGCCCGCGCGTTCGCCCCGGCCTACCTGATCCTCGCCGTCATGGTCGTCGCCTCCGGCGGCAAGCCGTACTACTGCCTGCCGCTGCTGCTCGTGCTGCTCGCCGCGGGCTGCGTCACGGTCGCCTCCCGGCCGCGGGCCATGTGGCCGGCCGTCGCGGTGACGGCGGTCATCAGCGCCCTGATCTCGCTGCCGGTGCTCCCGCCGCGCAGCGTGGGCCTCGTCAACGCCGTCAACAAGGAACAGGGCGAGCAGATCGGCTGGCCCGAACTCGCCGTCGCCGTCGACCAGGCATGGTCCGGGGTCCCCGCCGCAGACCGGCCCCGTGCCGTCATCTTCGCCCAGAACTACGGCGAGGCCGGCGCCCTGGCCTACCACGGAGCCATCCGCGGCCTGCCCGCTCCCTACTCCGCCCACATGAGCTTCGCCGACTGGGGCCCACCGCCGGACTCCGCCACCGGTCCGGTGCTGCTGGTGCGTCAGGTGGGAGCCGACCGCGTCGAACGCCACTTCACCGGCTGCCAGGGGGCCGGCCGCGTCAACAACGGGCGAGACGTCGACAACGAGGAACAGGACGCCGTGATCGTCCTCTGCACGGGCCCGAAGGAGCCCTGGTCGCAGCTGTGGCCGTCACTGCGCCACTACTACTAGGCCGGTACTACTAGGCCGGTCCGACACGGGAGAAATGAAGGGGCGAGGACCGGGGGAGCCGGGTTACGGTGGCAGCACTCGATGATCACGCTCCCCAGAAGGACGCCGCAGAACGGGAGCGGCCCGCACGGCCGGTGCGTGGTGACGGAGGGGCGGAACCCATGCCCGTGCCCTTCCGGAGGAGTACCCCATGAAGATCGGTCTCGGCCTTCCCGTCGACGACCCCGCCGTTCTGACGACCTGGGCCCGCCGTGCCGACGACGGCCCCTTCAGCAGCCTCGGCCTGCTCGACCGTCTCGTGTACGACAACCCGGAACCGCTGGTCGCCCTCGCCGTGCTCGCCGGGGCGACGCGCAGGATCCGGCTGCAGACCGAGGTCCTCATCTCCCCGTTCCGCGACGGCGCCGTCCTGGCCAAGCAGACCGCGACGCTGGACCGCCTGTCCGGAGGGCGCTTCACCCTCGGCGTCGGAGTGGGCGCGCGCGAGGACGACTTCATCGCCGCCGGAGCCGACTTCCGCCGCCGCGGCCGCCTTCTCGACGAGCAGATGGCCGTGCTGCGCCGCCTCTGGGCGGGTGACCCGTACGGCGACGGGGCCGGGCCGGTCGGGCCCGCCCCGGCGACCCCGGGCGGGCCCGAGGTGCTCTTCGGCGGCTTCGCCCCGGCCGCGATCGACCGGGTCGGCCGCCACGGCGACGGCTTCCTCGGTGCCGGAATGCCGCCCAAGGCGATGGACCGGCTCTTCCGTGAGGCGGAGCGGAGCTGGGAGCGGCACGCGCGGTCCGGCCGGCCACGGCTGGTCGCCCAGGCCAACGTCGCACTCGGACCGGATCCGGTGGTCACCGCGGCCCGCGGCAACATCCGCGCCTACTACGCCTTCACCGACTTCGCGGATCGTGTCGCGCAGGGTCTCCTGACCACCCTGGAGCAGATCCGCGACGCGGTCGCCGGGTACGGCGGCATCGGCGCCGACGAAGTGATCCTCTACTGCTGGGCGTCGGACCCCGGCCAGGTGGAACGCCTGGCGGACGTCGTGTCCTGACGGTGCGCCGCCTGCCGCGCCTCAGGCCAGGGCCAGCGACAGGCGCGGCAGCAGTGCCTCGTCGAAGCGGCGCAGCAGCAGGCGGGCGACTTCCGGGGCGTCGCCGAGGACGTCGGCGAGGACGTCCGCCCCGGAGGCCAGGGCGCCACGGGCGATGCGGTCGGGCAGGAAGCCCGGGGCGATGACGTACGGCGCGACGGCGATGTGCCGTACGCCCTCGGCGCGCAGCGCGCGCACCGCCTCGTCCGTGGTGGGAAGGGATGCGGAGGCGAACGCAGGCCGCACGGCGCACCAACCGGTACGCCGCCACTCCCGCGCGATTTCTGCGATCACTGCGATCGCCTCCGGGTCGGAGGAGCCCGCCGAGGCCAGGACGATCCCGGTCGAGGGGCGGTCGCCGGGGCCGATCCCGGCTTCGCGCAGCCGCCGCTCCAGGGCGGCCGGCAGCAGCGGTGAGGGGCCGAGCACGTCGGCCGGGCGCACGCGCATCCGGACGTGGCGCGCCGCAGACTCGCGCAGCACGGCGGGGATGTCCGCCTTGGCGTGAAAGGCGCGGGTCAGCAGCAGCGGCAGCGCCACCACGTCGCGCACGCCCTCATCGGCGAGGCGGTCCACGACCTGCGGCACGCTCGGCGCGCAGTGGTCGAGGAAGGCCGTCTCCACCCGCAGCCCGGGACGGGCCGCCCTGACGCGTTCGGTCAGGGCGTGGACGGTCGCGGCGTGCCGCGGGTCGCGGCTGCCGTGGGCGATGACGAGGAGGACGTGGCGCGCGGTCATGGTCAGCCCCGTGCGAACAGGCCGCGGCTGCGCAGCACCGTACGCTCCAGCGGCGCGAACACCAGCAGTTCGATGCCGATGCCGACGACCAGGATCAGCAGGATCGCCGCCAGCACGCTCGGCATGTCGGACAGTTCGCGCCCCTGCTCCAGCAACTGGCCCAGGCCCACGCCGAGATCGGGGGAGGTGGCGATCAGCTCGGCGGCCATCAGGGAGCGCCAGGAGAAGGCCCAGCCCTGCTTGAGGCCGGCGAGGTAGCCCGGCAGGGCGGCCGGAAGCAGCACGTGCCGCACCGCGTGGACACCGGTGGCGCCGATGGTGCGGCCGGCCCGCAGGAACAGCGGCGGGATCTGGTCGACGCCGGCGACCAGGCCGTTGGCGATCGAGGGCACCGCGCCCAGCAGCACCACGCAGTAGATCGTGGCGTCCGACAGCCCGAACCAGATGATCGACGCGGGCACCCAGGCCACCGACGGCAGTGACTGCAGACCCGACAGGATCGGCCCGATCGCGGCCCGCACCACCCTCACCCGCGCCACGAGCAGGCCCAGCGGCGTGCCGATCGCGACGGAGGCGACGAAACCCAGCGCGCCGCGCGACAGGCTCGTCCAGACGTAGCCGAGGAGGGTGCCGTCCAGCCACTTGTCCTGCAGGGCGCGGCCGACCTCGGCCGGACTGGGCAGCTGGTAGTGCGGCTTGACCTCGAAGTGGTACGCGAGCTGCCACACCACCAGCACCAGGGCGATGGCGACGAGCGGGGGAACGGCCTTGTGGAGCAGTACGCGGGCCAGCGGCACACGCGTGGTGGAGCGGGTCTCCAGGGCGTCGAGGCCGGCCTCCAGTCCCGCGAGGTCGCCGGCCGGCCTGGCCTCTGCCTTCGTCTCAGTGCTGGCCATGTCGGCGGATCTCCCCCCGGAGGTGGTCGGTGATCTCCACGGAGAGCTCGGCGACCGCCGAGTCCTCGATGCGGCGCGGCTGCGGGATGTCGACCGTCCACTCACGGGCGATCCGTCCCGGCCGCGAGGAGAGCAGCACGACCCGCTCGGCGAGCCGCACCGCCTCGCGGACGTTGTGGGTCACGAAGAGCACCGACAGGCGGGTCTCGGCCCAGATGCGGGTGAGCTCCTCGTGCAGCACGTCGCGCGTGATGGCGTCGAGCGCGGCGAACGGCTCGTCCATCAGCAGCAGCTGGCTGTCCTGCGCCAGCGCCCGGGCCAGCGCGACGCGCTGCCGCATGCCGCCGGACAGTTCGTGCACCCGCTTGCCGTACGCGCCCTTCAGCCGGACGAGCTCCAGCAGCCGTTCGGCCTCCGGGCGGCGCTCGGCGCGCGGTACGCCGCGCATGCGCAGGGCGAGTTCGATGTTCCGGCCGGCGGTGAGCCACGGGAACAGGGCGTGCTCCTGGAACATCAGGGCCGGTCGGCCGCCGGGGGTCGCTATGCCCCCGACGGTCGGCCGGTCGAGTCCCGCGACCAGGTTGAGCAGCGTGGACTTGCCGCAGCCCGAGGCCCCCAGGAGGCAGACGAACTCGCCGGGGGCGACGTCGATGCTGATGTCGTCCAGCACGTGCGTCTCCGCGCCGGGACGGCCGAAGGACTTCGAGACGTGCTCGAGCCGTGCGGCGTACGGGGCCGCGTCGACCGTCACGGCGGGCTGCTTGGTGAGTGCGGTGGCCATGGCGTCACCTCCTGAGGGCTGGGGCTGCGGGCTTCACGGGGTGCTGCCGGGCGTCAGCCGCCGAGACCGGCGTCGTCGATGGCGGGCTTGCCGTCGGCCTCGAGGATCTTGTTGAGGAGCGACAGGTCGTAGATGCCCCCCAGCGAGGGCTTCTCCAGCAGGCCGGCGGTGACGGCGTGGTCGGCCTCGGTCTGCAGGGTGGACGCCAGCGGGTCGTCGATGACCTGGATGCTCTCCCAGGCCGGGTCGATGACGTCGGCGGGCAGCGGCTTGCCGGAGAGCTTCTCCAACTGCGCGTTGGCGTCGGCCTTCGCCTTGTCCGGGTTGGCGTTGATCCAGGCGTTGGTCTTCACCGAGCCGCGCAGCACGGCCTCGACGACGTCCGCGTGCTCCTTGAGGAACGTCTGGGAGACGATCACGTTGGTGATGACGAACTTCTTGTCCGGCCACAGGTCGCGCTCGTCCAGCAGCACCTTCGCGCCCTCGGCGACCAGCTTGGAGGCGGTGGGCTCGGGCACCCACGCGCCGTCGATGGAGCCGGTCTTGTAGGCGTCGGGCGTCACCTTGTTGTCCGTGCGGACGACGGAGACGTCGCCCTTGCCGCTGGTGGCGTCGACCTTCCAGCCCTGCTCGGCGATCCAGTTGAGGAACGCCACGTCCTGGGTGTTGCCGAGCTGGGGGGTGGCGATCTTCTTGCCCTTGACGTCCTTCAGGGTCTTGATCTTGTCCGGGTTGACCACCAGCTTCACGCCGCCGGAGGCCGAGCCGGAGATTATCTTCAGGCTCTTGCCGCCGGACTTCGTCCAGCCGTTGACCGCCGGGGAGGGGCCGATCCAGCCGATGTCGATGGAACCGGCGTTGAGCGCCTCGATCTCGGCGGGCCCGGCGTTGAACACCGACTCCTTGATCGTGGTGCCCGAGCCCAGTTCGTCGGCGAAGAAGCCCTCCTTCAGGCCCACCAGCGGGGTGGCGTGGGTGAGGTTCGCGAAGTAGCCGATCTTCACCGTCGAGGCGGACAGCTTCTTGCTGGTGCCGCTGCTCGCGGCCGCGTTGGTGGTGTCGTCCTTCTTCTCGGAGCCGTAGCCGCACGCGGCCAGCGCCAGCAGCGGCAGAAGGGCGGCGCCCGCGATCAGGCGGCGACGGGCGGACGTTCTCGGGGCGGTGGTGCGATCGGCAGTCACGGGAGGTGGTCCTCTCGATGGCCCCGGCTCGCGCTCTCTAGGGCGCGCCGGGGTGGTGGCTGTCTGGTGGTCGGTGGTGCGGTGCCGCCTGCGCGGCGTGGGTACGGTGCTCGGACGCGGTCAGCGCGCACATCGCGTCACACCGCCCGTGCCGCTGCCCAGACAGCCGCTGCCGATGCGACCGCCCTCCTTGGCGAATCCCGCGAAGGCGTCGTCGAACGCCATCAGAAGTCCCACCCCTCGTCGTCACCGGCCGCGTCCGCGGCGGCCGTGGCGGTGCGGACGGCGAAGGCCTCGCCCGCCATGCCGGCGGTCAGCGTGGTGCCGTCCGCCGGGTCGATCAGCAGGAAGGAGCCGGTGAGCCGCGAGTCGGCGTACGCGTCCAGCGGCAGCGGCTCCGAGGTGCGCAGCACCACCGTGCCGATGTCGTTGACGCCGAACTCGCCCGGATCGTCCTGGTGCTCCAGCCCCCGGGTCAGGTCGATCCGGTACGGGAGCCGCTTCACGATCGCCTTGACCGTGCGCGTCGAGTGCTTCAGCAGCACGCGCGCGCCGACCTTCAGCGGCCGCTCGTGGAGGTGGCACACGGTCGCCTCGACGTCCTGCGTGGTCTCCGGGGCGGCGTCGGACGGCGCGATCAGGTCGCCGCGCGAGATGTCCAGGTCGTCCCCGAGCAGCAGCGTCACCGACTGCGGCGCCCACGCCACGTCGACCGCGGTGCCGAGCGCGTCGATGCCGCTGATCGTGCTGGTCAGCCCGGACGGCAGCACCGTCACCCGGTCGCCGACGCGCAGCACGCCGGAGGCGATCTGCCCGGCGTAACCGCGGTAGTCCGGGTGTTCGGCGGTCTGCGGGCGGATGACGTACTGCACCGGGAAGCGCGCCGGGTGGCTGCCGGGGTCGGTGCCCACCGGCACGGTCTCCAGGTGCTCGAGGATCGTCGGGCCGCCGTACCAGTCCATGTTCGCCGACGGGGTCACGACGTTGTCGCCGGCCAGCGCCGAGATCGGGACCGTGGTGATCTCCGGGACGCCGATGGACGCCGCGTACGCGGTGAACTCCTCGGCGATGGCGGCGAAGACGGGCTCCGACCAGTCCACCAGGTCCATCTTGTTGACCGCGAGGACCACGTGCGGCACCCGAAGCAGCGCGGCGACCGCCGCGTGCCGCCGGGTCTGCTCCACGACGCCGTTGCGGGCGTCCACCAGGACCACGGTCAGCTCGGCTGTCGAGGCGCCGGTCACCATGTTCCGGGTGTACTGCACGTGCCCGGGCGTGTCCGCCAGGATGAACCGCCGCCGCGGCGTGGCGAAGTAGCGGTACGCCACGTCGATGGTGATGCCCTGCTCGCGCTCGGCGCGCAGGCCGTCGGTGAGCAGCGCCAGGTCCGGCGTGTCCTGCCCGCGCCGGGCCGAGGCCAGTTCGACGGCCTCCAGCTGGTCGGCGAGCACGGACTTGGAGTCGTGCAGCAGCCGGCCGACGAGCGTGGACTTGCCGTCGTCGACGGAGCCCGCGGTGGCGAAGCGCAGCAGGGAGGTGGCCGAGAGCTGCTCGGCGGTGGTGCCGGTGGTCATGGCTAGAAGTACCCCTCGCGCTTGCGGTCTTCCATCGCGGCCTCGGAGAGCTTGTCGTCGGCCCGGGTGGCGCCCCGCTCGGTGAGCCGGGAGGCGGCGATCTCGGCGATGACGGCGTCGATGCCGGCGGCGTCGGAGTCCACCGCGCCGGTGCACGACATGTCGCCCACCGTGCGGTAGCGAACCAGCCTGCGCTCCACGGCCTCGCCGTCCTTCGGGCCGCCCCAGTCGCCCGCGGTCAGCCACATGCCCGCGCGCTTGAACACCTCGCGCTCGTGGGCGTAGTAGATCTCCGGCAGCTCGATGCCCTCGCGGGCGATGTACTGCCACACGTCCAGCTCGGTCCAGTTGGACAGCGGGAAGACGCGCACGTGCTCGCCGGGGGCGTGCCGGCCGTTGTAGAGCTGCCACAGTTCGGGGCGCTGGCGGCGCGGGTCCCACTGGGAGAACTCGTCGCGCAGCGAGAACACCCGCTCCTTGGCGCGCGCCTTCTCCTCGTCACGGCGGCCGCCGCCGAAGACCGCGTCGAAGCGCTGCTCCTGGATGGCCTCGGTCAGCGGTACCGTCTGCAGCGGGTTGCGGGTGCCGTCGGGGCGCTCGCGCAGCCGGCCGTCGTCGATGTAGTCCTGCACCGAGGCGACGTGCAGCCGCAGTGCGTGCTGCGCCACCGTGCGGTCCCGGTACTCCAGCACCTCGGGGAAGTTGTGGCCCGTGTCGACGTGCAGCAGCGAGAAGGGGACCGCCGCGGGGGCGAAGGCCTTCAGCGCCAGGTGGAGCATGACGATGGAGTCCTTGCCGCCGGAGAAGAGGATCACCGGCCGCTCGAACTCGCCCGCGACCTCCCGGAAGATGTGCACCGCCTCCGACTCCAGCGCGTCCAGGTGCGACAGCGCGAAGGGATTGCCGGTGCTCTCGTCGACCGCGACTACCGTGGTCACGCCAGTCCCCTTTCCACCAGCAACGCGGTCAGCAGCGCCGCTGAGTCCTCGACGGTGTGGTCCTGGGTCCCGATCCGCAGATCGGGGGTCTCGGGTGCCTCGTACGGGTCGTCCACGCCGGTCAGCCCGGATATCTCGCCCGCGGCCTGCTTGGCGTACAGGCCCTTCACGTCGCGCACGGAGCAGACCTCCACCGGCGTGGCGACGTGCACCTCCAGATACGTCGTGCCCCGGGCCTCGTGGCGCTTGCGGACGGCCTCCCGGCTGTCGGCGTACGGCGCGATGACCGGGACCAGCACCTTGACCCCGTTGGAGGCGAGGAGTTCGGCGACGAAGCCGATCCGCTGCACATTGGTGTGCCGGTCCTCGCGGCCGAAGCCGAGGCCTGCGGAGAGGAACTCGCGGATCTCGTCGCCGTCCAGGACCTCCACACGGTGCCCGTCGCCGCGCAGCCGCGCGGCGAGCGCCTGGGCGATCGTGGTCTTGCCCGCGCTCGGCAGACCGGTGAGCCACACCGTGGCGCCCGCGTCCGTCACACTCATCCGCCCCTCCCGGGAGATCCGTTCCGCCGTCATCAGCCGTGCAGCCCGCACTCGGTCTTGGCCCGGCCCGCCCAGCGGCCGGCCCGGGCGTCCTCGCCCTCCAGCACCCGGCGGGTGCAAGGGGCGCAGCCGACCGAGGCGTAGCCGTCCATGAGCAACGGATTGGTGAGTACCCCGTGCTCGGTGACGTAGGAGTCCACGTCGTCCTGCGTCCAGCGGGCGATGGGGGAAACCTTGACCTTGCCCCGCCGGGCGTCCCAGCCGACGACCGGGGTGTTCGCGCGGGTCGGTGACTCGTCGCGGCGCAGCCCGGTCGCCCAGGCGTCGTAGCCGGTCAGGCCCTCCTCCAGGGGCTTGACCTTGCGCAGCGCGCAGCACAGGTCGGGGTCGCGCTCGTGGAGCCGCGGACCGTGCTCGGCGTCCTGCTCGGCCACGCTCTGCCGCGGCGTCAGCGTGATGACCTTGACGTCCATGACGGCGGCGACCGCGTCACGGGTGCCGATGGTCTCCGGGAAGTGGTAGCCGGTGTCGAGGAAGACGACGTCGACGCCCGGTGCGGCGCGCGAGGCCAGGTGCGCCACGACCGCGTCCTCCATCGAGGAGGTGACGCAGAACCGGGACCCGAAGGTGCCGGTGGCCCAGCGCAGGATGTCGAGCGCGGGGGCGTCCTCCAGGTCGCGGCCCGCCTGCTCGGCCAGCGCCCGCAGTTCGTCCGCGGTGTGCTGCTGCGCGATGGTCACGAAGGGCCTCCCTCGGGGGTCTCGGTCCGCAGCCCCCGGGCCAGCAGGCCCAGGAACTTCAGCTGGAACGCGCGGTTGCACGAACGGCACTCCCAGGCGCCGTGGCCCTGCTCGGCGGGGTGCAGGTCCTCGTCCCCGCAGTAGGGGCAGTAGAACGGTGCGGCGCGTTCGCTCACGACAGCGCCTCCTCGCTCGCCCGCGTCACCCACTGCGCGAAGCGCTCGCCGTCCTCGCGCTCGGCCTGGAAGCGCTTCAGGACCCGCTCGACGTAGTCGGGCAGCTCGTCCGCGGTGACCTTCAGGCCGCGCACCTTGCGGCCGAACCCGGCCTCCAGGCCCAGCGCGCCGCCCAGGTGCACCTGGTAGCCCTCCACCTGACGGCCGTCGGCGTCCAGCACGAGCTGGCCCTTGAGGCCGATGTCGGCGACCTGGATACGTGCGCAGGCGTTGGGGCAGCCGTTGATGTTGATCGTGATCGGCTCCTCGAACTCCGGCAGCCGCCGCTCCAGTTCGTCGATCAGCGAGGAGCCGCGCGCCTTGGTCTCGACGATGGCCAGCTTGCAGAACTCGATGCCGGTGCAGGCCATCGTGCCGCGCCGGAACGGGGAGGGCTTCACCTGCAGGTCCAGCGCCTCCAGACCCGCGACGAGGGAGTCGACCCGGTCCTGCTCGACGTCCAGCACGATCATCTTCTGCTCGACGGTGGTGCGCAGCCGGCCGGAGCCGTGCGCCTCCGCCAGCTCGGCGATCTTGCTGAGCGTGGTGCCGTCCACCCGGCCGACGCGCGGGGCGAAGCCGACGTAGTAGCGGCCGTCCTTCTGGCGGTGCACGCCCACGTGGTCCCGCCACTGCTCGACCGGCTGGTCGGGGGCGGGGCCGTCGGCCAGCTTGCGGCCCAGGTACTCGTCCTCCAGCACTTGGCGGAACTTCTCCGCGCCCCAGTCGGCGACCAGGAACTTCAGCCGGGCGCGGGTGCGCAGCCGCCGGTAGCCGTAGTCACGGAAGATCGAGATGACGCCCTCGAAGACGTCGGGGACCTCCTCCAGCGGCACCCACGCGCCCAGCCGGACGCCGATCTTGGGGTTGGTGGACAGGCCGCCGCCGACCCACACGTCGAAGCCCGGCCCGTGCTCGGGGTGGCGGACGCCGACGAAGGCGACGTCGTTGATCTCGTGCGCCACGTCCAGCAGCGGGGAGCCGGAGATCGCCGACTTGAACTTGCGGGGGAGGTTGGAGAACTCCTTGTTGCCGACGATCCGGCGGTGGGCCTCGTCCACGGCCCAGGTCCCGTCGATGATCTCGTCCTCGGCGATCCCGGCGACGGGCGAGCCGAGGATGACGCGCGGGGTGTCGCCGCACGCCTCGGTGGTGGACAGGCCCACGGCCTCCAGGCGCTGCCAGATCTCGGCGACGTCCTCGATGCGGATCCAGTGCAGCTGGATGTTCTGCCGGTCGGTGATGTCGGCGGTGCCGCGGGCGAACTCCTGGGATACCTCGCCGATGACGCGCAGCTGCTCGGTGGTGAGCCGGCCGCCGTCGATGCGGACCCGGAGCATGAAGAACTTGTCGTCCAGCTCCTCCGGCTCCAGGATCGCGGTCTTGCCGCCGTCGATCCCGGGCTTGCGCTGGGTGTACAGGCCCCACCAGCGCATGCGGCCGCGCAGGTCGGCGCCGTCGATCGCGTCGAAGCCGCGGTACCGGTAGATCGTCTCAATGCGTGTCCGCACGTTGAGACCGTCGTCGTCCCGCTTGAACTGCTCGTTGGCGTTGAGCGGCGTCATGTGACCGACCGCCCACTGGCCCTCGCCGCGGTGGCGGCTCACCTTGCGGCGCGGCGCGGCGGCGTTCGGCTGGTCAGGGGTGGATGCCATGGCGATGCAGTCCTTCTGGCAGGCTGGAAAGAGTCGGTCGTAGCGCAAAAGGTCCCCTTGGCCTGCGGATACGCCGGAACACCGGGAAAGGCGCGGGGCGTGGGCGCGTCATTGCGCCCGCGAGACCGGGGACGGCCGGATCAGTCCTGAACGGGACGGCGGCGAGTGCTCAGCACGCCTGACAGATGGCGCTGGACATGCGTCCGAGATCGACGTGCAGCCGACCTACCAAGGCGATTCCAGTGCGAGACATGTCGAAAGCGTGTCACGCGGATCTCGGGCCAGTCCACCGCTATCCATATGATGGACGTCATTATCCCGCATGGTGAGACGTCCATGGTGTTCCTCACCTGACAGGACTCGCCGGGCGCAGGAAATCCGCCGCGATGGCCCGGAATCCACCGTGCCCGCGGGTCCCCACGTGCCGCAGCTTGTGGCCCGCCAGCGCCGAACCCAGCCGCACCCCCGTACCGAGCAGGGCCCGGTCCGCGACCAGCGCCGCGAGCAGCCCCGCCGCGAAGACGTCGCCCGCCCCCGTGGCGTCCTCGACCTCCCCGTCGGGCAGCGGACGGTGCGCGTAGCGCTCCACGGTGCCGGGCCGCCGCACCTCCACCCGGTCCGGGTACTTCACCACGGCCGCGCCCTCCCGCCGGGTCCGCACATGGCCGAGCCGCTCGAACTCCCGCCCGTTGACCAGCAGGTAGTCGCTCATCGCCGCCATGGCCAGCACATCGGCGGCCGGTTCCGCCGACCAGGCGTGCCCCGGGTCGAAGCTGATCAGCGTCCGCGGCGAACGCCGCCGCACCTCCACCAGCAGCCGGTGCAGCGCCGCCCCGCCGTCCGGATCCAGGAACGAGGTGACGTGGACCGCCCGGGCCGCCGCCAGGTAGCCGGCGATCTCCTCGAAGTGCTCGCGCACATGGGCGGCGATCCGCGTGTTGGCCCCGGTGTGGGTCAGCAGCGTGCGTTCCCCGCCGTCGTGCACGGACAGGCAGATCCCGCACAGCCGGTCCGGGTCCCGGGCCACCAGCCGCCGGTCGATGCCGAGCCCGTCGAGGACGGCGAGCGGGCCGGCCGCCCCGAGCGGGTCGCGGCCCGCGACGCCCACGTAGCCCAGCCGCAGCCCGCGGCCCAGGCGGCCCAGGGCGTGGAGGGTGTTGAAGGCCGAGCCGCCCGGCTCCGGGGTCAGCGGCACCCCCTCGTCCCGCAGCCACTCCAGCCCGGCTCGGACGGCGGGCTCGTCGACCATGCGCTCGCCCCCGCTCTCCGGCGGGTGCCGCAGCCGCATGTGCGCGCTCAGCCGGGCCAGCACCGGGCTGCCGTTCAGGGCGGACGCCCCCGTGATGAGGTCCAGGTTGAGTGCCCCGACCCCGACGACGTCCATGCCCGCCCCTTCCCGCCGGCCGGCCCCCTACCGGGCTCCGGGCCAGGGCCCGGTCACGGGCCTCTTCTCCTCTTCCCCCGTCTCGGTCCGGAAGATGCGGAAGCCGCGCTTCTCGTAATTGGCCAGCGCGTGCGGCCCGTCCAGGCTGCAGGTGTGCACCCACACCCGCTTCGTGGGGGTGCGGTCCGGCCAGCGCTCCGCCAGGTCCCAGGCGCGGGCGATGCCGACGGACAGCAGGTGCCCGCCGATCCGCCGCCCCCGGAAGGCGGGCAGCAGCCCGAAGTACGCGATCTCCACCTGGCCGTCGTCCTGCGGGTCCAGTTCGATGTAGCCGGCCGGGGTGTCCCGGTCGTACGCCACCCAGGTCTCGACGCCCGGGCGTTCCAGGAAGGACCGCCACTGCTCGTACGACCACGGCAGACGGTCCGTCCAGGCGCAGTCCGCGCCCACCGAGGTGTAGAGGAAGCGGCTGAACTCCGGGGACGGCGCCTCGGCCCGCGCGATGCGGACGCCCGACGTCGCGGGGTCCGGTTCCAGGGAGGGCCGCAGGTCGGCGTGGGAGGTCTGCTCCAGTGACCACGTGGTCACCGTGACGCTAGTGCTCATGCGCCACATTCTGCGGCCTCGCGGGCCCGGCGGGTCCCCGGCTCGCTGCCGCGGCCCGTCCGGGTCCGCGCCTCACCCCGCGTGGCGCGCCTCGCGCACCGCCGGCGCCGTCGAGTGCGGCAGCAGATCCGCGGGGCGGGCGGGGCGCACCACCTCGACCTCGACGCCGTCCGCGAAGCGGTAGGGACGGTGGTCGAGCACCCCGGCCAGGGTGCGGCGCAGCCGGGACATCTCGGCGCGCACCGTCACCGTGCGGGAGGGGTCGCCGAACAGGTCGCCGGCCAGTTCCGCGGCGCTGCGGCCGTCCCGGTGCAGGGCCAGCACGAAGAGCAGCTCCGCGTGGCGCGGGCTGAGCTCCTGCGACCAGCCGCCGGCCGCACCCGAGACGCTCACCGTCCATGTACGGGGACGGCCGAGGTCCAGCACCACGTGCCCGGACGCCGGCACCTCCTCCTCCGGCTGGGCGGCCCGCACCAGCCAGCCGCCCGGCAGCGGCTCCAGGGTGCAGGTGCCCAACGCGGGCACCCAGGTGCGCCCGGCGCTCGGCGCGGCGGGCAGCGTGATCCGGTCCACCGGCGGCATCCCGGTCACGGCCGCCGTCCAGCCGTTGGGGTCGACGACCGCCGCCCGGCCCGTCATCCCGGAGAGCAGCGGGGCGGCGACCGAGCGCAGCCGGTCCACGGTCGCCCAGTGCAGGCTGCGCAGTTCGGCCTCGGCGACCTTGGTCACCGCGGTCACCAGCGACAGCATCGCGGGGTGCATGCCGGCCGCGGGCCCGCTGACGTCCACCGCGCCCAGCAGCCGCCCGTCGCGCGGGTCGTGCAGCGGGGCGGCGGCGCAGGTCCACTGGTGGTGCACCCGTACGAAGTGCTCGGAGGAGTGCACCTGCACCGGCCGCCCGGTGACCAGGGCGGTGCCGATCGCGTTGGTGCCGACGGCCTCCTCCGACCACGAGGCGCCCTCCGCGAAGCCGAGCCGGTCCGCGCTCCTGCGGACTGCCAGGCTGCCGTCCCGCCACAGCACCCGGCCCTCGGGGTCGGTCACCACCATGATGTGCCGGGCCTCGTCGGCGACCGAGACCAGCCCGTCGCGCAGCGCGGGCAGCACGTCGTTCAGCGGGGTCCGGCGCCGGCGCACCTCGATCTCGTCGGCGGTCAGCATGCCGGTCTGACTGCCGTTGTCGGGATCGACCCCGAGATCCAGCGCACGCTGCCAGGAGTCCTGGATGACCGGTCTGGCCACCGTGCCACCCGATCCGCCGCCCAGCGCGGCGTCCCGCATGCCGGCCAGCAGCCGCGCGGAACGACGCGGTTCCCGGACGGACTGGACCGACAACGACCGTGCGTCGATCGGAACCTGGCTCATGGTGCTCCCCGCGTCCGTGTGCGCCGTGCGTGGCGCGCCCCGGCAGTGGCAGCGACGTTTCTGCGCTGCCACACCATGTGCATATGGTGCCGTTGGGCCGGTCCCTCCGGTGGGATATCCGGCCAATACCTTGCAACTGTCTGCAACGGTTGCGAATATGCGCGCATTCGACGGACAGTGACGGCGCATCACGCTACTCGTACGGAACCCTGAATCCGTGCGACGGTGAGGCGAGACCGGGGGTGGTGCCGAGTCGGCGCGGCACCACCCTCAGTGCGGCGCGGCGGCGGAACGTTTCCCCGAGGGTCCCGGTCCTTCCGCCGGGACCGCGGGCGGACCGCCGCCGCATCCGCCCCTCACACCCGCGGGCGCGCCCGCTCGACGATCGCCGCCAGGTCCAGGCCGCGCGGCAGCGTGCCGAAGGTCGCGCCCCAGTCCCCGCCGAGCCGCGAGGCGCAGAAGGCGTCCGAGACCTCCACCGGCGCGAACCGCACCAGCAGTGAGCCCTGCAGCACCAGCGCCATGCGCTCCACCACACGGCGCGCCCGCGCCTCGACGCCCTCCAGGTCGGCCAGTTCCGTCAGCAGGGACTTGATGGCGCCGTCCAGCCGGTGGTCCGCGCCGCGCGCCAGGCCGATCTCGCTCAGGAAGGCGTTCAGCGCCTGCGGCTCCCGCTGCAGCACCCGCAGCACGTCCAGGGCCTGCACGTTGCCCGAGCCCTCCCACACCGAGTTCAGCGGCGACTCGCGGAACAGCCGCGGCAGCCCGGACTCCTCCACATAGCCGTTGCCGCCCAGGCACTCCAGCGCCTCGGCCACCAGCGGTGGGCAGCGCTTGGTGATCCAGTACTTGGAGACCGCCACCGCCAGCCGCCGCAGGTGCCGCTCCTGCTCGTCGTCCGCGTCGTACGCGGCCGCCAGCCGCAGCGCGGTCGTGGTGGCCGCCTCCGACTCCAGCGCCAGGTCCGCCAGCACGTTGCGCATCAACGGCTTGTCGACCAGCAGCCCGCCGAACGCGCTGCGGTGCCCGGCGTGGTGCACCGCCTGCGCCACCGCCTGGCGCATCAGCGCCGCCGAACCGGTCGCGCAGTCCAGCCGGGTGGCCGCCACCATCTCGATGATCGTCGCGATCCCGCGCCCCTCCTCGCCGACCCGGCGCGCCCACGTGCCGTCGAACTCCACCTCCGCCGAGGCGTTGGAGCGGTTGCCCAGCTTGTCCTTGAGCCGCTGGATCAGGAAGACGTTGCGCGAGCCGTCCGGCAGCACCCGCGGCAGCAGGAAGCAGGTCAGCCCGCCGGGCGCCTGCGCCAGCACCAGGAAGGCGTCCGACATCGGCGCCGAGCAGAACCACTTGTGGCCGGTGAGCAGGTAGCTGCCCGCCTCCGCCAGCGGCTCCGCGCGCGTGGTGGTGGCCCGTACGTCCGAGCCGCCCTGCTTCTCGGTCATCCCCATGCCGAACAGCGCCCCGGGCTTGGCCCCCGGCGCCACCAGCCGGGGGTCGTACACCCGCGACCCCAGCCGGGGCTCCCACTCCGCGGCCAGCGCCGGGTCGGCCCGCAGCGCCGGGACCGCCGCGTGCGTCATCGACACCGGGCAGCCGTGCCCGGCCTCCGCCTGGGACCACACCAGGAAACCCGCGGCCCGCCGCAGGTGACCGCCCGGGCGCGACCACGCGTCGGTCAGCCCGGACGAGACCGCACGTCCCAGCAGCCGGTGCCAGGCCGGGTGGAACTCGACCTCGTCGATCCGGTTCTCGTACCGGTCGTGGGTGCGGAGCACCGGCGGACGGGTGTCGGCGGCCTCCGCCCACCCCCGCGCCTGCGCCGAACCCGCGACCCGGCCGATGTCGCCGAGCTCCCGGTGCACCTCCTCCCGGAGACCGGGTGCCACGTGCCGTGCCACCCCCTCCACCAGAGCGGTGTCGGCGGTGTACACGTCATACCCGACCAGGGGCGGAGCCTGGTTGGTCACGGTGTGTGTGGGGGGACTCATGACAGTTACGGTAGGCGCGTGCAGGCAGCAGACGAAACACCCGAGCGGCCCAGGCGCGGCCGTCTCCACCGGGCGCAGGCCCTCTACCGGAACGTGTCCAAGCGCAAGGTGGGCTGGCTGCTGCTCAAGGACACGGTTGACTCCTGCATGGAGTACCGCGTCACCGGACTCGCCGCCGAAGCCGCCTTCTTCGTGCTGCTCTCCCTGCCGCCGCTGCTGCTGAGCCTCGTCGGCGCCATCGGCTACGTCGACGGGATCATCGGCACCGACACGATCGACAACATCCGCCGCAACATCCTGACGGCCGCCGCGACCGTCCTGTCGGACAAGGGCGTCGACCAGTTGATGCGGCCCCTGGTCGACGACGTCTTCGGCGGCGGCCGGCCCGATGTGATCTCCATCGGCTTCGTCATCGCCCTGTGGTCCGGATCGCGCGCCCTCAACGTGTTCGTCGACACGATCACGATCATGTACGGGCTGGAGGGCAGGCGCGGCATCGTCAAGACGCGGCTGCTGGCCCTGCTGCTCTACATCGTCGCCCTGGTGATCGGCGCGGTCGTCATGCCGCTGATGGTCGTCGGGCCGGACGCGGTGGTGTCGCTCCTGCCCTGGAGCGAGGCCGTGATCCGGATACTGTACTGGCCGGTCGTCCTCGTGCTGTCGATCGCGTTCCTCACCACGCTGTACCACGTCTCGGTACCGGTGCGGTCGCCCTGGTACGAGGACATGCCGGGGGCGGCCGTCGCCCTGCTGATGTGGGTCCTGGGCAGCTTCGTGCTGCGCATCTACCTCACCCAGACCGTCGAGGGCCCGACCATCTACGGGTCGTTGGCCGCGCCCGTCGCCGTACTGCTGTGGATCTTCGTGTCGGCCTTCGCGGTGCTCGTCGGGGCGGCCGTCAACGCGGCCATCGACCGGGTGTGGCCGTCGATCGAGACCGCGGCCGCCCGCGAGGAGAACGCCCGGGCCAGGGAGCGCGCCGCCGCCGACCTCGTCGCCGAGGCCGCCGCCCGCCGCGCCGCGTTCGAGTCCGGCCCGGACGACGAGGTCGGCCCGGAGGACCCGCCCGCCGAATTCCCCGAGCGCTGGGCGGGCTTCCTGCCCCCGGACGACGTCCGGTCCCGGCTGCGCGGCCGCCGCCCCTCGGGCAAGGACGGCGGCAAGAAGCCGCGCGATTGACGCGGCCCGCACCTGGACCCGGACCGGACCCGGCGCGGTGTCGGTGGCCGGTGCCATGCTGGAGCGGTGTACCGGGAACGGACCTCGACCGTCCCCGGCGCCGTGCTGTGGACGAAGACAGCGGGTGCCGGGGCCGCCCGCGTGCTGCCCGACGGCTGCATCGACCTGATCTGGGGCGAGGACACCGGGGTCTTCGCGGCGGGGCCCGACACCACCGCCCACCTCTCCGGCAGCCCGCCCGGCACGCGATACGCGGGGCTGCGCTTCGCCCCCGGCGTGGGGCCCGCCCTGTTCGGCCTGCCCGCGCACGAACTGCGCGACCGCCGCGTACCGCTTGACGCGCTGTGGCCCGGCGCCGAGGCGCGCCGGCTCACCGAGCGCGTCGGCGCGGCCGCAGACCCCGGCGCCGTCCTGGAGTCCCTGGTGTCGGCGAGCGGCGTCCGGCGCGCGGCATCCCCGTGGGGCCCGGAGATCGCCGCGAGCCTGGCGGCCGGGGCGCGCGTCGCCGCCGTCGCCGAGGACACCGGGCTCAGCGAACGCCAGCTCCACCGCCGCTGCCTGGACGCCTTCGGCTACGGCCCCAAGACCCTCGCCCGCATCCTGCGCCTCCAGCGGGCACTGTCCCTGGCCCGGCACGGTCACGCCTTCGCCGAGGTCGCCGCCCGCGCCGGCTACGCCGACCAGGCACATCTCGCCCGCGACGTCCGCGCCCTCGCCGGCGTCCCGCTCGGCGAACTGCTCTAGGCGCCGGGGCTCGCGCGGGGGGTGGGGTGGTGTGTGGGCGCGGGTGGGAGGGTCGGCTGTCGCGCCGTCTCGCTCCCTTCGGTCGCACGGATGCGGGCTGCGGAGGGGAGGGTGGCGGTCCGGGGCTTCGGCGCAGGGTGCGGGTGGGTTCGTGGTGGGGGTTCAGGCGCCGGATCGGGGTGCGTTTGCAGGTGGCGGGGGTCTCGTTGCCGTCCGCGGGTGCAGATGGCCGCTTCCACGCCTACTGCGGGTGGGTGGCGCGCCCGCCGTGACCGGCGTCTGCGGCTGCTTCGGGGTGCTGTTGGGCGGTCGGCGGGAGATCGGGCTCGCTTTCGCCGAACATGTCGGCGTAGCAGGGCCCGATGTCAGGGAAACACCCGCAGACGCGGGTTACGGCGGACGCGCCACCCACGAACGGTGGGCGTGGCCACCGGCCATCTGCACCCGCGGACGGCGACGAGACCGGTACCCGATGAACAACCGGCCCCGCTGCGGCGCCTGAACCCCGGCCGCGAACGCAGCGGCACACCGGCAGCAAGTCCAGCTCCCTGCCCTCCCGTCCGCAGCCCGCGTCTTTCCGCCCGAAGGGCGCGGGACGAACCCGCACCCATGCGCCACTACCCGGCTAGGAGAACCTCGCGAAGAGGTCGACCGGGTTCCCGTCCGGGTCCAGGACCACGGCGTAGCGCATGCCCCAGGGCGCGTCGAAGGGCTTCAGATGTCCCGCGTACCCGGCCTCGGTCAGCTCGGCGAACGTCGCGTCCACCTCCTCCGGTGCGTCGCAGGTGAAGGCCAGCGCCATCCGGTGACCGCCCTGCGGCGGCTCCCACGCGGAGTCGAAGGTGCGGACCATCTCCACGGTGTCCCACGCCATCCGCAGCCCCCCGGGCAGAGTCGTCTCCACGTGCGGTTCGGCCTCCGCCCCGGCGGGGATCTCCAGCCCCAGCCTGCGGTAGAAGGCCAGTGAGGCGGCCATGTCGGCCACGACGATCTCGACGACATCGAAACGAAGAGTCATGCCGCAACCGTAGGGGCGCCCCGTCCGGGCCGTCTTGAACGAATCGGACACGCGCCGGCCCGTTCAGTGCCGTTCAGCGCCGCGGGCCGGCCGGGGTGTCCTCCCCGGGGTCGCTGAGCGGGGTGGCCGAGACGGACCGGGACTGGCGGGCGGCGGAAGGGGCGCGGCCCGGGTCGGGTCGGCCGGTGCGGCGGTCGGGGCCGGGGGTCTCGGACGGCTCCGGGACGGGGGACGACGTGGGGCGCGGCGAGGGCGGCGGGTCGGCCGCCGGGGGGACGGAGACCGCGGGCACGGTCGGCCCGACCGCCGGGCCCTGCGCCGGGTCGGACATCAGGCGCAGCGGTACGGCGACGATGGCCGCCACCGCCAGGGAGACCCCGGCTCCCGTGGCCGCCCGCAGCAGCTTGCGCCGCGCCGCCGCGCGGCGGACCTCGCGGAAGCGACCGGGCGGCGGCCCGAGGAGGACCGTGCCGGACCCCAGCAGGGCACTCAGCTCCGGGTCTCGTTCCTCGTCCGGGCCCTCAATGGGTGTGATCAAGGCTTCTCCTCAGTCCGGCTCGCAGCATTTCCCTGGCCGCATGGAGGTCGGCCTTCACGGTTCCTTCCTTCCGTCCCGTCGCGGCCGCCACCTCCCGGACCGGCATGTCGGCGTAGTAGTACAGCAGGATCGGCACCCGCAGCCGTTCGGGCAGCGACTGGACGAGCATCCGCACCGAGGGGTCGGTCTGCCCGTCGCGCCCCTCGCCCTGTCCGTCGACGAGGACCTCCGCGGTGGCGCGCCGCATGGCCCGGCGTTCGCGCTCCACCTTCCGCCAGTGGTCGCGCACGATGTTGGCGGCCGTGACGTAGAGGAAGCCGCGCGGTTCGTCCACGTTCGTCCAGCGCGCCCAGAGCCGGGTGAAGGCCTCGGAGGCGATCTCGTGGGCCGTCTCGTCGTCGTCGACCAGCCGCCGGCACCAGCCGGCCAGGCGCGGGTAGAGGGCGGCGAACAGCTCGGACGCCGCTTCGTCCCGGGAAGACCGTTTCAACACTCTCCACATTCCGTCGTTCATCATGCCGCAGCCCCGCCGCGGGGTGGCCGGGCCGGGGGCGCACCGCCCGCCGGCCCGGCCCTTGCTAGCCGCGGTCCGCCGAGGTCAGGGAGGCGTACACCACGACGTTGTCGCGGTAGCCGCTCCCGTCGGCGGTGCGGGGGCCGCCGCAGGTGATCAGGCGCAGCTCGGGACGGTCCACGTCGCCGTAGACCTCCCCGGTCGGGAAGTGCGCCTTGGCCACCGTCTGCACCCGGTCCACCGTGAACTCCGCGGACGCGCCGTCCCGCAGCCCGGCCACGACCCGGTCGCCCGGGCGCAGACGTGCCAGGTCGCGGAAGACCCCGTCGCCGAACCGGCCGACGGTGACGTGGGCCAGGAGCACCGACGGGCCGAGCTGTCCCGGCGTGGGGGAGTGGCGGTACCAGCCGGCGGGCGAGTTGCGCGCCACCGGCGGGACCTCCACCGTGCCGTCCGCGGCCAGTCCCAGCTCCATGACCGGGGTGTCGACCCCGATCGCCGGGATCCGCAGCCGTACCGGGACCGAGCGGGCGAGCGGGGGCGGCGGGGACGGGTCGGTCCCGGTGACCGCGGGCGGCACGGAGACGACGGGCGGCGCGGCGACGGGACCGTCACCGGAGCCGCCCGCGCACCCGCCCGCCCAGGGCAGGACCGCAAGGACCGCCAGGACCGCCGCCCACCTCGCGCCCGGGGTCATCCGGCGGTGGTGCGCCTGCGCCGCGTCACCACGAACGTGCCGCCGGCCAGGAGCAGCAGGCCGCCCGCGGCCGCCGCCACCACCGTGCCGTCGGGGCCCTGCGCGGCGGCCGGGGACTGCACGCCGGTGTCGGGGGCACCCGCCGGCACCGTGCCGACCTGACGCGACGACGGCGCCGCGGACGGCTCCGCGGACGGCGCCTCGGCGGGCGCGGCGCTGCGGGCCGGCGCGGGCTGCGCGCTCGGCCCGTCGGCGAACGCGGGCGCCGTCCCCGCCAGCACCGCGGTGCACGCGACGGCGGCGGCGGTGAGAACACTCCTGCGCATGTTTCGCTCTCCTTCGTCACCCCGCCCCTGCCCCCGGTAGGGGCACGGGCGGGTTCTGGCAACTGATCGCGCGAAGAGACGAGGCGGCCCGCGAGCCGGTTGTAAAGAACGGGCAAAGTCGCTTTCGCGGGGCCCCCGGTGAACGGCGGGCGACGCGGCGGCGACCGGCCGGAGCCGCCGTCCGGCCGGGCGTCACGGTTGGGCAACACCCAGCTCACGGCCGCGGCCGCACGCCCCCGCGAGCGCATCATGAGATCCGGGTGGGGACGTCAAAGGGGGCGGGGAGCAGTGGAGTTCACGGTAGAGCGGACGCTCGTGAGACGGGGCCGGCGGTGGCTGACCGGAGGCCTGATCGTGATCGGGGCGGCAGCGGTGTGGATGGTCGCCTCGCGGAGCGCGACGGGCCCCCTGATGCTGGGGTTCCTTGCGGGCGTGGCGGCCTGGAGCGGGGCGAAGGACCTGCGGAGGGCGCGGCAGCCGTTCCGGCTGCGGGTCGACGCGTTCGGCATCACGCTGCACGATGCGGAGCTCGCCTGGGAGCAGATCGAGGCGGTCTCGCTGTGGCACGTCCCCAACACCGGTGAGGACAGCGAGACCACCACGCCGCCCAAGCCGCGGCTCACCCTCTGGACGGCGCCCGGCGTCGCCTTCCCCCGCAAGCCCGACCGCACCCGCGGCGACCGGCCGCGCTGGACGCTCGTCGACTGCGAGGACCTCGACCAGAGCGTCTCCGAACTGACGGCCGTGCTCGCCGAACACGGCGGCGCCACCTTCGAGACCGCGCCGCGCGCCGTGCGGCCGCCGATCCCGGTGACCGTGTCGGGACCGGAACTGCGGGTGCCCGGCGGGGAGCGGCAGTTCGTCGACGGGCGGCGGGCCGGCACCTGGACGCTGGTCTGGGCGGCGCTCGCCGCCGTCCTCGGCTACTCGTTCTGGGAACTCCTCCACGGCCGCCTCGTCGGCCCCGAGCCCTTCACCGCCTTCGGGCCGCTCGGCGCGATCGGCTGCTGCTACCTCACGGGGCGCTCGTACCGGCGCTGGCGCAAGCCGCTGCGGCTTCGCGTCGGGCCCGCCGGGATCGGGATGCGCGAGGTGACCCGCGAGGAGTCGTTCTTCTCCTGGAAGGACATCGCGGCCGTCACGGTCGGCCGCCCGCCGACCACCGACGACCCCCGCCCGTGGCTGGTGGTGTGGCCGCTGCCGGGCAGCCGTCCGTACGACAACCCCTCGTACCTGGTCGACGGCCACAAGGCCTACGCCCTGGTCCGCCTCGACCGGCTGCCCGGCGGGGCGGAGGCCGTCGTCCCGGTGGTGCGGGAGTACGCGGGGGAGCGCTACGCCGAGACGGCGTGAGCCGTCCGTGGAAAACCCGTTGCGGGGCCCGCCGGCACACCGGCTATGGTGTCCCCGTCGGACCGCGAGTGAACCGGGAGGTGTTGGAACGATGACTGCCGTCGCGCTGGGCGCTGCCCGCGTCCAGAAGATCGTCAACCCCACCTCAGCGGTCGCCGGCTGACCCATCCGCCGCGAAGCAACCGACGGCACAGCCGCGCGCGACCGCCCTCCCGAAGGGCTCTCCTCCGTTGACCAACGGAACCGTCCCGCAGCCGTCCACCGCGCTCACCGCCTACGGCTGGGACTCCGCACTCGACTCCGACTTCGCCGTCCACGCGGAGCGGGGACTCACACCCGGCCGCATCGTCCGCGTCGACCGCGGGCTCTGCGACGTCGTCCTCCCCGGCGGCCCGGACGGTCTGCGGACCGTACGCGCCGACACCGAGGACGTGTTCACCCGCGACCCCATGGGGATCGCCTGCACCGGCGACTGGGCCGCCGTCGACGAGACACCGGCCGCCGGCCCCGCGGTACGCGCCCTGCTGCCGCGCCGCACCACCTTCGTCCGCTCCACCTCCTCCAAGCGCTCCGAGGGACAGGTCCTCGCGGCCAACGTCGACCTGGCCGTCATCGCCGTCTCGATCGCCGCGGAAGTCGACCTCGGGCGGCTCGAACGCTTCGTGTCCCTGGCGTGGACCAGCGGCGCGCAGCCGCTGGTCGTCCTCACCAAGGCCGACCTGGTCGCCGACCCCGCCCACCTGCTGGACGACGCCCGCGGCGCGGCGCCCGGCGTGGACGTCCTGGTCGTCAGCGCCGCCACCGGCGAGGGCGTACCGGAGGTCGCCGGGGCACTGGGCGGCAGCACGTCCGTGCTGCTCGGGCAGTCGGGCGCGGGCAAGTCCACGCTCACCAACGCCCTGCTGGGCCGCGAGGTCCAGGAGGTGCAGGCGATCCGCGACAGCGACGGCAAGGGCCGGCACACCACGACCACCCGCGACATGCTGCCGCTGCCCGGCGGCGGGGTGATCATCGACACCCCGGGGCTGCGCGGGGTCGGACTGTGGGACGCCGACGCCGGTCTCACCCAGACGTTCTCCGACATCGAGGCGCTGGCCGGCGCATGCCGCTTCCACGACTGCTCGCACGACTCGGAACCCGGCTGCGCGGTCCTCGCCGCCCTGGACGACGGCACCCTGACCCACCGCCGTCTGGACAGCTACCGCAAGCTGCTCCGTGAGAACGCCTGGATCGCCTCACGCACCGACGCCCGGCTCCGCTCCGAGATGCGGCGCGAGTGGAAACTGCGCTCCGCCGCGGGGCGAGAGATGTACGAGCGCAAGCGCGGCGGCGGCCACCGCAAGGTGTACTGACCCGGTCCGGCCCGGCTCCCCGACGGGGAGCCGGGCCGGCGGTCATCCGGCTCCGTTGTGGCGCTCACCGCCGCGTCGCAGGGTCAGCGGACTGCCCTCGTGCCAGAAGGTGTAGACGATGCTGCCGAGGCCGAGCGCGACGATGACGACGCCGAGGACGATCGAGTAGACCATGGCTCCTCCAGCCCGTACGGGGCGCGTTTTACCGCACCTTCACCTTCGATGTCCGAACGTGACCTTCCCGTGGCCGTGCCGTCTCACACGCGAAGCTGCCCAACTCACTGGCCTGCGGCCCGAGTTGTCCGCATGTGCGGCTCATGCCGACGGCAGGCCGCCCCGGGCGACGACCCCGGCGTACCAGCGGGCGCTGTCCTTGGGCGTACGGCGCTGGCTCGCGAAGTCCACGTGCACCACGCCGAACCGCCTGCCGTAGCCGTACGCCCACTCGAAGTTGTCCAGCAGCGACCACAGGAAGTAGCCCTGCACATCGGCACCGTCCGCGATCGCCCGCTGCACCGCGGCCAGGTGCGTACGCAGGTACGCGATCCGCTCCGGGTCGTGCACCTCGCCCTCGGGGTCGGCGTAGTCGTCGTACGCGGCGCCGTTCTCGGTGATCAGCAGCGGGACGTCCGGGAGTTCGTCCCGCAGCCGGAGCAGGAGTTCGTGCAGACCGCCGGCGTCCACCGGCCAGTCCATCGCCGTCCGCGGCCCCGGCGCCGGCACGAACCGCACGTGCCCCTCGGCCCCCGGCCACGGCGACGGCAGCGCGTGGCCGCCCGCGGCCACCACGGTCGGGGCGTAGTAGTTGAGGCCCAGCGCGTCCACCGGACGGGAGATCAGCGCCAGGTCGCCGTCCGCCACGAACGACCAGTCCGTCAGCTCGGCCGTGTCCCGCCGCAGGTCCTCCGGGTAGGACCCGCGGAACACCGGGTCCAGCCAGATCCGGTTGGCCAGCGCGTCGATCCGCCGGGCCGCCTCCGCGTCCTCGGCGCTCCCGGTGTGCGGGCGCACCGCCGCGAGGTTCAGCGTCAGCGACACCTGCGCCGGAACCGGGAGCCGTTCGCGCAGCACGCCGACCGCCAGGCCGTGCCCGAGCAGCAGATGGTGCGCCGCCCGCAGCGCCGCCTCCGGCTCCGTCCGGCCCGGCGCGTGGACGCCCTGCGCGTACCCCAGGAAGGCCGAACACCACGGCTCGTTCAGCGTCGTCCACAACGGCACCCGGTCGCCGAGCGCGTCCGCGACGAGCCCCGCGTACTCCGCGAAGCGCTCCGCGGTGTCGCGGACGGGCCAGCCGCCGGCGTCCTCCAGCTCCTGGGGGAGGTCCCAGTGGTACAGCGTCAGGACGGGGCGGATGCGGTGATCCAGCAGTTCGTCGACCAGGGCGCGGTAGAAGTCGAGCCCCTTCTGCACGGCCGGGCCCCGGCCGGTGGGCTGCACGCGCGGCCACGACACGGAGAAGCGGTAGTCCGTGAGGCCCAGCTCCGCCATGAGCGCGACGTCCTCGCGCATGCGGTGGTAGTGGTCGGCGGCGATGTCCCCGGTGTCGCCGTTGCGGACCTTGCCGGGCGTGCGGCTGAAGGTGTCCCAGATCGAGGGGGTGCGGCCGTCCTCGTGGGCGGCGCCCTCGATCTGGTAGGCCGCGGTGGCGGCGCCCCATCGGAACCCTTCGGGGAAGGCCGGTGTGTTGTGGTGCGGGGCGGTGGGGCGGGGGGCGGTCGTGGTCACGGGGGCTCCTTGTGTGGGGCGTCGTCGTGCTTGCGGTTGGGGTTTTTCCCCGCCGCCCGCCCGTTGCTCCGGTCGGTCAGTGCGGGTCTGCGCTCTGTTCGTCTGTGGGTCGGTGGCGCGCCGGCGCACTCCCCCAGCCTTCGGCCGGGGGGACCCCCACAGCGCTCGCGGATTCGCCGGGTCATTGCGTCACCGGCATCACCGCTCGTCTCCCCCAGCCTTCGGCCGGGGGGACCCCCATGGGCGCACCCCGCCACACTCCCTCCCGTCGTTGGGGCGACTGACGGCCGGAGGGGGGTAGTAAGGCACTCGCGGCAACCCCGGACTGCTTCACACCCCCCACCGGCCGTTGGTCGCGCAACTCGCGGAGGGGGTGGGGCCGTAGGGGTGGGCGTTCTGGACGCTGACGTGTATTTGTTGTGCGGCAGAGCGGCACCTGTTCGGATTGCCCGCCATGCACATAAATATGCGGTACAGAATGCCCACCCCGGAGGCCCCGCCCCCGGCCAACCAACGAAACCGGGCGCCGACCCGCACCAACCAACCGGGGACACGGGAGGGCGGCGGGAAAAGAACCCCAACCGCAACCACAAACGCACCCGCACACAGACAACCGGTCGGCGCGGCACCGCTCACCCCTTTACCGCGCCCTGCATGATCCCGCCCACGATCTGCCGCCCCAGCAGCCCGAACACCCCCAGCACCGGCACCGTCCCCAGCAACGTGCCCGCCATGATCACGGACTGGTCGTGCACGTACCCCCCGCCCAGCTGCCGCAAGGCAACCTGCACCGTGGGCTCCTGCGACGTGAGCGCGATGATCGGCCAGAAGAAGTCGTTCCAGGACGCCATGAACGTGAGCATCCCCAGCACCGCCATCCCCGGCCGGGCGATCGGCACGACGATGCTCCAAAAGATCCGCGCCGTCGAGGCCCCGTCGACGCGGGCCGCCTCGATCAGCTCGTCTGGGAGCGACTGCACGAGGTACTGCCGCATGAAGAAGACGCCGAACGCCGAGACGAGACCCGGGAGGATGACGGACTGGAGCTGGTTCACCCAGTGCAGCTCGGCGATGAGCATGAAGAGCGGGATGACGCCCAGCTGGGGCGGGATCATCATCGTGCCGACCGTCAGGGCGAGCAGCGCGTTGCGGCCCCGGAAGCGGAGTTTCGCGAAGGCGAACCCGGCGAGGGTGGAGCACAGCACGGTGCCGACGGTCACGGACCCCGACACGACCAGGGAGTTGAGCAGGGCCTTGCCGATGTCGGCCTGCTCCAGCACCTGGCGGACGTTGTGCGCGAGCCTGCCACCGGGCAGCAGCGACGGAGGGCTCGCGGCGAGCTCCGCGTTGGAACGGGTCGCGGCGACGACCGTCCAGTAGAAGGGGAAGGCGGAGATCACCGCCGCGACGATCAGGAGGGCGTAGGCGAGGCGGCCGCCGTGGTGCCGCCGGGCCGGGCGGAGGCGGGGGAGGGGGCGTGCGGGCCCGGTGTCGCGGGCGGGCCGGGGCCGTGCGAGGAGCGCGCTCACCGGCGGTCCCCCTTCCGTGAACGGCGCCGTGCCAGCGCGGTGTTGAGCAGCACGAGCAGGACGATGAGGACGAACATCACCCAGGCGATGGCGGCGGCCCGGCCCAGGTGGAAGTAGCCCCAGCCCTGCTCGTACATGTAGAGGCCGAGGGTCTGGTACTGGTGGGAGATCCCGCCCGAGATGCTCCCCTCGAACAGCAGGGGTTCACCGAAGAGCTGGGTGGCGCCGATCGTGGAGACGACGACCGTGAAGAGGATCGTGGGCCGCAGGCCGGGCAGCGTGACGTGGAGGAACTGCCGCCACCGCGAGGCGCCGTCGAGTTCGGCGGCCTCGTACAGCTCCCCGGGGATGGACTGCATCCCGGCGAGGTAGATCAGCGCGTTGTATCCGGTCCACCGCCAGGTGACGATCGTGGACACCGCGACCTGCGAGGCGACGGTCCCGGACTGCCAGTCGACGGGCCCGATGCCGGCCAGCCCGAGCGCCCAGTTGACCAGGCCGAAGTCGCGGCCGAAGAGCTGCGCGAAGACCAGGGTCGCGGCGGCAACGGACGTGGCGTACGGCAGGAGCATGGTGACCCGGAGGAACGTGCGTCCGCGCAGCTTGTAGTTGAGCAGGTGGGCCAGGCCCAGCGCCAGGAGCAGCTGGGGCACGGTGGAGACGACCCCGATGGTGAAGGTGTTGCGCAGCGCGGTCCAGAAGAAGTCGTCGCGCAGGAGCGCGGTGTAGTTGTCCAGGCCCCGCCATTCCATCTCGCCGGGGGTCTGGAGTTCGACGCGGTAGAGGGAGACGTACGCGGTGTAGAGCAGCGGGAACAGCCCGAACGCGGCGAAGAGCGCGAAGAACGGCGCGATGTAGGCGTAGGGCGACAGCCGGGCGAGCAGTCGCCGCGGGGGCAATGGCGCGGTGGCGGTCAGGGTCATGGGGCGGGACCTTCGGGTCGGGGGAGTGGCGGGGCTCGGGCGGCCGGGCGCGGAGGACCGGGGAGCGGTCCCGTGCGCCCGGCGCCGGCGGTGCGGGGCCGTCAGCCGACGGCGTTCTCGACGCCCTTCCTGGCGTGGCTCCACGCCGTCGCGGAGTCCGTGCCCTTGCGCTCGACCTCGCCGAGCCCGTTGGTGATCTGCTGGTTGACGTCACCGTCGTGCACGCCGAGCACCTGCACCGGCGAGGCCTCGGCCGCGGCGCCGAAGATCTGCCCGATGGGCGCGTCGCTGAAGTACGGGTCGGTGACGTCCTTGACGGACTCGATCGCCCCGACGTTGGAGGGGAAGCTGCCCTGCTTCCTGAAGAGCTTGGCCTGCTGCTCCGCGGCCGTCAGCCACTTGACCAGCGCGAAGGCCTCCTTGGCGTGCGCGGAACCCTTGGGGACGGCCAGGTAGGACCCGCCCCAGTTGCCCGCGGCGCCGCCCGGGAGCGGGGCGACGTCCCACTTGCCCTTGCCGGCGTCGCCGGCCTGGCCCTTGATGTAGCCCAGCATCCAGGCGGGGCAGCCGATGGTGGCGAAGGAGCCGCTGCTGAAGGCCTGGTTCCAGGCGGGGGTCCACTGGGCGAGCTTGGCGCTCAGCCCGTCCTGCGCTGCCTTCACGGAGATGTCCCAGGCCGCCTTGACCGCGGCGTTGTCGTCGTAGATCAGCTTGCCGGAGGCGTCGTAGTAACGTTCCTTCTCCTGGCCGACGATGACGGAGTACAGGCTGCCGACGCTGTCGACCCAGGCGCTCCTGGCCCCGGCCTTCGCCTTGTACTGCTTGCCGAGCTCCAGGTAGCCGTCCCACGTGGACCACTTCTGCGCCAGCTGGGCCCGGTCGGTGGGCAGGCCGGCCTTCTCGAACAGGTCGGTGCGGTAGCAGATCGCCTCGGGGCCGACGTCGGTGCCAAGTCCCAGGGTGCGGCCGTCGGAGGTGGTGGCGGCGGCCCACTTGGCGGCGGAGAAGTCGTCCTTGAGGTCCTTCGCGCCGAAGGCGCCCAGGTCCTCGAACTTGTCGGCCTGCTGCTGGGTGACCGACGCGATGCGGCCCACCTCGATGCCCTGGACGTCGGCGAGGCCGCCGCCGCCCGCGAGCCGGGTCTGCAGGGCCTTCCAGTAGTCGGCCTCGTTCTCGGTGCTGCTCTCCTTGACGGTGACACCGGGGTGGAGCTTCTCGTACGCGTCGTACAGGCCGGCTTCCTTGTAGCCGAAGGTGCCGAACAGGTCGACGGTGATCGTGACCTTGCCGTCCTTGTCCGCGGACGTGCCGGTCGAACCGGATCCGCAGGCGGCGAGGAGCGCTCCGGCGAGCGCGACCGCCCCGAGTCGGAGGGTGGCGCGTCTGGCGGCTCGGGCGATGGGCATGGAAGCCTCCCATGGCTTCGGGACGGGTGAGAGGGCCCTCGGCAGCGGCTGTTGAGAGCGCTCTCAAGCGATGCCCAGGAGAGTGCCGCCGCGGCCGGTGATTCGTCAAGAGCCGAATGGACAACGGCCGGTGGGGCGGCCCCGGGCCCCGCGCGGCTCCACGTCTTGACGGCATCGCCGGCCGGCGCCGTGACCCTTCGCGAAGCTCTCCGGATGCCTGAGCCCATTGGCGCGGGAACGGTCGCCGAGAGGCACGAAATTGACATCTGCAGGGCTCAAGTACTCGTCCTCGGCCATGTCGTGCGATGGCCGGAGAGGCGTGTCGGAGGGCTGCTAGAAATTACCCGCCGGCGTGAATGTTCGTGCATGAGTACGGCTTTTCCGCGCCTCCCGTCCCAATGCCCGCGAGTCCGCCCGCCCGTATGCCCGAACAGACGCAGCAAGGGGAGCGATGACCTCGGCACCATCCGGTTCCGTGCCCGCCCGGAATGCCGCGCACGGTCTGCTCGGCCGTGCGCTGTCCAGGTGCCGCGACGAACGGGCCACCGGGGTGCTGCACGTCCAGGGCAGTCCCGGCGGGGCCTTCCATCTGCTCGGCGGTGCGGTCGTGGCCGTGGAGAGCCCCGGGGCGCCGGGGGTCGGCACCCTGCTCGTCCGCTCCGGGCGCATCGACGCCGACGAGTGGAACGCCGCCCACGACGCCGCCGGAACGGGCCTGCTGCCGGGCGCGGCGATCGCCGCCGGCGGACGCCTCGGCACGGCCGAGTTCCAGGTGCTGCACATGATGGCCGTTCAGGACGCGGTCTTCGCCGTGCTGGCCGGACGGCTGGACAACTGCGCCTTCGACCCCGGCGCGCCGGACGTCCTGCCGCCGGGCCTGGCCCCCGGGGTGGAACCGGAGGAACTGCTGGTGGAGGCGGGTCGCCGGCTGACCGCGCTGGCTTCGCTGCCGCGCCCGGTCTCCCCCGACCGCGACCGGGTCGCCGCCGTGGGGCCGCCCGCTTGGGCGGACGAACCGCTGGCCCCGGTGCGCCGCGAGATCCTCGGTTGCGCCAACGGGCGGCGCAGCCCGCGGGACATCGCGTTCCTCATCGGCCGGGGGGTCTACACCATCACGGTGGAGGTCGCCCGGATGTGCGCCGAGGGCCTCGTCGAGACAGTTCCGGCCCCGCCGGCGCACCCGCTGCCGCCGCCCGTCCCGGACCCGGCGCCGCCGCCCCCCGACGTCACGGCCGTGGCCCCGGTCGAGCCGGCGGGACCGGCGGGAGGGCCCGCCGCACCGCGCCCTCCCGCCGCTCCCCCGCAGGGTGCCCCCGGCCCCGGTCCGTACCCGCCCCTGCCGGAGTGGGAACCGGGTGACGCCCCCGCGGCGGCCCCGGCCGCCGAAGGCCTGCCCCGCCGTGAACCGGGCGCCAGCGGTATTCGTGAGGCGCTCGACGCGAGCCGCCCGCAAACGGGCTGGAAAGGATTTCTCCGGCCGCGCGGACGGAGCCGGACCGATTCCCCGTGACCGAAATCCCCGGGGACCAACGGAACACCGACCGAAGGGAATTCAAGGAGGTGCACGTGCATGAATCATGACGCCCTGGTCGCCGAGATGCGCGCTTTGCGGGACCAGGTGGTCGGCGTCACCGACACGGCCGTCGCGGCCGTCGACGGCCTGCTGATCGCCGCCGACACCGAGGACGCCATCGACCCCAACGGGCTCGCCGCGCTGGCCGCGGCCAGCCTCGGGCTCGCCCGGCGGATCGCCGCGGCGGCCCTGCGCGGCCCGCTCCGCAGGACCGTGACCTGCGGCAGCGGTGGCTACACCGCCGTCTACGCGGTCGGCGAGACCGCGCTCCTCGTCGTCGTGGGCGACGAGGGCATGAACGTCCCCCAACTCCATGTCCAGGCCAGGTCCGCCGTCGATCGTATCGGCGCGATCCTGCTGGCGCCCGATCCCGGACCGGGCGCCGTGCCCGCGCCGGAGTCCGCGCACGACCCCGAGGGAGTCCTCGGATGACGACCCCGCCCCCAGCCGAGACCGCAGAAGGAGTGCTGTGAGCACCACCGGAAAACGCCCGCACGGCAACCTGTCCGACCAGGTCATGGGCCTGGTGAAGACCCTGCGCCAGGAGGTGCCCGACTGCCTCGCCGCCGGAGTGGTCGACATGTCGACGGGCATGCTGCTGTCCGTCGACACCGTCGACAGCCACCCGCCGGAGGTCCTGGACCTGCTCGCCGCGGCGACGCTCGACCTCTTCCAGGGGCGCACGGTGGTGATGATCGAGGACGTCTTCAAGGAGCGCCGCGGGGTCACCAGCGACGCGCACTACTTCCAGGAGATCCTCGTCAACAGCGACAACCTGACCCACCTGTTCATGCGGAACAACCAGAACGAGGACGCCGTCGCCGTCGTCGTCTGCCGCCGGTCGGTCAACGTGGGCATGCTCTTCGCCCAGGCCCGCCGTGTGGTCAAGGAGCAGGGCGCGCTCTGAGCCCCGGCCGGTCAGGCGCTGGCGCGCCGCACCAGCCGGGTCGGGGTGACGAGCGAGGACAGCGGCCGGCCGCCGCTGTCCTCCGCCGCCCGCCGCTCCAGCCCCCGGACGAGCAGCCTGACCATCAGCCGGCCCATCTCCTCGATCTCCTGACGGATCGTGGTCAGCGGTGGGTCGGACAGCTCCGCCACCGAGGCCATGTCGTCGAAGCCGATGACCGCGACGTCCTCCGGCACCCGCCGGCCCCGCTCGCGCAGTACCCGCAGCGCGCCGCAGGCCATCAGGTCGGAGGCGACGAAGACGGCGTCCACGTCCGGCGCCCGGTCCAGCAACCGGGCCATGGCGCGCTCCCCGCCCGTCTCGGAGAAGTCGCCCTCCACGACCAGGCGCGGGTCGGCGTCCATCAGGATGTCGTGGTAGCCGTCGAGGCGGTCCACCGACGCGGTCTGGTCCAGGGGACCGGTGACGGTCGCGATCCGCTGCCGCCCCAGCGCGACCAGGTGCCGCACCGCCTCGCGGGCGCCACCGCGGTTGTCGGAGTCCACGTACAGCAGGCTGCGGTCCCCCTCCGCTCCCGGCCAGCCGGGGCGGCCGCCGAAGACGGTGGGCAGCCCGATCCGGCGGATGATGCCGGGCAGCGGGTCCTCGGCGTGCAGCGAGAAGACCAGCGCGCCGTCCACGTGCCCGCCGGCCAGGTAGCGGCCCACACGGTCGTAGTCGGCCGGGCCCTCCACCAGCAGCAGCACCAGCTGCGAGTCGTGCACCGCCAGCTCACGGCTGATGCCGAGCAGCTGCTGCGCGAAGAAGGGGTCCGCGAAGACCCGGCTCTCCGGCTCCGCGACGATGACCGCGACCGCCCCGGTGCGCCGGGTGACCAGCGAGCGGGCCGCCTGGTTGGGCACGTAGCCCAGCTCCTCGACGGCCTTGCGGACCTTCTCCACCAGCGCCTCGCGCACCCCCGTCCCGCCGTTCACGACCCGGGAGACGGTGGCCCGGGAGACCCCGGCCCGTTCGGCGACGGCTTCGAGCGTCGGGCGCGCTCCGGTGATCTGGTCGGACAAGGGGTGCTCCTCTCGGGACGGGAACAGCGTAGTCCCTCCCGGAAGCGCGGAGAGAGCGCTCTCCCCGCGGCTCGGAGGCAGTTCCTGAGAGCGCTCTCTGTGTTGTGCCGGACGACCGCCGGGCGGTCAGCGCACCGGGAAGCCGAAGGCGTAGCCCTGCTGCTTCAGCCAGGGCAGGACCTGCCGCAGCGCCTCGACGGTCTGCTCGCGGTCTCCGCCCGCGTCGTGGAAGAGCACCGTCGGCCCGTTGGAGATCTCGTTCTTGACGGTGGCGACCAGCGCGGCGGTGCCCGGCTGCTTGAAGTCCTCGGAGTCGACGTTCCAGCCCAGTGGGCGCATGCCGCGGGAGGCCGCCAGCTGGCGGCTGTACGGGGTGAAGGCACCGCCCGGAGCGCGGTAGTACAGCGGCCGGACGCCGCCCGAGGCCCGGGTGATCATGCGCTCGGCGTCCAGGACCTCCTTCGCCTGGTACTCCCGCGACTTGCCGTTCATCGTCGTGTCGTGCGCGACGGAGTGGTCGCACAGCCGGTGCCCGGCGGCCACCACCGCCTTCACCAGGTCGGGGTGGGCCCGGGCCTGCGGGCCGACCATGCAGAAGGTCGCCTTCACGCCGTTGTCCTTCAGCACCTGGAGGATCTGCGGGGTCCACTGCGGGTCGGGTCCGTCGTCGATGGTGATGTTGACGCCCCGGGGGCCCTTGTCCGAGGCGTGGGCGATGTCCATGTTCACCACGGGGGCGGGCAGTGCGGCGTCCGGCACGGAGGTCTGCCCGGGTATGGGCCGGGGCTCGGCGGACGCGGAGGGCTTCACCGGACGTTCCGCCGCCTGCCGCCCGTCGGCGGTGCCGGCCTGGGCGGTCCAGACCGACGCCAGCGCGGCGACCCCCGCCACGCCCAACGCCGCCGCCAGCACCCGGCCGTTCGTCCCGCGCATCCCGCTCCACCCCATGTCCGCACCGCTCCCCGTGTCCGTGTCCGCTGTTCCGTGTTCCGTGTTCCGTACGTGCACTCGGGAGGACGGGAGCGGGGCCCCGGGGGATCCTGCTGTTACGGAGCCCTGACGATTCCGCCGAAGGACGGCGACGCGGCGGGCCGCGTACCGCGGGCCTACGAGCCGAGGACGGCCACCAGCCACGCCCCGGCGACCAGCAGGCACGCGAACAGCTCGACCAGCAGCGCCGTTCCGGCGGCGCGCATGGCCGTACGGGTGGAGGACCAGGCCGCGCCGTGGCTGCCGAGCCGCAGCCGCTCGCCGCCGTAGAGGGCGAGGGTGAAACCGGCGGGCGCGCCCACGACCGGCAGCAGGAAGAAGCCGGCGACGGCCCACAGCCCGGCGACCAGGAAGGCCCGCCGGGGTACCCCGGCCTCGCGCACCGACCGGGTGGGCAGCAGTAGTTGGACGGCCTGGTTGAGCAGCAGCACAGCGGTCGCCGCCGCCAGGACGCCCCAGGACAAGGGGGTGTGCAGATGGGTCGCCCACCACAGGACCGCGGCCCAGCACATCAGCGGGCCCGGCGCGCCCGGAACGAGCACGCCCAGCAGTCCGGACAGCATGACGGCACCGATCAGGCACAGCTGTCCGGTCCCCATGGGCCCAGCGTGCCCGAAGCCGGGCCCCGGCGCCCCCTGGTTTTCCGGCCTCGTCGCCGGCGCGCCAAGTTCCCGCGGATCAGCCGGGGTTGCGTTCCACCCAGCCCCGCTCGTACGCGTGCCAGCCCAGCTGCAGCCGGGTCGTCACCTCGGCGAGTTCCATCAGCCGCTTCACGCGGCGCTGCACCGTCCGCAGACCCAGTTCCAGCTGCTTGGCGGCACTGGCGTCGGTGAGCCCGGCCAGCAGCAGCGACAGGATCTGCAGGTCCATGGAATCGGGCGCGTCCGGTGACTCCTCCCGCAGGGCGCCCCCGGCGCCCAGCCGGATCGGCAGGGCCTCGCGCCAGACGTTCTCGAACAGGGCCATCAGGGAGTCGAGCAGGCCACTGCCGTGGACGACCAGCGCGGCGGGCCCTCCCGCGTCCCGGGCCATGGGCACCATCGCCAGCGACCGGTCGGCCAGCACCAGTTTGGTCGGGACCCGGTCCACCACCCGCACCTGCTCCCTGCGGCCGAGCGCCGCCGTGAGTTCGGCGACGCCGTTCGGCCCGCTGATGACCTCGCGCTCGATGACCACGCGGAAGGCCACCCCGCGTTCGGCGGCGCGCTCCTCGGCGGTGTTCTCCATCCCCGACACCACCATCGGGGTGCCCGTCACGAGGGCGCAGACCTCCTTCTCCGCGCCCAGCTGGAGCTGGTTGAAGCGGTGCGCCACCGCGCTCGCCCCGGTCACCACCTCCACCAGGTCGTGCGCCGAGGGCTCCGCCGCCTCGCCCCGGTACTCCTGCGCCAGCACGGCCGCCGTCAGTTCGGCCTGCTCCAGCCGGTGCCGCTGCTGGGTGAGCAGCGCGCCGAGCGCCACCGTGGGCGGGGCGGCCACCCAGCGGCCGGGCCGGGCGGAGGACTGCGCGACCAGGCCGTGCCGCTCCAGCAGCCGCAGTGTCCTTGCCGCCTCGTCCTCGGGCATGCCGAGCCGGTGCGAAAGGTCGACGACCTCGGCGGCCCCCAGCCCCACGAGGGCGCGGTACGCCGCCTCCTGGGCATCGTCCAGCCCTATGGCACCGAGCACGGGCACCCCTTCCTGATCCGGAGAACGCGAACGCAACACACAGGGCATGGCGGAAATGAGCCATGGCGTAATCCCGCCGCCCGACATCATCCCTGCTCGAACCCCTGTCCTGGCAAGGTGTCCCTACTGGATCGTCCGACGTGCGGCCCGAGGAGGGAGCCGGCCGCCCGTCGGACCATTCGCGTACCCGAACCCTGTTCCGCCGCGCGCCCGCCGGTGGACAATAGGGGCATGAGTCAGCAGGGGGAGACGGACCGCCGCCAAGAGGACGAGTGGTGGCGGCAGTTGTACGGACAGCCCGACCCCGGGGGCCGGGAGCCGGGCGACACGCTCGACGACCGCTACAGTTCGGCGCTCTCCGCGCTCGGCGAGGAGCCGGACGGCGGCGGGGTGCCGCGGCAGGCCGCCCCGCAGGAGACGGACCCGCCGGCCGCGCCCGGTGACGGCGGTCGCGCGGGCACGGATCCGGGCACGGCCCCCGCCGGGTACGGGGTCGGCACCGACGCGGACGACGCCGGCCCGCCCGACACCCTGCGGCTGCGCCGCCCGGCCCCGCCCCCGGCGGCCGCCCCGCGCCCCTGGCAGTACCAGGGCCCGCCCCAGCCCCCGGTGGCGCCCGGACCGGCCTCGGAGCCGCCCGGGCTTCCTCCGGGCTGGGCCCCGGCCGAACCCGGCCCGGACCCCGTGCGGTCCGCGACGCCCTCCGCGCCCCCGGCGCCCGCCGCCCCGGCCGTCGGGTCGGCACCGACCGTCCGGCCGGAGCCGGCCCTCCCGCAGGCGCCGTACGTCGGCGACGGCCCGCCCACGTACGACCCCGAGCCCACCGCCTGGCCGGCGGCCGACCCGGACGGCCTCGACGACCTCGTCCCGGACACCGAGCTCGACGGCGCCCGGTACGGCCTGCTGACGGTCCGTACGGCCTCGGTGCGCGGCGACTCCGCCCGCTACCGGGGCGAGCCGCGCCGGGACGCCGTCCTGACCGCCCGCTTCGGCGCCGGCGACGACGCGCTGCTGCTGATCGCCGTCGCCACCGGACCGCGCACCTCGGACACCGCCCACCGTGCCGCCCGCGACGCCTGCACCTGGATGGCGGCGGCGGTGGGCCGCAGCCACGCCCGGCTCAGCGAGGACATCCGCGCCTCCCGCCGGGGCTCCCTGAAGTCCGGGCTGCACCGGCTCACCGACCGCTGCTACGGACGCCTGCGCGCCCGCGGCGAGGACCTGGGCCTGGACCCGGCCGAGTACAGCGCCACCCTGCGCTGCCTGCTGCTGCCCGCCGACCCCGACTGCCGCATCCGGCTCTTCTTCGGCGTCGGCGACGGCGGGCTCTACCGCATCCGCGGCGGGGAATGGCAGGACCTCGACCCCTGGCGGCCCGACGAGCGCGCCGAGACCGAGGACAGCCCGGCCGTACGCTTCCGCTTCCGCGCCTCCGTGGCCCGTTCCGGCGACACCCTGTTGCTGTGCAGCGGTGGCCTGGCCGGGCCGCTGCGCGGGGAGCCCGCCCTGGTCGCCCACCTGACGCAGCGGTGGGGTGCCGCCGGGCCCCCGGGCCTGCCCGCCTTCCTCGGCGACACGCAGACCCGGGTCAAGGGCTACGCCGACGACCGCACCGCCGTCGCCGTCTGGGACGCCTGACGCGGCCCGGGGGTGAGCCGCAGCGTCAGGACCTGGAACGGGCGCAGCGCGACGGCGACCGCGTCGCCCTCGTGCCCGGCGTCCGCCACCGGCCGTTCCAGCAGGTCGGCGACCCGGGCCCCGGCGAGTGGGAAGCCCGTGGTGAGCGTGCCCGAGGCGCGGTCGCCCCGCGACTCGTACAGGCGCACCACCACGTCGCCCGAGCGGTCGTCGGCGAGCTTGACCGACTCCACCGTGATGCCGGGGTGGCCGACCCGCAGCAGCGGGCGCAGCGGCGGCAGTGAATCAGCCTGCCGCAGCGGCAGGTTGAGGGCGAGCCCTTCGGCGACCGCGTCGCCCACGGTCGCGCCGGGCAGCAGGGCGTAGCGGAAGCGGTGCGTGCCCTGGTCGGTGTGCGGATCGGGGCTGTGCGGGGCGCGCAGCAGGGTGAGCCGGACGGTGGTGTCCGTGCCGGAACGTCCCGCGTCATGGCCGTAGGTGGAGTCGTTGAGCAGCGCGATCCCGTAACCGGGCTCACCGACGTGCAGCCAGCGGTGGGCGCAGATCTCGAACCGGGCGGCGTCCCAGCCGGTGTTGGCGTGGGTGGGGCGGTGGACGTGTCCGAACTGGATCTCGGCGGTGGAGCGCTCGGCGAGTACGTCCAGCGGGAAGGACGCCTTCAGCACCTTCTCCGACTCGCGCCAGTCGACCTCCGTGAGCACGTCCAGCCGGCGGCTCCCGGCGGTCAGCCGCAGTTCCTGGACGACCCGGCTTCCTCCGAAGGCCCGCACCACCCGGACGGCGGCCCGCAGCGGGCCCTCCTCGACGAGCTCGACGGACTCCGCGGACGTCAGGTCGGTGTGCTTGCGCCGGTAGTGGCGGTCGATGTCCCACGCGTCCCACTTGGTGGGGTGGTCGGGGTGCAGCTGCAGCAGGTTGCCGCGCGCCCCCGGCGCCAGCACCTCCCGGTCCGCGGCCAGGTCGCGGACGGAGGCCAGTAGCCCGTCCGCGTCGACGACGACCCGCAGCAGGCCGTTGCCGAGCACGGTCAGCCCGTCCTCCCGGACCGCGCGCACGGGCTCGGCCGCGGACTGCGCCCGGCCCCCGGCGGCCGCGGTGCCCAGCGCCGGGACGCCGACCGCCACCGCCGCCCGGCCGTCCGCCAGGGGTTGCGCGCCGCTGCCCTCCGGCAGGGCCGCCGCTGCCGCGGCGTCCAGCTCGACCACCTCCTCCCGTGCGTACGGCGAGGCGTTGAGCACGGCGGGGGAGCCCTGCGACCGGCCGCCGCCCAGTGACCGCACCGCCGCCGCGACGAGCCGCTCCAGCTCCTCCCGCACCTGCGCGTAGGTGTCGCGTGCCTCACGGTGCACCCAGGCGATCGAGCTGCCCGGCAGGATGTCGTGGAACTGGTGCAGCAGCACCGTCTTCCAGATCCGGTCCAGCTCCTCGTACGGGTAGGCGTACGAGGACGGGGCTTCCAGCGCCGCCGTCGCGCACCACAGCTCGGCCTCGCGCAGCAGGTGCTCGCTGCGCCGGTTGCCCTGCTTGGTCCTGGCCTGCGTGGTGTACGTCGCGCGGTGCAGCTCCAGGTAGAGCTCGCCGGACCACACCGGGGCGCGGTTGCCGTACTCGGCCTCGGCGGCGGTGAAGAAGGCGGCGGGCTTCTCGATCTCCACCCGGGGCGCCCCCTCCAGGGAGCGCAGCCGGCGGGCCTTCTCCATCATCTCCCGGGTGGGACCGCCGCCGCCGTCGCCCCAGCCGAACGGCACCAGGGAGCGGGTGGCGCGGCCCTTCTCGGCGAAGTTCCGCACCGCGTGCGCCAGTTCACGGCCCGAGAGCTGCGAGTTGTAGGTGTCGACGGGCGGGAAGTGGGTGAAGACGCGGGTGCCGTCGATGCCCTCCCACCAGAAGGTGTGGTGCGGCATCCTGTTGGACTGGTTCCAGGACAGTTTCTGGGTGAGGAACCAGCGGACCCCCGCGAGCTTCGCCAGCTGCGGGAACGCGGCGGTGTAGCCGAAGGAGTCCGGCAGCCAGATCTCCTCGGTCTCCACGCCGAGTTCGTCGAGGAAGAAGCGTTTGCCGTGGACGAGCTGCCGGGCCAGCGCCTCACCGCCGGGCATGTTGGCGTCGGACTCCACCCACATGGAGCCGACGGGGGCCCAGTTGCCGTTCCCGACGGCCTGCTGGATGCGCTGCCACACCACCGGCTGGTGCTCCTTCACCCAGGCGTACTGCTGGGCCTGCGAGCAGGAGAAGACCAGCTCGGGGTAGTCGCGGGCGAGCGCGGTGACGTTGGCGAAGGTGCGGGAGGCCTTGCGGACGGTCTCCCGCAGCGGCCACAGCCACGCCGAGTCGATGTGGGCGTGGCCGGTCGCCGAGACCCGGTGCGCGCTGGCGTGCGCGGGACGGGACAGCGCTCCGGCCAGCTGACGACGGGCGTCCGCGGCGGTGGCGTGCACGTCGTGCAGGTCGAGCGCGTCCAGGGCGTCCTCCAGCGCGCGCAGGATCTCGTGGCGGCGCGGATCGTGGAAGTCCAGCTCGTGCATCAGGCCCTCGAGGACCTCGACGTCCAGCACGAGGTGCCAGACGTCCTCGTCCAGTACGGCCAGTTCGGCGGTGTCGAAGCGGTAGAGCGGACCGGACCCGGCGGTCAGTACGTCGCCCAGCGGCGTCGGCCGCCAGTCCCGCAGCACGGCGGGGTTGGCCGCGGCCTCCAGCAGCAGGCCCACCCGCTCACCCCCGGCGGCGGGAGAGGCCACCGGGACATGGCGGTTGAGCGGGTGGACGCCCTTGACCGGTACCCCCTCGGCGTCGTAGACCATCCCCTCGGCCACGAAGCCCGGGCCGTCGTTGCCGAACCCCGGGTCGATCACGGCCTCGACCCGGCGGCCCGCCCAGGCCGCCGGCACGGTGCCCTCCAGCCGGAACCAGCTCGTCGACCACGGCGGCCCCCAGGGCGTGCCCACGGAGAACGGTTCGAACCTTCCGTTCGACCACGCCTCCAGCGCCTCGCCGACCGGCGGGGGCTCGCCCCTGCGGTCCTCCACGTGCCACACCGACATGCCCAGCGGCACCCGGTCGGCGTAGCGGGCGGGCCGGACGAACTGGTCCATGGCCCTGGTCAGACGGCCCTCGACCAGCAGACGGTCGTCGTGCATCTCAGCTCCTCGGGTCGGCTCACCGGATGGATTCCCCGTCAATGCGGTGGTGTCCCGTAACGCCCGGAAGGCGGACGGGGTTTTCGGGGCATGAGAAAAATCGCGCGTCCCGGCGGACTCTCCCGGCGCAGATTGCTCGGTGCCGCAGCCCGGCTCGCCCCCCTCGCCGCCGTCCCCTCCGTGTCCCTGCCCGGTACGGCGGCGGCCGCCGCCGACCCGTACGCGGCGCTGGCCCGCGCGTCCGTCACCGAGTTCCGCAGTGCCTGGGACGCCTATCGCAGACTCGCCTGGGGACGCGACGAGTTGCGGCCGCTCGCCGGCGCCGGCTCGGACTTCTTCATCCCCGGCAGCACCCTCGGCCTGACGATCGTCGAGGCGCTGGACACCCTCTACCTGATGGAGCTGGACGAGGAGCTGGAGGCCGGCGTCCAGTGGGTGCGCGACGACCTCGTGCTCGGCCAGGACGCCTCCGTGCAGGTCTTCGAGACGATCATCCGTCTGGTCGGCGGGCTGCTCTCCGGGCACCTGGCCACCAAGGACACGGTCCTGCTGGACCGGGCCCGCGACCTGGCCGACCGGCTGCTCCCCGCCTTCACCCGGTCGCCCACCGGAGCCCCCTACCGCTATGTGAACCTGGCCACCGGCGCGGTCTCCGGCAAGGAGAACTACCTCGCCGAGATCGGCACCTGCATCACCGAGTTCGGCGAGCTGTCCCGGCTCACCGGGGACCGGAAGTACTACGACGCGGCGAAGAAGGCCCTGCGTGCCGTCTACGACCGCCGCTCGCGGCTGAACCTGCTCGGCACCGGCATGAACGTCGAGACCGGCGTGTGGACGGGCACCACCGCCACCCTCGACCCGCCCGTCGACTCCTTCTACGAGTACCTCTGGGACGGCTGGGAGCTGTACCGCGACGAGGACCTGCGCACCTGGTACACCACGCTCACCGCCGCCGTCCTCGAGCACCTGACCGAGCGCCGCTCCGGACGGCTCTGGTTCCGCCAGGCCGACATGCGCACGGGCGCCACCACCGGGCACGCGCAGTCCGAACTGACCGCCTTCTACGCCGGGCTGCTCGCCCAGAGCGGCCGCGTCGCCGAGGGCGAGGCCTACCACGACAGCTGGGCCGCCGCCCTGCGCTCCTTCCGCCTGCCTCCCGAGAGCCTCGACTACCGGGGCATGCGCGCCCTGGACGCCTCCTACCCGCTGCGGCCGGAGTACGTGGACTCCTGCCTCTTCCTGTGGCTGGCCACGGGCAAGGAGCTCTACCGGCGGCGGGCCGCCGAGATGTTCCGGCGGCAGAAGCAGTACTGCAAGGTGGCCAACGGGTACACCGTGGTGCGTGACGTGACCGCCCGTCCCATGAAGCTGGGCGACCTGACCCCGGCCTACTGGTTCAGCGAGAACGCCAAGTACTACTACCTGCTGTTCGCCCGGGCGCGCCGCTTCGACTACCGCTCCAACTACCTCACCACCGAGGGCAACGTGCTGCGGGGACTGCGCTGATCCGGGCCCGCCGCCCAAGGGCGCTCAGCCGCCCGCGGCGACGGTCACCTCCGCCTCGTGCGCCACGGGGAAGTTGACCGAGCCGGCGATGAAGCACAACCGGTGGGCGTCGGCGTGCAGCTCGACGGCGGCGTCCACCATGGCGGCGGAGGCCACCTCCACCCGGGGCCGCAGCAGGGCCCGGGTGAAGTGGCCACCGCCGTCACCGGTTTCCTCCATCGTGCCCTCCGCCCGGTCGGTGTAGGAGGTGACCACGACTCCGGCGACGGTGCACACGTGCAGGTACGAGAGCATGTGGCACTGCGACAGCGCGGCGAGCAGCAGTTGTTCGGGGTTCCAGCGGGCGCGGTCGCCGCGGAAGGCGGGGTCCGAGCTGCCGGGTATCGGCGGCACGGGCAGGCCGGGCGCGGCGACCTCGTGCTCCCGTCCGTAGCCGCGGTACGTGCTGGTGCCCGTCCCCCGGTTCCCGGTCCAGACGACCTCGGTGGTGTAGGTGTGGCGCTTGCTGATGTCGGGCACGGCTAACGCTCCTCCTCCGTCCCGTCCCGCTCGTGGGCGGAACAGGTGTCCATGACGTGCTCACGGGCGGCCGCGTGGGCCTCCCCGGCGCGGCCGGCGGCGATCGCGGCGAGCAGGCGGCGGTGCTGCGCGGCGACCTGCTCCGGGCGCTCCGGTGCGGCGAGCGACCGCCGTGTGGAGACCTGGATCTGGTCCCACAGCCGCTCCAGCGACCCGGCCGCCACCGGGTTCGCCGACAGGACGGCGATCCGGCCGTGGAAGCGCCGGTTGTGCCGGACGGCCTCGACCAGCCGTCCCGCGGCCGTGGCCTCCTCCGTGTCTGCCGCGAGCCGCTCCAGCGCGGTCAGTTCGGCGGGCGCTATCTCCCCGCGCCGCTGCCGCTCCGCGGCGAGCTCCGCCGTCAGCCCCTCCAGCACGCCCCGCACCTGGTACGCGTGCCGCAGTGCCGCCGGTCCCAGCTCGACCACGCTCACCCCGCGCCCCGCGGAACGCACCAGCCCGTCGGCGACCAGTGCCCGGAACGCCTCCCGCACCGGCGTACGGCTCATGGCCAGCACCGCCGCGGCCTCGAGCTCGGTCAGGCGCTGGCCGGGGGCGTACACCCCGTCCAGGATCAGTTCCCGCAGCCGCGTGCGCGCGGCGTCCGTCTGCTGCACCCCTCCACTGTATCCATTGCATGCATTGCATGCAATGGAATTCGGGAGCGCTCCGTCGCCGCTCCATGACTGGACGTGGTCGCGGTGGGGCATGCATTGCGCGTAGATGTTCGAACCCGAAAGGGCGTCAGCGGCCGGAGCGGAGCCGATGGAACGTCAGCCTGTCCAGCCGGGCAGCAGGGAGGCCGGTGGGCCCGTCGAGGCGCGCCGGCTGCACCGGCCTCTCCAGCACGCCGACCTGCCGGCCGTCGCCGACGTCCGCAGGCTGCTGCGCGAGGCGTTACGGAGCTGGGGCGTGCCCGCCCTCGCCGACACAGCGGAACTCCTCACCACCGAACTCGTCACCAACGCCCTGCGCCACACCGACCGCGGCGCCGTCCTCACGGTGACCCTGCAGCCCGCCCCGTCCCGCCGACTGCGCGTCGAGGTACGGGACTTCACCACCCGTCACCCCCGGCTGCGCGCCCCCTCCGACCGCCGCACCTCCGGCCGCGGACTGCTGCTCGTCCAGTCGCTCGCCGACGCGTGGGGAGTCCGCCCCGACGGTGACGGCACGGGGAAGATCGTCTGGTTCGAACTCGGCGCCGAGACCTGCTGACCCGCCCACGCCCGACCGCCCCTGTCCCACCGCCGACGGCGACCGCCCCTGGACGCACCGCTGCCCCGGCCGGGGTTCCGGGCCGGGGCAGCGGCGCGATGAGACGTCACGGACGTGCGGGATCAGCCGTACTGGCGCTCCAGGTCGGCGAGCTTGCGCTCCAGCGAGTCCAGCTTCGGGAGCGCCATGGTGTCGTCCTCGGCGGTGAGGTCGATCGTCGTACGGGCGCTCTCCTCACGTACGGGCGACAGGGCCGGGCGGGAGCGCAAGGGCAGTTCGGCCTTCTCCGGTTCTATGGCAGGCTCCGCGCCGGACTGGGCGCCGGCCGCGGCGGAGGAGGGCAGTTCGTACTTGCGGCCGCCGCGGTTCCAGATCCGGTGCTGCCGGTTGATCGCCTTGATGCGGGCCCGCTCCAGGCGCTCGTGCTCGCGGCGGCGCATGGCCTCCTGCTCCTTGCGGGCGCGCTCGTCGCGGACCTCCTCGACGGCCTCGTCCAGGGTGCGCACGTTCTCGAGCAGCATCAGCGACCAGGCGCCGTACGTCTCGCGGGGCGCGCGCAGCCAGCGGACCATGCGGATCTGCGGCAGCGGCCGCGGGATCAGTCCCTGCTCGCGCAGGGCGGCCCGGCGGGTCTGCTTCAGGGCGCGGTCGAAGAGCACCGCCGCGGAGAGCGACATGCCCGCGAAGAACTCCGGGGCGCCGGCGTGGCCGCCGCCGCGGGGCGCGTGCACCCAGTTGAACCACGCCGCCGCGCCCGCGAACAGCCACACCAGCAGCCGCGAGCCCAGCGCGGCGTCACCGTGGCTCGCCTCGCGGACGGCGAGCACCGAGCAGAACATGGCCGCGCCGTCGAGCCCGAAGGGCACCAGGTACTCCCAGCCGCCGGAGAGGCCGAGGTTCTGCTGGCCGAAACCGACCAGGCCGTGGAAGGACAGCGCCGCGGCGACCGAGGCGCACCCGAAGAGCAGGACGTAGGAGGCGGTGCCGTACACGGCCTCCTTCTTGCGGCGCCGCTCCTCCGCGCGCTCCCAGGAATCGGCCTGGCCCGCGTCCTCCTTGCGGGCCTTGCGGTTGCGCAGGAACACCGCCGCGGCGGCGAGGACCGCCAGACCCACGGCGCCCGGGAGCGCCCAGTCCAGCGTTATGTCCGTAAGTCTCATCGTGCGATTCCTTGCGTCGCAGTACCGTCGCGCTCGGGCCGCGAGACGGCGTCCGCGCGCCATCCTGGCGAACGCCTCGGACGCGTGACGCGGTTTCAGGGCAAGAGAACGCCAACGGAGGGGTGGCGTGGGACGAGATCGACAGAATACTCGAACTGAGGAGCGGGTTTGGTTCAGTTGATCGAGTCGAAACCTGTGACCTGACGGGTCATCGGACGACATGGGCGAAAGATCCGCACGAGGTATGGCATACCTCGGACGATCTTGCCGGGGCAGAGCCGTCCGCCAGGGGGCTCGAAGCCGGTCGCCGAGCGTGTTGCAATAGAGGACGGCGCACATTCCCCGCGGGAGTGCGCCAGCGCACACGACTGCCCGAAGGAGCCCCTGTGGAGTACGCCCCCCGCGCCCAGCGGCGCCCCGCGGCGCCCGCCGCCGCGGCCCCCGGGCTGCCCCCCGGTCACGACGAGCGGGTCCGCGGCGCCCACCCGCACGCCGAGCCCGGTACCGAGGCCGGCGCCGGGGCCGTCCCGGAGCGCGCCGAAGGGTTCCCCCGGCCGCGCCGGCTGCCCGAGCGGCACACCGTACGGGACCAGGTCCTGCGCGCCCTGCGCGGCGCCCTGCTCACCGGCGAGCTGCGCCCCGGGGCCGTGTACTCCGCACCCGCCCTCGCCGAGCGCTTCGGGGTCTCCGCCACCCCGGTGCGCGAGGCGATGCAGTTGCTGGCCCGCGAGGGCGCGGTGGAGGCCATGCCCAACAAGGGCTTCCGGGTCGCCGAGCGCAGCCGCCGGGACCTGGCCGAGCTCGCCGAGGTGCGCGCGCTGCTGGAGGTCCCCGTCGTGCTGCGCATGGCCCGCACCCTTCCGGCGTCCCGCTGGGAGCAGCTGCGGCCGCTCGCCGAGGCCACGGTCGCCGCCGCGGCCCTGGGCGACCGCGCCGCCTACGCCGAGGCCGACCGGGCCTTCCACCGCGCCCTGCTGGAGCTGTCCGGCAACCGGCAGCTCGTCGCCGTCGCCGACGAGCTGCACCGCAGGTCGCAGTGGCCGGTCACGGACGACCACGGCCACGCCCGGCCCGGCGCCGCCCCCGTGCGCGGCATCAGCGCCCGCCTGGTCGCCGACGCCACGCAGCACGCGGCGCTGCTGGAGGCACTGGTCTCCGGCGATCTCGCCACCGTCGAGTCACTGGTGCGCGAGCACTTCTCCGGGGCGTGACGCTCAGCCTTCCGCCGCCTCCAGTTCCTCGGCCAGCCACACGGGCACCCCGCCCAGCGTCCGGAACAGCCGCGTCGCCTCCGCGCGCAGCCGTCCCGCCTCGGGATCCGGCGTCACCCCGGCCAGCGCGGTCAGGGCCGGCGCGACCCCGACGGCGTAGCCGAGCTCCACACGGATCCGCAGCGACTCGGTGAAGCCGTGCCGCGCCTCGGCGACGTCCCCGTCGCGGGCCGCCAGCCCCGCCAGGTGCCGCCAGGTGTACGAGGTCAGCAGCACGTCCTCGTGCGCCACCGCCCCCGCGTGCGCCCGGCGGTACGCGGCCCGTGCCGCGGCCGGGTCGTCGCCCAGGTTCTCCGCGACCAGGCCGCGCCGGAAGTCCAGCAGGGGCCGCCCCGCCGCGCCGGGTGCCAGCAGCGCCGCGCTGCGCATCAGGGCCGCCCGCGCCTCGTCGGCCCGGTCGCGGAGCCCGAAGAGCGTCGCCAGGTACGCCAGGTTGCCGCGTTCGCAGGCGGCCTCGCCGCGCTCGTCGTCCGTACGGGCCAGGGCCTCGGCGGTACGCAGGGCGTCCTCCGCCTCCGCCCAGCCGTCCAGGGTGAACATGCAGCGCTCGATCAGCAGGGCCGCCCGCCCTGTCGCCGCCGCCGGCAACCGTTCCGCGTGCGGTGCGAGCAGTTGCGCGGCCTCCGTCCAGCACCCGCGGCCCCGCAGCCGCGACACGTCGGGCGGTGTACCGCCACCCGTCGCGTCGGGTCCCACTTCTGCGTCCGACATGGCGGTGTCCGCCACTTGCCCTCCCCGAAGCGCGTCATCGAGCACGGTTGGGCCGAAGTCCAGCACGTCACCGGGTGCCACGCCAAGAGGGCGGACGGCGCGTGATCGATTTCCCGCACGGCAGTTGGCCGGCCCCACCCGCAACCGTGGCGCAACCACGGCGCATCCGTACCGCATCCGGCGGGGCGGACGCTGTTCACCGGCGCCCCGGACAGGGGCGCGTATCCGGCAGGTTGTGGAGGGGACAGACCATGCGCATGAACCGTGCCCGCATCGGCGCCGTGGGCGCCACCGTCGCCGCGCTGTGCCTGGGAGGGCTGGTGGCACCGACCTCGGCGCACGCGGCGGACACCTACGGAGAGTGCAACTACGTGAACGACTGGAACCGCCCGACACTCAAGAAGGGCCCCTACAACGCGAGCACGGCGGCCGCAGTGAAGCAGATCCAGTGCCTCATCAACGTGGGGAGCAGCGCCTACGACTACTGGCTGTCCGAGGACGGCGAGTTCGGGACGAAGACCGACGAGGCCGTTCGCGCGGTGCAGCGCTGCAACCGGACACCCGGTGGCGTGGACGGCATCGTCGGGTCCAACACCTGGCTCGATCTGTACATCCCCAACCGCGACTGCGCGCTCTGAGCGGAGCCGGTTCCCGAACGCCCGCGGTCGGGGCGGTCGTCACCGCGGTCCCCACGGCCCTCCGGGGTCCCATGGGGACCGCGAGCTCCCGCCCAGGGCGAAGGAGATCGCGTCCTCCAGGTCCAGAGCGCCGCCGGCGCGGAAGGCGCTGTCGTACGCCGCGTCGCCGATGAGCTTGCGTGCCTGCTCCGCGCACAGGTCCTGGGCGGCGCGCAGTTCGGGGGAGCCGAACTGGGGCGGACCGAACATCTCCCAGACCCGGCGGCTGACGGCCATCAGGCGGGCGGAGCCGTCGGCGTCGCCCGAGGCGAGGGCGGCGTGCGCCAGCGTGTCGACGCACATCGCCACGCCGAGGGTGTCGCCGAGCATCCGGCGCACCCTCAGCGAGGCCCTCGCGTGGGCGACGGCGGACGCGGTCTCCCCGCGGGCGAGGTCGACCGAGCTTCGCAGGCTGCTGCTCCAGGAGCGCGTCCAGATCTCGCCGCGGGAGGCCGACAGGGCCTGCTGCTCGTCGACGGCCGCGGCGGCCGCGTCGAGCTCGCCGTTCATCAGCAGCGCGAATGCCTCGCCCACCAGGGCCATGGCCAGCCCGCGTTCCCGGTCGGCGGTACGGGGCAGCGCGCGGCTGAGGCGGACGGCGTCGGCCGCGAGGGCGACACCCGTCCCGGCGTCGCCCCGCTGGGCCGCGGCGGCGCCGAGCAGGTGGGTGGCGAAGGCGGCCGCGACACCGTCGCCGTGCCTGTCGGCGAGGGACCGGCACTCGCCGGCCACCCGGTCGACGGTCTCGGTGTCGCCCTGGCCCAGGGCGACGTGTCCGCAGGCCCACAGCGCCTTGAGCCGTTCTTCGCTCGGCGCCGGCTCCAGTCCCAGCAGCCGGTCGAGGTAGTGCCGCCCCTCCATGAACAGCCCGCAGGCCACCCAGAACACCCACAGGGTGCCCGCGAGTTCGAGGCCGGTGCGGTGCTCCGGGGGCCGGGACAGGCAGAAGTCGAGCGCCGCGCGGATGTTGGCGTGCTCGTGCAGCACCCGCCGGTGCCACAGGAGCTGACGCGGCCCGAACCAGTCGTCCTCGAAGCGGTGCGCCAGGGCCAGGCAGTGGTCCCGGTGGCGGCGGCGCAGACGGTCCTGCTCGCCGTGCCCCCGCAGCCGGTCGGCGCCGTACTCGCGGACCGTGTCGAGGATGCGGAGCCTGACCCCGAGCGAGTCCTCCTCGCGGAGCAGAACCGATTTGTCGACGAGGCCGGCGAGCAGGTCGGGGATTGCCGCGCGCGACAGCTCGGCATCGGCGCAGACGTCCTGTGCGGCCTCCGTGTCGAAGCTGCCGGAGAAGACCGACAGCCGTTCCCACAGCAGGCGTTCGCCCGGCGAGCAGAGCTGGTGGCTCCACTCGATGGCCGTCCTGAGCGTCTGGTGCCGGGGCAGCGCCGTCCGGCGTCCTACGCCGAGGAGCGTGAAGCGGTCGTCCAGGCGCTCCAGGATCTGACCCACCGACAGGGAGCGCAGCCGCACGGCGGCGAGTTCGATCGCCAGCGGGATGCCGTCGAGCAGGGCGCAGAGCCGGCCGACCGCCGCCCGGTTGAGCGGGGTCAGCGCGAAGTGCCGGTCGACGGCCCGTGCCCGGTCGACGAACAGGGCGACGGCGTCCGCGACCCCGTCCCGCGAAGCGGTGGGATCCCGCGGTGCCACGGGCAGGGGCGCGACCACGTAGATCTGCTCCCCGGCGACACCCAGGGACTCCCTGCTGGTGGCCAGGACGCGGATGCCGGGAGCGCTCTGCAGCAGGGTCTCGGCCAACAGGGCGCAGGCGTCGGCCAGATGCTCACAGGTGTCCAGCACCAGCAGCAGCCGCCGGCCGGCCAGATGTTCCCGCAGCGCCTGCAGCGGCGGCCGGAGCGCCCAGTCGTGCAGGTCGAGTGCTTGTGCCACGGCGTGTGCGACCAGCTCCCCCTCCTGTACCGAGGACAGCTCCACCAGCCACGCCCCGTCGGGGAAGGCGGCGCTCTCCTCCTCGGCCACCTGCAGCGCCAGCCGCGTCTTGCCGACCCCGCCGACGCCGGTCAGCGTCACCAGCCGGGAACCGGCGAGCAGTGCCCGCACCGCCTCCACCTCCGGGCGCCGCCCGACGAAGCCGGTGGCCTGCGCGGGCAACGCGCCCGCACGGCGCGGCGGCCCCCCGGGCCGTGGCCGCGGAGGCCCCGCGAGCGCCGGTGACGGGACCTCCAGACCCTCGTCGGCGCGCAGCATCGCCTCGTGCAGCCGCCGCAGCGGTTCACCGGGATCGATGCCCAGATGCTCCGCGAACAGCGCGCGGGTCTCGCGGAACACCGCCAGGCCCTCCGCGCGGCGCCCGCTCCGGTGCAGGGCCAGCATGAGGTGTCCCCGTAACTCCTCGCGGTAGGGGTGGCGGTGCGCCAGGGCGGTCAGCTCGGCGACGAGTTCCGCGTGCCGGCCGAGTTCCAGCTCCGCGCCCGCGCACTCCTCGTGCACCCGTACACGGAGCTCCTCCAGCCGCCCGGTCTCGGCGGCGACGACCGGCCCACCGGGCACGCCGTCGTAGGCCGGGCCCCGCCACAGCGCCAGCGCCTCGCGGAACAGCTCGGCGGCGCGTGCCGGTTCCCCGCTCCGCAGCGCCCGCCGCCCCCGGTCCGCGCGGTCCGTGAAACGCCATGCGTCCAGCTCGCCGTCGTGGACGGTCAGCGCGTACCCCTGCGGTCCGTGGCGCAGCCGGTCCTCGATCCCCAGCTCGCGGCGGAGCCGGTGCACATGGACCTGCAGGGTCTTGCGCGAGCTCGGCGGCGGTTCGCCGTCCCACAGGGCGTCCTGGAGCTGCCCGGCGGACACCGGGCGTCCGCCGCCCGCCAGCAGCAGGCACAGCAGCCGGCGCAGGATCGGCGCCGGCAGTGCCACCGATCGGCCCTCCCGGCGCACGCACAACGGTCCCAGGACATCGAACTCGAACACCCGGCCCCCCGAATTTTGCAGCGAGCTTGCCCGAGCCGGTGATCCTCGGTCAAGGACCGCGGCAACCGGGCCGCAACCGCCGTGCAAACGGCCTCCGCGACCGTCGTGGGCATCCGGGCCGCCCCGCTGTGACGGAAGAGGAGAAGGACCCATGACCGTGCGCAGACTGCTCGCCCGCGCCGCCACCGCGACGACCGCGGCTGCGGCGCTGCTGCTCACCGTGCTGCCCGCCGACGCGGCGGCGTACGGAGCGCACGATCCCGTCCCGGGGGCGGTCCGGCTCTACGTGCCGTACGACGGGACGCCGCATGTCATCGCCTTCGCGGGCAGCGCCAACAGAGCGAAGGCGCAGCTGTGGACCCTGGGCGGCAGCGGCAACCAGAACGTGCGGGCCGTCCGCGTCGGCACGACCGCGGACGGCGAGCCGGTGGTCTACTTCCAGGACGCCGGGAGCGGCAAGTGCCTGGACGAGTCCCGCGACCGGCCCGCGGCCGACGGGACCGTGGTGTACCTGTACACCTGTTCCAGGGCCGCCAACCAGCTGTGGGAGCTGCGGGAGGGCTCCCTCGGCTGGGGCTACTCCGTCGTCAACCGCTACGACGGGCGCTGTCTGGACGCGAAGGGCAAGTCCTGGACCAACGGCACCCAGCTCCAGGTCTGGAGCTGCAGCGGCGCCTGGAACCAGATCTGGCTGACCAACGTCTACTAGGCCCGCCCGCCGACCCCGCCGTCAGCTCATCCGCAGGGCCAGGAAGAAGTCGAGCTTGTCCTCCAGGCGCGACAGGTCGCGGCCCGTCAGTTGCTCGATCCTGCCGATGCGGTAGCGCAGAGTGTTGACGTGCAGATGCAGCCGGTTCGCGCAGCGCGTCCAGGAACCGTCGCACTCGAGGAAGGCCTCGAGCGTGGGGATGAGCTCCGCGCGGTGCCGCCGGTCGTAGGCGCGCAGCGGATCCAGCAGCCGGGCGGTGAAGGCGCGGCGGACGTCGTCGGGGACGAACGGCAGCAGCAGGACGTGGGAGGCCAGTTCCTCGTGGCCGGCGACACAGACCCGGCCCGGGCGGGCGGCGGCGACGCGGCGGGCGTGGCGGGCCTCCTCCAGGGCCCCGCGCAGCCCGTCGGCGGAGTGGACGGTGGCGCTGACGCCGACGGTGAGCCGGCCGTCGCCGTCCAGGCCCCGCGTGAGCGGCGCACGCAGGACGGCGAGCAGCCCCTGGGCCGACAGCTCGGGGGCCGAGCCGTCGGACTCCAGCGACGACAGCGGGACGAGGGCCATCGCCTCCTCGCCCGCGTGGGCGACGGCGATGCGGTCCGCCGGGTCCGGGCCCACCGCGCCCGGGTCGACCAGGGCCTCCTCCAGCAGTGCCTGGGCGACCGGCCCGGCCGCGGGCCCGCCGCCCGCCCAGTCGACGCGGGCGACGACGACCTGCCAGTGCGGCGCGGTGCCGAGCCCCGGCACCAGTACGGGCGCGGCCACCCGCAGCCGGGCCGCGATCTCCCCCGGCGGCGCGCCGGCCTGCACGAGGTCCATCACCTCGGCGGCGAGCCGGCGGCGTACGGTGCGCGCGGCGTCCCGCCGGTCGCGCTCGACGGCGATGAGCTGGGTGACGCCGTCCAGCAGGTCCAGCCGCTCGGCCGGCCAGTCGCCCGCGTCGGCGTCGACGGCCAGGAACCAGTCGGAGAGCAGGGTGCCGCGGATGTCGTCGGCCGGGTCGCCGCTGCGGATCGGGAAGAGCGAGTAGTGGCGGCCCGCGGTGTAGGCGCGGTGCGGCGAGGGGCGGCCGGTCCGGGCGGCCGCCAGGTGCTCGCCGGCGAGTTCGGCCCGTACGCCGGCGGGCAGCGGGTGGTCCGATCCGGCGATCCGGCGGCCGGTCGTGGAAAGCACCCAGGCCCTCAGGTCCAGGTCGCTGCCGAGCAGGTCCAGGACGGCGTCGGGGCCACCGCCCTCGGGGCCGGACGTCATCAGCCGGCGGTGCCGCTCCACCACGGCGGCCAGGTCCCCGGCGCGCTCGGTGGACACCTGGCGTACGACGTGCTCGGTGATGGAGGCGAAGGCGACGTCCTCGTCCACCGCGAACAGCGGCAGCCGGTGCCGGGCGCAGGCCAGCACCAGGTCGTCGGGGACGGAACCCAGTTCGGCCTCGCCCGCCGCGAGTCCGGCGACGCCGGCCGCGGTGAGGATCCGCACGAAGCGCTCCGAGTCCTCGGGCTCGCGCCGCCACGCCAGCCCGGTCAGCACCAGCTCGCCGCCGGAGAGGTAGCGGCTGGGGTCCTTCAGGTCGGTGGTCATCACACCGCGGACCGTGCGGTCCAGCTCGTCCTCGCCGCCGAGCAGCCGCAGGCCCAGGGCATCGGTGTCCAGCAGTGCGCGCAGCCGCATCGTCGTCGCCTTGTCTCGAACGCTTCCTTGTCCGGGGCGGTACCAGGGTGGCGCCCGCTCGGTCGCATCGGTGTTGCCGTGTCGATGCCGACAGGTTTCAGGTCCGCGTCTTTCGGAGGAATCTACAAGGCCAGCGTACCGACCAGCGAAGTGCTTCATGTGTTCGGTGACTGCACCAGGCACCGTACCCCGACGTGTACTGGGTCACACAGCGTGAACAGGACATGAAAAGCCATCCCGTCCCCCGACGAAGAAGAGAGCACTCATGGACTTCCTGCGTCCCGCGACCTGGGAGGAGGCCCTCGCCGCCAAGGCGGAGCACCCTACGGCCGTACCCATCGCGGGTGGCACCGACGTGATGGTCGAGATCAACTTCGACCACCGCCGGCCCGATGTCCTGCTGGACCTGAACCGTGTCGGCGACCTGTACGAGTGGGAGGTGGGGGAGGAGACCGTCCGGCTGGGTGCGGCGGTCCCGTACACCCGCGTCATCGAGGCCCTGGCCGGCGAACTGCCCGGCCTCGCGCTTGCCGCCCGCACCGTGGGCTCGCCGCAGATCCGCAACCGGGGCAGCGTCGGCGGCAACCTCGGCGCCGCCTCCCCGGCCGGGGACTCGCACCCGCCGCTGCTCGCCGCCGGTGCCGAGGTCGAGGCGGTGTCCGTACGCGGCACCCGGCTGATCCCGGTCGAGGAGTTCTACACCGGGGTCAAGCGCAACGCCCTCGCCCCGGACGAGCTGATCCGCGCCGTGCACATCGCCAGGGCCGACGGCCCCCAGCAGTTCTCCAAGGTCGGCACCCGCAACGCCATGGTCATCGCGGTCTGCGCCTTCGGCCTGGCCCTGCACCCGGCCACCCGCACGGTGCGCACGGGCATCGGCTCGGCCGCGCCCACCCCCGTCCGCGCCGGCACCGCCGAGGAGTTCCTCACCGCGGCCCTGGAGGAGGACGGGCTGTGGGACAGCGGCGGGATCATCCCGCCGTCCGTGGCGGGCCGGTTCGCGGAACTGGTCGCCGGCTGCGCCAGCCCCATCGACGACGTGCGCGGCAGCGCCGCCTACCGCCGCCACGCCCTGAAGGTCATGGCCCGCCGCACCCTCGGCTGGACCTGGGACGAGTACCGCGGCAACGAGAGGAGCACCCGATGCGCGTGACCTTCACCGTCAACGGACGGCGCCAGGAGGCCGACGACGTCTGGGAGGGCGAGAGCCTGCTGTACGTCCTGCGCGAGCGCATGGGCCTGCCCGGCTCCAAGAACGCCTGCGAGCAGGGCGAGTGCGGCTCCTGCACGGTCCGGCTCGACGGGGTCCCGGTGTGCGCCTGCCTGGTCGCCGCGGGCCAGGTGCAGGACCGGGAGGTCGTGACCGTCGAGGGCCTGGCGGACTTCGCCAAGGAGCGCGACACCGGCGCGGCGGGCCCCGGCACCGACCCGGGCGCCGCGCAGCGGTGGCAGGCGCGTCCCGCCGGCCCGGCCACCGAACTGTCGCCGGTCCAGCAGGCCTTCGTCGACGCCGGAGCAGTCCAGTGCGGCTTCTGCACCCCGGGACTGCTGGTCGCCGCCGACGAACTGCTGGAGCGAAACGCCCAGCCCACCGACGCCGACATCCGCGAGGCGCTCTCGGGCAACCTGTGCCGCTGCACCGGCTACGAGAAGATCCTCGACGCGGTCCGCCTCGCGGCCGCCCGCACGGGGACGGAGGCCTGACCGCGATGGGCGTGACCCGTACCCCCACCCCCACCACCCAGGGCACCGAGACCCGGGGCGGCATCGGCGAGTCCACACTGCGCCCCGACGGCGTCCTCAAGACCACCGGGGAGTTCGCCTACGCATCCGACCTGTGGCACGAGGACATGCTGTGGGGACACACCCTGCGCAGCCCGCACGCGCACGCCGAGATCGTCTCCCTCGACGTCTCGCGGGCGCTGGCGCAGCCCGGTGTGTACGCCGTGCTCACCTACGACGACCTGCCCACCGACGTGCGGCACTACGGCCTGGAGATCCAGGACACCCCCGTCCTGGCCCACGGCCGGGTCCGCCACCACGGCGAACCGGTCGCGCTGGTCGCCGCCGACCACCCCGAGACCGCCCGCCGCGCCGCCGCGAAGATCGGGGTCGAGTACCGGCAACTGCCCGTGGTCGTCGACGAGGCGACCGCCACCGGCCCGGACGCGCCGCTGATCCACGAGGGCCGCACCGACCACCACAGCGGCCACGTCCCGCACCCCAACGTCGTGCACCGCCAGCCGATCGTCCGCGGCGACGCCGACGCGGCCGCCCGGCGCGCCGACGTGATCGTCACCGGCGACTACGAGGTCGGCATGCAGGACCAGGCCTTCCTCGGCCCGGAGTCGGGCCTCGCCGTCCCCGCGGAGGACGGCGGCGTCGACCTCTACATCGCCACCCAGTGGCTGCACGCCGACCTCCGCCAGATCGCCCCCGTCCTGGGCCTGCCCGAGGAGAAGGTGCGCATGACGCTCTCCGGCGTCGGCGGCGCCTTCGGCGGGCGCGAGGACCTGTCGATGCAGATCCACGCCTGCCTGCTGGCGCTGCGCACCGGCAAGCCCGTCAAGATGGTCTACAACCGCTTCGAGTCCTTCTTCGGGCACGTCCACCGGCACCCCGCCAAGCTGCACTACGAGCACGGCGCCACCCGCGACGGGAAGATCACCCACATGCGGTGCCGCATCGTGCTGGACGGCGGCGCCTACGCCTCCTCCTCCCCGGCCGTCGTCGGCAACGCCTCCTCGCTCAGCGCCGGCCCGTACGTCATCGACGACGTCGACATCGAGGCCCTCGCGCTCTACACCAACAACCCGCCCTGCGGTGCCATGCGCGGGTTCGGCGCGGTCCAGGCATGCTTCGCCTACGAGGCGCAGATGGACAAGCTCGCCGCAGCCCTCGGCATGGACCCGGTCGAGTTCCGGCGACTCAACGCCATGTCCCAGGGCAGCGTCATGCCCACCGGACAGGTCGTCGACTCCCCGGCCCCCGTCGCCGAACTGCTGCGCCGCGTCAAGGCGATGCCGATGCCGCCCGAGCGGGAATGGGAGAGCGCCGGCGGCGCCGTGGACGTCCGCGCCCTGCCCGGCGGGCTGTCCAACACCACCCACGGCGAGGGCGTCGTCCGCGGCGTCGGCTACGCCGTCGGCATCAAGAACGTCGGCTTCTCCGAAGGCTTCGACGACTACTCCACCGCCCGCGTCCGCCTGGAGGTGATCGCCGGCGAGCCGGTGGCCACCGTCCACACCGCGATGGCCGAGGTCGGCCAGGGCGGTGTCACCGTCCACGCCCAGATCGCCCGCACCGAACTCGGCGTCACCCAGGTCACCATCAACCCCGCCGACACGCAGGTCGGTTCGGCCGGCTCCACCTCCGCCTCCCGGCAGACGTACGTCACCGGCGGCGCGGTGCGGCACACCTGCGAGGCGGTGCGCGAACGCGTCCTGGAGCTCGGCCGGGCGAAGCTCGGTACCCACCACCCCGCCTGGGCCACCGCCGAACTCCGGCTGGAGGGGGGCAAGGTCGTCACCGACGCGGGCGAGGTCCTCGCCGGACTCGCGGAGGTCCTCGGCGACGAGACGATCGACCTCGAGCGGGAGTGGCGGCACCGCCCCACCGAACCCTTCGACCTGCGCACCGGCCAGGGCCGCGGGCACGTCCAGTACTCCTTCGCCGCGCACCGCGCCGTCGTGGACGTCGACACCGAACTCGGCCTGGTCAAGGTCGTCGAACTCGCCTGCGCCCAGGACGTCGGCAAGGCGCTCAACCCGCTGTCGGTCGTCGGCCAGATCCAGGGCGGCACGACCCAGGGCCTGGGCCTGGCCGTCATGGAGGAGATCCTCGTCTCCGACCGGGCCGCGGTCCGGAACCCGTCCTTCACCGACTACCTCATCCCCACCATCCTCGACACGCCGCCCATCCCCGTCGACGTGCTCGAACTCGCCGACGACCACGCCCCGTACGGGCTGCGCGGCGTCGGCGAGGCCCCGACCCTGTCCTCCACCCCGGCCGTCGTCGCCGCCATCCGCGCGGCGACCGGACTCGCCCTCGGCCGCGTACCGGTACGACCGGAGCACCTGACCGGTACGTGAGGCAGCTCCGCCCGGCGCCGTACGGCGCCGGGCGGTCCACCGCACCACTGTCGGGCCGTCCCCCGGTCGTGCTGCGGACCATCCCAAATCCCGCACGGCGCAAGCCGTCCGGGTGTCCCTGTGAACCTTGGGAGTGGCACCGCATGACCCAGTCGACCCCGTCAGCCATGCACAGAACCGCCCCGGACGAGCCCGGCACGCCCGCGCGCCGGCCCGCCGGACGGACCCGGCTCGACCGGTACTTCCACATATCCGAACGCGGCTCGACCGTCGCCCGCGAGCTCCGCGGAGGCCTGACGACCTTCATGGCGATGGCGTACATCCTGCTGCTCAACCCGCTCCTGCTGTCCGGCCCCGACGTCGACGGCCACCGGCTCGGCCAGACCGGCCTGATCACGGCGACGGCGCTGGCCGCCGCCGTCTCCACCCTCCTGATGGGCCTCGTCGGCAAGGTCCCGCTCGCCCTCGCCGCGGGACTGTCCGTCTCCGGGGTGCTCGCCACGCAGGTCGCCCCGCACATGACCTGGCCCCAGGCGATGGGGATGTGCGTGCTGTACGGCGCGGTGATCGTGCTGCTGGTGGTCTCCGGTCTGCGGGAGGTCATCATGAACGCGATCCCGCTGCCGCTGAAGCACGGGATCACCATCGGCATCGGCATGTTCATCGCCCTGATCGGGCTGGTCAACGCCGGATTCGTGGGCCGGGGCGAGGGCAGCCCGCTCACCCTGGGCACCGGCGGGCAACTGGCCGGCTGGCCGGTGCTGGTCTTCTGCGCCACCCTGCTGCTGATCTTCATGCTGCAGGCGCGTGAGGTCCCCGGCGCCATCCTCATCGGCATCGTCACCGGCACCGCCCTCGCCATGACCGTTCACGCGGCCGGCGGCACCGACACGAAGGTGTGGGGGCTGACCGTCCCCGAACTGCCGGGCCACATCGTCTCCGCGCCCGACTTCGGGCTGTTCGGACACGTCGAGTTCGGCGGCTGGGAGCACATCGGGGCGCTGAGCGTCGGCATGATCGTCTTCACGCTCGTGCTGGCCGGCTTCTTCGACGCGATGGCCACCGTCATCGGCGTCGGCACGGAGGCGAAGCTCACCGACGCCGAGGGGCGCATGCCGGGCCTGAGCAAGGCGCTGTTCATCGACGGCGCCGGCGGCGCGATCGGCGGGGTGGCCGGGGCCTCCGGTCAGACCGTCTTCATCGAGTCCGCCACCGGCGTCGGCGAGGGCGCCCGCACCGGCCTGTCCTCCGTGGTCACCGGGGCGCTCTTCGCCGCCGGGCTGTTCCTCACCCCGCTGGCGCAGATCGTCCCCGGCCAGGTCGCCGCCGCGGCCCTGGTTGTGATCGGCGCCATGATGACGGGCAACGCGCGGCACGTGGACTGGGGCGACCGCTCCGTGGCCGTCCCCGTCTTCCTCACCGTGGCCCTGATGCCCTTCACCTACTCCATCACCGCCGGGGTCGGCGCCGGCGTCATCGCCTACACCGCGATCAAGTCGGCCCAGGGCAGGTACCGCGAGCCCGGCGTCTTCATGTGGGTGCTCACGGCCGTCTTCGTCGTCTACTTCGCCCTGCACCCGCTCGAGGGCCTGCTCGGCGTCAGCTAGAAGGAGTCCCCGCCATGCTGGACATCGCCGACGCGCTCGACCGCTGGTCGGCCGAGGGCAGGCCGTTCGCCGTCGCGACCGTCGTCGCGGTCGGCGGCAGCGCACCCCGGCAGCCGGGCGCGGCGCTCGCCGTCGACGCCGAGGGCACCGCCGTCGGCAGCGTGTCCGGCGGGTGCGTCGAAGGTGCCGTCTACGAGCTCTGCCAGGAAGTGCTGGAGACCGGCGAGCCGCTGCTCCGGCGCTTCGGGTACTCCGACGACGATGCCTTCGCCGTGGGGCTGAGCTGCGGCGGCGTCATCGACGTCTTCGTCCAGCGGATCCTGCCCCAGCCGCAGTTCGCCGCCGCACTGTCCGCCGCCTCCCGCGGGGAGGCGGCGGCGCTCGCCAGGGTCGTGGCCGGCCCCGCCGGCCTGCCCGGCCGGGCCCTGCTGGTGCGCCCCGGCGGATCGTACGAGGGCACCCTCGGCGACCCGCAACTGGACCGCACCGCCGCGGCGGAGGCCCACGCCATGCTGGACGCCGGCCGCACCGCCACCGTCGGCATCGGTGCGGACGGCGGCCGCTGCGGCGAGCCGCTCACGCTGCTGGTCGAGACCAGCGTCCCGCCGCCGCGCCTGCTGGTGTTCGGGGCGATCGACTTCGCCGCCGCCCTGGTGCGGGTCGGCACGTTCCTCGGCTACCGGGTGACGGTCTGCGACGCGCGCCCGGTCTTCGCGACGGCCCGGCGTTTTCCGGAGGCCGAGGAGGTCGTCGTGGAGTGGCCGCACCGGTACCTCGAGCGGACCCCGGTCGACGGGCGCACCGTCGTCTGCGTCCTCACACATGACGCCAAGTTCGACGTACCCCTGCTGGAGCGGGCCCTGCGCATGCCCGTCGCGTACGTCGGCGCGATGGGGTCCCGGCGCACCCACGAGCAGCGCCTCGCCCGGCTGCGCGGGACGGGCCTCGGTGAGGCCGAACTGGGGCGGCTGCGCAGCCCGATCGGCCTCGACCTCGGTGCGCGTACGCCGGAGGAGACGGCGCTTTCCATCGCCGCGGAGTTCGTCGCCCACCGACACGGCGGCACGGGCCGCCCCCTCACGGGCGTGAACGCCCCGATCCACGGTGCCGCTTTCCCGTCCCCGGGGTGAGCCTGCGGCGCGGGCCGCTTGTTTGTGCGCGGGTGCGTTGTGGTTGCGGTTGGGTTTTTTCCCCGCCCGCCCTCCCGATTGCCCCGGGGACGGTTGGTGCGGGTCGGCGCCCGGTTTCCTTGGTTGGCCGGGGGCGGGGCCTCCGGGGTGGGCATTCTGTACCGCATATTTATGTGCATGGCGGGCGGTCCGGATCGGTGCCGTTCTGCCGCACAACAAATACACGTCAGCGTCCAGAACGCCCACCCTCCCCCAGCCTTCGGCCGGGGGTGCCCCCAACTCCCCCACCCCCTCCGTATCGCGAGCGACCAACGGCCGGTGGGGGGTCAGTAGGGCATGTGCGGCAACCCCGGACCGCTTCCTCACCCCCACCGGCCGTCATGCGCCCACACGGCAGAAGGGGGTGTGGCGGGGTGTGCCCATGGGGGTCCCCCCGGCCGAAGGCTGGGGGAGACGAGCGGTGATGCCGGTGACGCAACGGCCCGGCAAATCCGCGAGCGCTGTGGGGGTCCCCCCGGCCGAAGGCTGGGGGAGTGCGCCGGCGCGCCACCGACCCCCAAAACACGCAGCGAGGCGGTCACTGACCGACCGGGGCCACGGGCGGGCGGGCGGGAAACCGCCCGCCGCAGGCGCAAACGACCCGCACACGAACAACCGGCCTGCACAAGAACGCCGCGCGGGCGCGGACCGCACCGGGGCAACGGGAGGGCGGCGGGGAAAAAAACCGCAACCGCAACCACAAACAACACCCGCGCACTACGACCGCACCCCGGGGGGCAACTGCTGCTCCGCCCAGATCACCTTCCCCTCGGGCGTGTAGCGCGTACCCCAGCGTTCGGCGAACTGCGAGACGAGGAACAGCCCCCGCCCGCCCTCGTCCGTGGCGGCCGCGTAGCGCAGGTGCGGGGAGGTGCTCCCGGCGTCGGAGACCTCACAGATCAGAACCTGGTCGAGGATCAGGCGGACCTTGATGGGCTCGGCCCCGTACCGGATGGCGTTGGTGATGAGCTCGCTCAGCAGCAGTTCCGTCGTGAAGGACAACTCCTCCAGCCCCCACGCCGCCAGCTGCCGCTGGACCGCCGCGCGGACCCCGGAGACCGCCGCGGGGTCGCTGGGCACGTCCCAGTCCGCGACGCGACCGGGGGACAGGACGCGGGTGCGGGCGACGAGCAGGGCGATGTCGTCGCCGGGACGGGCGGGCAGCATGGCCTTGAACACGTCGCGGCAGGTCTGTTCGGGGTCGCGGCCGGGCTCGGACAGGGAGCGGCGCAGGAGTTCCAGGCCCTCGTCGATGTCGCGGTCGCGGTCCTCCACGAGGCCGTCGGTGTAGAGCACCAGGCTGCTGCCCTCCGGCAGCGTCAGCTCCACCGCCTCGAAGGGCAGTCCGCCCAGGCCCAGCGGGGGCCCGGCCGGTACGTCGGGGAACCCGACGGACCCGTCGGGGTGCACGACCGCGGGGAGCAGGTGCCCGGCGCGGGCCATCGCGCAGGTGCCCGTCACCGGGTCGTAGACGGCGTACAGGCAGGTCGCGCCGGCGACGGTGGTGCCCGCGGGGGCGGCGCCGTCACCGGCGGGGGCGGAGTCGCTCTGGTCGATGCGGCCGACCAACTCGTCCAGGTGCCCCAGGAGTTCGTCCGGCGGCAGGTCCAGCGTGCTGAAATTGTGCACCGCGGTGCGCAGCCGCCCCATGGTGGCGGCGGCGTGCAGCCCGTGCCCCACGACGTCGCCGACCACCAGGGCGACCCGCGCCCCGGGCAGCGGCAGGACGTCGAACCAGTCGCCGCCCACCCCCGCCTGGGCGGGCAGGTACCGGTAGGCGGCGTCCAGGGCGGTCAGCCGCGGCAACTCCCGGGGCAGCAGGCTGTGCTGGAGGGTGACCGCCATGGCGTGCTCGCGGGTGTAGCGGCGGGCGTTGTCGACGCACACCGCGGCGCGTGCGGCGAGTTCCTCGGCGAGCTTGAGGTCCTCCTCGTCGAACGGCTCCGGGGCCTGCGAGCGCCAGAAGTTCACCATTCCGAGGAGCACGCCGCGGGCGCTGAGCGGGGCGCAGATCAGCGAGTGGATGCCGAAGCCGACGACTTCGGCGCTGCGTTGCGGGTCCTGGGCCTGCCAGCCCGGGGAGTCCGCGAGCCGCGGCTCCAGGACGGCCCGGCCGCTGACGATGCCGGCGGCCTGCGGAGTGGACGGCACGAAGAGCAGCGGGTGGCCCGCGGGGTACAGGGGGTGGTCGTCGCGGACCCCGCTCACCGCCACCCGGCGCATCTCCACCGACGGGCCCGACTGCGGCTCGTCGCCGCGGAGCACGCGTACCGCGAGGTCCACGGTGACGTAGTCGGCGAAGCGCGGCACCGACACCTGCGCCAGTTCCTCCGCGGTCCTGGTGATGTCCAGGGTGGTGCCGATGCCCATGCTCGCGTCGTACAGCAGGCGCAGCCGGGTCCTGGCGGTCTCGGCGCGCCCGGACAGCGCCCGCAGTTCGGTCGCGTCGCGCAGGGTCGCCACGCTGCCCGGCGGGCCGCCGTTGCGGTCGGTGTGGCGGTTGTTGAGTACCAGCAGCCGGTCCCCGGCCGGCAGCACCTCGTCGGTGGCGTCACGGCCGCAGGCCAGCAGTTCGCGGGCCCGCTCGTCGAGCCCGAGCCCGGTGACGGGGCGGCCCTCCGCGTCGGCGGGCAGGTCCAGGAGCCGTCGCGCCTCGTCGTTGGCGAGGAGCAGCCGCCGGTCGCCGTCGAGGATGAGGACGCCTTCGCGCACGGAGTGCAACACGGCGTCGTGGTGCTCGTACATGCGCGTCATCTCGACCGGGCCGAGGCCCCGGGTCTGCCGGGTGAGGCGTCTGGCGATCAGCCAGCTCCCGGCGGTGGCCAGCGCCAGCACCCCTGCGGCGATGCCCAGCATGACCGGCAGCTGCTCGTTGGCCGCGCCGCTGACCTTGGCGATGGTGATGCCCGAGGACACGATGCCGACGACCTCGCCCCGGTCGTCGAGGACGGGCACGTTCGCCTGCACCAGCGGGCCGATGGTGCCCACGATGTTCTCCGTGACCAGCTGGCCGCGCAGTGCCGGCCCGATGTCACCGACGAACTTCTTGCCGATGCGGTCGGGTTTGGGATGCGTGTAGCGGATCCCCTGCCGGTCCGTCACCACGATGAAGTCCACCCCGGAGCCCCGGCGCGCCTGTTCGGCCTTCGGCTGCAGCACCGCGGTCGGGTCGGGGGACTGCAGCGCCGCCACGAGGCCCGGTGAGCTCGCGAAGGTCGTGGCCACCGCCACCGACCGGTTGCGGGCCTCCTGCTCGCTGTCGTGCCGTGCCTGGACGACGAGTTCGACGACGGCGGCGGCGACCAGCAGGACGACGACCACGACCTGCAGCAGGAAGACCTGCCCGGCCACGCTGCGTCCGGCCAGCAGCGCTCGCAGCCCCCGCTCCGGTCGGTTCCTCGAGGCGCGGTGATCGCTCGGCCCTGCCATGGGCTATGTCTACACTCCCGGGCGCTGCCGGGGCGACTGTTACCCCCGAGTTCTTCGGGGCCGTACGGTGTCCGCATGCGCAGGACGACACCGGGGGCCGTGCTGGGCCGCCGTACGCTCAACCGGGCCCTGCTGGACCGGCAACTCCTGCTGGCGCGCTCGCGGATGGGCCCCCTGGAAGCGGTCGGGCATCTGGTGGGCCTTCAGTCGCAGGCCCCGCACGCGGCGTACACCGCCCTGTGGACCCGGCTCGACGGCTTCGCCTTCGCCGACCTGTCCCGGTTGCTGCTGGACCGCGGGGTCGTCCGGATCGCGTTGCTGCGCGGCACGGTCCACCTGGTGACCGCGGACGACGCGCTGCGGCTGCGCCCGGTGCTGCAGCCGCTGCTGGACCGGCAGATCGCCCAGGGCCCCTGGGGCGCCGGTGTGCGCGGCGTGGACCGCGACGAGGCCGTCGCCGCCTGCCGGGCGCTGGTCGGGACGCGGGCGCGCACCCCGGGCGAGCTGCGCGACCTGCTCGGCCCGCGCTGGCCGGACGCCGATCCCGCCTCCCTGGTCAACGCGCTCCGCAACTGGCTGCCGCTGGTGCAGGTGCCGCCGCGCGGCGTGTGGGGTGTGACCGGGCGGACCGCGTACACCACGGCCGATTCCTGGCTGGGGCCCCGCCCCGTCGCCGCCGCCGACCCGCGGGCGCTGGTGCGCCGCTACCTGGCGGCCTTCGGCCCCGCATCCGTCGCCGATGCGCAGAAGTGGTCCGGGCTCACCGGGCTGCGGGAGGTCTTCGCCTCGATGGAGCTGCGCCGTTACCGCGACGAGGAGGGCAGGGTGCTCCACGACGACCCGGACGCCGCCCCGCTGCCCGACCCGGACCTGCCGGTGGGCGCGCGCTTCGTCGCCGACTTCGACAACCTGGTGCTCTCGCACGCCGACCGCTCGCGGATCCTGGCCCGGGAGGACGTCCGCCGGGTGATGACGGCGAACGGCATCGTCCGCGGCACCGTCCTCGTCGACGGCTTCGTGGCCGGCACCTGGAGCACCGACCGGGCGCGCGGCGCCGCTGTCGTCACGGTCGCGCCGTTCGCACCGCTCGCGGCCGCCGACCGCGAAGCGCTGGAAGCCGAGGGCGGACGGCTGCTCGCCGCCTCCGACCCGGAGGCGGACCACGACGTGCGTTTCGCCTGAGCGGCGGCGGGGCCGGGCGGGGATCGTTCCGCCCGGCCCCGGTGTCCGCCGTTCCCCGCCCCGGGCCGGGGCGGGGCCTGAACGGCGTGGAGCTCAGCCGCGCAGCGGCGCCAGGGCGCTGCTCCACTCGATGACCTCGTCGATCAGGGTCGACAGGCTCGCGGCCTGGTGCTCGCCGGGGGCGAACTCGCTGAAGTTGACGAAGTCGGTGAAGAGGGAGAGCGCGACCTGGCTGCGCACGTCGGCCATCTTCAGCTCACCGGCGATCAGACGCAGGTGCTCGGCGGCGCGGGCGCCGCCCACCGAGCCGTAGGACACGACGCCCAGCGCCTTGTGGTTCCACTCGGCGTGCAGGTAGTCGATGGCGTTCTTCAGCACGCCCGAGGTGGAGTGGTTGTACTCCGGGGTGACGAAGATGAAGCCGTCGAAGCCGGCGATCTTGGCGGCCCACTCCTTGGTGTGGGCGTTCTGGTACTGGCCCATGGCCGGCGGGATCGGCTCGTCGAGGTGGGGGAGCGGGTAGTCGGCGAGGTCCACGAGCTCGAAGGTGGCGTCGCCGGCGTGCTTGGCGGCCTGCTCGACGACCCAGTGGGCGACCTTCTCGCCGTTGCGGCCGGGGCGGGTGCTGCCGAGGATGATGCCGATCCTGGTCATGAGGCGTGATTCCCGATCTGTGTGGTGCGAGGTATGGATTGAAGCTTCAACTTGAAGCTTCAAGTGCACTGTAACAGATCGAATTGAAGCTTCAAGCAGTCCGATAGCCTGGGGAACATGACGAAGAACACAGCGGCACCGCCCGCGCCCGCCGCGGCGGAGCCGCGCTGGTTGCAGGGTGGTGAGCTGACCGCGTGGATGTCGATGGCCCGGGTCATGGCCCGGCTCCTGCCGGCCCTGGAACGCGAGCTGGAGCGCGACGCGGACCTGAACTGGATGGAGTACCACGTCCTCGCGATGCTTTCCGAGCAGGACCGGCACACCATCAGGATGAGCGTGCTCGCGGACCGTGCGAGCTCCTCCCTGTCCCGGCTGTCGCACGTGGTGCGGCGCCTGGAGCACCAGGGCTTCGTCCGCCGCGAGCCGGACCCCGGGGACGGCCGCTACACCCTCGCGATCCTCACGCCCGAGGGGTACGACAAGCTGGTGGCCTCCGCGCCCGCGCACGTCGAGGCCGTGCGCCGGATGGTCCTGGACCCGCTGGACCCGGGGGAGCTGGAGAGCCTCAAGCCGGTGTTCGACCGGATCTACGCCGCAGTCGACGCCGCCGAGCGCGGCCGCTGACGTGGAGAGGGGGCGCGGCGGGGGGGGGGGGGGCGGCCCCCGCGGGCCCCCGGCCGGCCCGGGCCGCCGGGGGGTGGTTTTTTAGGTACAGCCCCCGGGAGGGAGAACAA
>NZ_JBHYMQ010000004.1:0-9457 GCF_042742985.1 Streptomyces sp. NPDC058864 | reverse complement strand
GGGGTTTTCCCCCCTCATCCCCGCCCCTGCCGCCGCCGCCGGCGGGGGCCGCTGGGGGGTGGGGGGCCGGGGGGGGGGGGGCGGGGCCCCCCCCCCGGGCCCCCCGGCTCGGCCTGACCGACGGGTCAGGAGTTCATCCGGACCGCCCTCTGTCACGAGAACCCGGCCGGCCGCGGTCGCCGCTCGCGCCGCGACCGCGGCGGGGGTACTCCTCGCACGGGTGAGCCGTGACGCGGGGCGCCTCAGGCTGCCGGTGGGGGGAACGCGCGGGTCGCCGGTGGGGGCGGCGCCGCATCCCGCGCGTACGGCACGGCCTGGGCCGGCGTCTTCGCCGACGACCGCGGGCGAGGGGCGAGTTGGCGCACGTGCACTCGTGGGACGGATCGACCTGCCTGCTCTGTGCGCGACCCAGGCTAGGGTCGCGGCCCGGGCACCCCAATGAGGGAAAGCCCCTGACCCGGTCGCGTAGGGAAACCCCTCGGTCACGTCGTGTGCCCGGCGGCGGGTGCGCGACGGCACCGGACCGGGACGGACGCCTTGCGGAGGCGCCGGGCCGGGTGCCCGGGTCGGTGGCCCCGCTGCGGGTCGCGCGATGTCCACCCGGGAGCGGATGCCCGGCTCGCGGTGGACGCGGGTCGGGCCGGGCGCGGCGCCGAGGGGGCGGAGGCGCCGGGCCGGGTGCCCGGGTCAGCCGGCGCGGCGGCCTGCCGCGAGTCGCACGATGTCCACCCGTGAGCGGATGCCGAGCTTGCGGTAGACCCGGGTCAGGGTCGCCTCGACCGTCTTGACGCTGATGAACAGCGTCGCGGCGATCTCCCGGTTGGTGGAGCCCTCCAGGACGAGCGCGGCCACCTGCCGTTCCATCGAGGCGAGCCCGTCCAGCTCCGGCGGCGCCGCGGACGCGGGGGCCGCCGGGGCCGGGCCCGTCTGTTCCAGCCAGGGCAGGGCCTTGGACCGCCGGAACAGCCGGCCGGCCTCGTCCAGAGCCGCGCGGGCCGCCGGGCGGTTGCGCCGGTCCGCCTCGACCTGGGCCAGCGCGAAGACGGCGCGGGCCTCCTCCAGCCCGTAGCCGAGCGCGGCCAGCCGCTGCCGGGCCCCGGTCAGCACCGCCACGGCCCCGTCGGTGTCGCCGCGGGCGGCGAGCAGCATCCCCTCGGCGCGCTCGAGGACGGCCAGGATGCTCTGCCGGCCGAGCCGCAGGGCGTGCCGGCGCGTCTCGTCGACGACCTCCCGCGCCTCACCGAGCGCGCCGGTCAGCACCAGTGCCTCGGCGAGGTCGCCCTGCCAGCGGCCGCGCGCGGGCTCCGTCACGCCCATCTCGCGTTCCAGCGCGCGCACCCGGCGCAGGGCGTCCACCGCGCCCTGCGGGTCGGCACCGACCAGCCGCGCGTGGCCGAGCGCGTACAGCGCCCGCGTCATGTACGGCATGTCGCTGTCGGCCTCGGCGCGCCGCACCGCGTCCCCGGCCAGCGACAGGGCGCGTTCCACCGTGCCGCCCGCCGCCTCGGTCAGGGCCGCGATCTGCAGCGCGAATCCCTCGCCGATGCCGGTGTCCTCGGCCAGCCGCAGGCTCTCGCCGGCCAGGTCCAGCGCCGTGCCGCAACGGCCGGAGCGCAGCTCGATCTCGGCCAGGCTGCGCACGGAGTAGACCTCGCTCTCCACCGCGCCACGCTGCCGTGCCTCACCGGCCAGCCAGGTCAACGCGGTGCGTGCCTCGTCGAGCTGATCGCTCATCAGCAGGTAGCGGGAGCGGATGTAGACCGGGCCGTTGTGGTTCATGGCCACGTCCGGGTCCTGCGGCTCGGCGGAGGCCAGGGCCAGGGTCGCGGCGGCGTCGGGGTGCCCCGTCAAGGTCTCGTTGAGCGCCTTGAAGGACAGCGCCAGCAACTCGGTGCGCCGGTCGCCGGCCCGCGCGGCGAGCGCCGCCGAGCGGGCGGCCTCGGCGCGCGCCTCGTGCATCTGACCGTCCACCAGGGCCCGCCAGGCGAGCTGGTAGCGCACCAGGCCCTGCAGCCGCGGGTCGTCGCCCGCGTCCGCCAGGGCCTGCGGGAAGACGTCGTCGACCTCGGACAGCGCCTGCCCGACCGAGTCGATCACCACGCTCCACGCCCGCACCCGGTCCGCCGGGATCGTGGCCTGCGCCAGCACCTCGCGGGCGGTGGCGCGGGCGAGTTCGGGCTCCGCGGCGGTCAGCGCGTCCTCGGCGGCCCGCAGCCGCCGCTCGTCCACGGTGGGCACCGCGTTCTCGGGGGTGTGCCGGGCGGCCAGCAGGCCGAGTTGGGCGGCCACCGAGGGGGCGCCGCGGGCCCGGGCCTCGTCCGCGGCCTCGGCCAGGCTCGCCGCGACCCGTTCGTCCTTGCCGCTCGTCGCCAGCGCCAGGTGCCGGGCCCGTTCGATCGGGTCGCCGGCCGCCGCCGCCAGGGCGGCGTGGGCGCTGCGCCGGTCCTCCGGGGTCGCCTCCGCGTACAGCGCCGCGGATATCAGCGGATGCGCGAAACGCACCAGCCCGGTGCCGTCGTGGTGGTCCATCTCCACCAGGCCGAGGGAGGCGGCCACCCCGGTCTCGCTCTCGGCGTTGGAGCGGCCTGCGCTGCGCAGCGTCGCGAGGGTCGGGCGGGCCCCCGCGCTGGCGATGAGCAGCGTGCGGCGGGTCTCCGCGGACAGCATCTCCAGCCGGTTGAGCACCAGGGTGCGCAGCGAGGTCGGCACCGGCAGCGGCTCCCCGGGGCGCGGCGGGGTGCGGCTCTCCGCGAGGGCGCGGCCGAGCTCCAGGGCGAACAGCGGATTGCCGCCGCTGGTGCGGTGGATGTCCCGGACGACCGCGCGCGGCAGGCCCGTGTGCCCTCGCCCGTAGAGGAGTTCGGAGACATCCGGCCGGGACAGCGGCGTCACCCGCAGCGTGAGCACGTCCTGCGGGAAGGCGCGCAGATAGCGGTCGTGCTGGTCCTGCGGATCGGAGTCGGTGCGGACGGCGCCCAGCACCCGCACCGGCAGTCCGGCGACCCGGCGGGCCGCGAAGGCCAGCAGCTCGGCGCTGGCGGGGTCCATCCACTGCAGGTCGTCCACGACGATCAGCACCGGGCCGTCGGTGGCCAGCGCCCGCAGCACCGACAGCACGGCCAGGCGCAGCGCGAGCCCGTCCCGTTGCAGGGAGGACTCCCCGCGGCCGGTGAGCGCCGACTCCAGCGCGGCCCGCTGCGGTGCGGGCAGCCGGTCGGACACCTGGTCGGCGACCAGGCCGAGCAGGTCGACCAGGGCGAGGAAGGGGAGGTGCGATTCGGATTCGGTCGCCGAACAGCGCAGCACCGTGGGCCCGGCACCGTATTCCTCGGCGAGTGTCCGCAATACGGTGGACTTCCCGATTCCGGCCGGTCCGTACAGCAGCAGGCTGCCCCCTTGGGTGAGGTGCCCGCGGGCCCGCGCGAGCACATCACCCCGCCCAATCACCTGGTCGGGTCGGGGTCTGGCCGGCACGTCGAAGACCTGCTCCACGGTCGCCGCTCCCCTCGTGTCGTGTCCGGGACAATGTTATGCAAAGAGCCGTGGAAAACGCCGCCGTTGGCGTGGCCCTTCGACTTCCGTCCGGTGCAGGGAATTCACCGCCGCCGCCGAATTGATGTGGTGCGATGGGCGGCAAAGTCGGGAAATGCACGGGGGCAACAGCCTGTTGAACACCGGACCATTCGTCAGGCCGGCCCCCGTCCCGCGTGTGCCGGTGGACACACCTCGAATGATCGGTCCGATCCCGTCGGCGGTCAAACCCCAAAATCGCCCCGGGTGAACCGATCGTGGAGGCTTGTCCGGACTTCCGGTCCTGCCCCGCTCACGGTGCTTTGCGGGCGATCGTGGTACCGGGGAGCGGCCGGCGCGGCCCTTCTGCCGCCATCGTCGCCCCGGGTCCGGACCGGCGGGCGCCGGCCGGCCGGTGGCTCAGGGGAGCAGGCCGGCGCGGCGGGCGGCGACGACCGCCTCGAGTCGGGTGCGGGCGCCGAGCTTGCGCATGGCCGAGCGCAGATAGCTCTTGACCGTCTCCGGGCGCAGCCCCAGCCGGTCGGCGGCGACGGCGTTGGTCGCCCCCGTGGCCACGCACGCCAGGACGTCCAGCTCCCGGGAGGAGACCGCGACCGACCGCCCGCCGGGGGAGCGTTCCCCGCCGCCGGCGGCCCCGGTCGCCGCCGCGAGGCGGCCGCACGCGGCGAGCAGTTCCTGGCGCAGCAGCGGATCGGCGACCCGGCCGGCCAGCGCCCGCAGCTCCCCGTGGGCCTCCCGGACCTCCTCCCAGGCCGCCGGGTCCCCGGCGGTCGGCTGCCGGCACGTCGAAAGCAGCCGGTCGGCCTCGTCCCGCACCACCAGCCGCTGCTCCAGCTCTCGCGCCGCCTCCACCGCGGCGCTCACCGGACGGTCGCCGAGCGCGAGCGGATGGCGCAGCGCGCCGTAGAGCACCCCGCGCACCCGGCGGCGCACGACCACCGGCACCGCCAGGACCGAGCGCAGTCCCTCGGCGGCCACCGCCGCGTCGTACTCGTGGCTGATCACCCGGGAGGTGCTGTAGTCGGTGACGGCCAACGGCCGGGAGAGGGCGATCGTCTTGCCGCCCAGGCCGTTGCCCGTGGTGATGGTGAGCCCCTGCAGGGAGGCCGTGGCCGTGCCGGACAGCTCGGTGATCCGCAGCCGGCGCGGTTCCGGGAGCAGCCCTCCGAAGGCCACCGGCAGACCGCTGGCGCGCCTCATCCGCAGCAGCGCCGCCCGCAGCTCCGCCGCCTCGCCCGATCCCGTCACACCCTCGCCGCTCCTTCACCCCCGTTCGGGGGTAGTGAGAGCCTCGTCACTGACAACAGGATGCTACCGAGGGGGCCGGCGACGAGGAGGACACATGACGGCAACCAGCCGGACGGAAGGGTTCCGGGCGGCCCGGGACTTCCTGCTGCGCCACCGCGAGGACTACAAGGCGGCGTACGAGGGCTTCCGCTGGCCGCGCCCCGAGCACTTCAACTGGGCGCTGGACTGGTTCGACGTCATCGCCCGGGACAACGACCGCCCGGCGCTGCACATCGTCGAGGAGGACGGCACCGAGTCCGTCGTCTCCTTCGCCGCGATGTCCGAGCGCTCCGCCCGCGTCGCGAACCGGCTGCGCGGCCTCGGCGTGGGCGCCGGCGACCGGATCGTGGTCATGCTCGGCAACCAGACCGAGCTCTGGGAGACCGCCCTCGCCGCCATGAAGCTGCGCGCCGTGGTCATCCCGGCCACCCCGCTGCTCGGGCCCGTCGACCTCACCGACCGCGTGGAGCGCGGCCGGGCCCGCCATGTGATCGTCCGGGCGGCGGACACGGCGAAGTTCGAGCAGGTGCCGGGGGAGTACACCAGGATCGCCGTCGGCGGCGCGCCCGCGGGCTGGCACGCCTACGAGGAGGCGTACGACGCCCCCGCGGACTTCACGCCCGACGGGGACACCCGCGGCGACGACCCGCTGATGCTGTACTTCACCTCGGGCACCACCGCCAAGCCCAAGCTGGTCGAGCACACCCACCTGTCCTACCCGGTGGGCCACCTGGCGACGATGTACTGGATCGGCCTGCGCCCCGGCGACGTCCACCTCAACATCTCCTCGCCCGGCTGGGCCAAGCACGCCTGGTCCAACCTCTTCGCGCCGTGGAACGCCGAGGCCACGGTCTTCATCCACAACTACACGCGCTTCGACGCGGGCCGCCTGATGGCCGAGATGGACCGGGCCGGCGTCACCAGCTTCTGCGCGCCGCCCACCGTCTGGCGGATGCTGATCCAGGCCGACCTCGCCGTGCTGCGCACCCCGCCGCGCGAGGTGGTCGCCGCCGGTGAGCCGCTCAATCCGGAGGTCATCGAACACGTGCGGCGCGCCTGGGGGCTGACCGTCCGGGACGGCTTCGGCCAGACCGAGACCGCCGTCCAGGTCTCCAACTCGCCCGGGCAGCCGCTCAAGCCGGGCTCCATGGGACGTCCCAGCCCCGGGTACGCGGTGGAACTCGTCGACCCGGTCACCGGCGAGCCCGGCGACGAGGGGGAGATCTGCCTCGACCTGTCCACCGGCCCGGTGGGCCTGATGACCGGTTACGAGGGCGACCCCGAGCGCACCGCCGAGGCCATGGCCGGCGGCTGGTACCGCACCGGCGACATCGGCTCCCGCGACGCCGAGGGCTACATCACCTACATCGGGCGCGCCGACGACGTCTTCAAGGCCTCCGACTACAAGATCTCCCCCTTCGAGCTGGAGAGCGCCCTGCTGGAGCACGAGTGCGTGGCCGAGGCCGCCGTCGTCCCGGCCCCCGACCCGCTGCGGCTGGCTGTCCCCAAGGCGTACGTCGTCCTCGCCGAGGGCTGGGAGCCGGGCCCGGAGACCGCCGCGGCGCTGTTCGCGCACTCGCGGGCCGTGCTCGCCCCGTACAAGCGGGTGCGGCGCATCGAGTTCGCGGAGCTGCCCAAGACCGTGTCCGGCAAGATCCGCCGCATCGAGCTGCGGCAGCGCACCGCCGAGGGTGCCACCGGCACCGAGTACCGCGAGGAGGACCACCGGTGAGCACCCCCGCGAGTCCCGTCGAGCCCTCGTACGCCAGCGGCACCGGCACCACCCCGCTGCTCGGCGACACCATCGGCCGCAACCTCGACCGGGCGGTCGCCGCATGGCCCGGGCGCGACGCGCTGGTCGACGTGCCCAGCGGCCGCCGCTGGACGTACGCCGAGTTCGGCGCCGCCGTCGACGACGTGGCGCGCGGCCTGCTCGCCAAGGGCGTCGGCAAGGGCGACCGGGTGGGCATCTGGGCCGTCAACTGCCCCGAGTGGGTGCTCGTCCAGTACGCCACCGCCCGCATCGGCGCGATCATGGTCAACATCAACCCGGCCTACCGCGTCCACGAGCTGGCGTTCGTGCTGAACCAGGCCGGCATCGAGGTGCTGGTCGCCTCCACCGCGTTCAGGTCCAGCGACTACCGCGCCATGGTGGAGCAGGTGCGCGGCGAGTGCCGCTCGCTGACCGAGGTCGTGTACATCGGCGACCCCACGTGGGACGCCCTCGTCGAGGCCGGGGCCAACGTCCCGCACGAGCAGCTCGCCGAGCGCGGGGCGGAACTGTCCTGCGACGACCCGGTCAACATCCAGTACACCTCGGGCACGACCGGCTTCCCCAAGGGCGCGACCCTCTCCCACCACAACATCCTCAACAACGGCTATTTCGTCGGCGAGCTGGTGGGCTACGGCGAGCAGGACCGGGTCTGCCTGCCGGTGCCCTTCTACCACTGCTTCGGCATGGTCATGGGAAATCTGGGCGCCACCTCGCACGGCGCCTGCATCGTCATCCCGGCGCCCGGCTTCGACCCGGCGGCGACGCTGCGCGCCGTCGAGCAGGAGCGCTGCACCTCGCTGTACGGGGTGCCGACGATGTTCATCGCCGAGCTCAACCTGCCGGACTTCGCCACGTACGACCTCTCCTCGCTGCGCACCGGGATCATGGCGGGCTCGCCCTGCCCGGTCGAGGTGATGAAGCGGGTCGTCGCCGAGATGCACATGGCCGAGGTCTCCATCTGCTACGGCATGACCGAGACCTCACCGGTGTCCACCCAGACCCGCCGCGACGACGACCTCGAGCGCCGCACCGGCACCGTCGGCCGGGTGCTGCCGCACGTCGAGGTCAAGGTCGTCGGACCGGACGGCGTGACGGTGCCGCGCGGCACGGCCGGTGAACTGTGCACCCGCGGCTACTCGGTGATGCTGGGCTACTGGGACGAGCCGGAGAGGACCGCGGAGGCGATCGACGCCGGCCGCTGGATGCACACCGGCGACCTGGCCGTGATGCGGGAGGACGGCTACCTGCAGATCGTCGGCCGCATCAAGGACATGATCATCCGCGGCGGGGAGAACGTCTACCCGCGCGAGATCGAGGAGTTCCTCTACGCCCACCCCAAGATCGCGGACGTCCAGGTGGTGGGCGTCCCCGACGAGCGGTACGGCGAGGAGATCCTGGCCTGCGTCATCCTCAAGGACCCGGGGACCGCGCTGACGGTGGAGGAGCTCGGCGAGTTCTGCCGGGGCAGGCTCGCCCACTACAAGGTCCCGCGCCACCTGCGGCTGATGGACGCCTTCCCGATGACCGTGAGCGGCAAGGTCCGCAAGGTCGAACTGCGGGAGGCGTTCAGGCCCGCGTGAGGTCCGCGATCCGCCGCGCCACCGCCTGCGGCGGCGCGGCGGTCGTGTCGACGACCGTCGCCGCGGCCCGCAGCCAGGGCAGCGCCCCGGCGTACTGCTCCAAGTGGTCCAGCCGCCACTGCCGGGCGCCGGTCTCCACCGTGTCCCCCTCGATCCTGCGGGTGAGGGTGGCCGGGTCGGCGTGCAGCAGGAAGTGCCGCACGGGCAGGCCGGACCGCTCCAGCCCCAGCGCGATCTCCCGCCAGTACTCCTCCACCAGCACGGTCTGCGGCACGATCAGCGTCCCGCCGAGGTAGGCGTGCAACTGGGCGAGCGACGCCACGGTGAGCGCCCGCCAGGGGGGCCATTCCTGGAAGTCCCGTACTGGCACGGCCTCGGCGAGCACGTGCCGCAGCATGAAACCGACGTGCTCGGTGTCGAAGACGTGCGCGTGGGGAACGAGCTGCCTCAGGTGCGCGCACGTCGTGGTCTTGCCCGCGCCGAAGGTGCCGTTCAGCCAGATGATCACGCGCGTCACAGCAGCCGCCGCCGTTACCCTGGCAACACACCTGACACGTACGGGAGATGGGGGCGACGGGGATGGATCGCTGGGAGGACGTCCGGCCGGGCAGCGGTGACCAGTCCGCCATTCCGGAGCTGGTGTCCGCGGTGGTCGGCGCGGGCGGGGTGGTCCTGCTCAGCTCGTTCATGCAGGCGGTGGGGACCAAGCTCGGCGAGATCACCGCGGTGCGGATGGGCGGCCGGGGCTTCTGGCGGCGGCGCGCGGCCACCGAGGAGGAGCGGACGGCGGCCGCCTTCCTCGCGGCGGTGAAGAACCTCGGCTCGGTCCGGCGCGAGGGCGGCGGGGTGCTGCGGCTGGAGGACGAGGCATCCCGGACCCGGGTGCAGGTGCACCCGCTGCTGCCGGTCGAGGCGGTCGCCCAGTTCCAGCGTCTCGACCTGAGCCACCCGGAGGTCGCCGGACTGGAGATCGCCTGGACCGGCACCCTGGGCGACCACCCGCAGGGCGTCTGGGCCACCACGGGAGGCGCCGGGGGAACCGGCACGCGCTACCTGTGGAACGACGTCCGCCGCACCTGGGAGCCCCACCGCCGCAGGCCCTGAGGGACACCGACGCCCGCCGAGAACCTGCCGTTCACCTGGCGGACGCCGTGCCGTCATCGTGCGCGTAGTCCCCGCGGGGAGCGGTTGCTAGTGGCTCGGCTCGGATGGTCGACCAGGTAATTGATCGGCCTTAGGTCTCCCGGCAGGGTGTCTCCAGGATCTGATCGTGGAGGTGGCTGTG
>NZ_JBHYMQ010000003.1:228820-278597 GCF_042742985.1 Streptomyces sp. NPDC058864 | reverse complement strand
AACGCCCGCGCCAACCCGAAAACCAACTTCGCCCCCGACTCACCGATCCGCACCTGGACCGATTACCCGGCCAAGGCTGCGTGACAAGCCACTAGACGCCGTCCCTGGCACGCCAGGCGTGCAGCTTGTCGGGGTGCATCATGAGCCACAACCGGTCGATGCGGTCCTCCTCGCCGAAGCCGATCCCGATGACCGCCGACGTCACGCCGTCCATGCGCCCCACGAGTCCCGGACGGCCGCTGACGTCCTCCACGCGGAAGGAGACCCCGGGCTCCTTCCGCAGGACGCCGAGGAAGAGGCGGGCGATCCTGTCGGCTCCGGCGACGGGCCGCAGGGCGGTCCTGACCCTTCCGCCGCCGTCGGCGGTCGCGGTCGCGTTCACGTCGAGGAGCCCGACGAGCGAGTCCAGGTCGCCGGTCTCGCAGGCGTGCTTGAAGGCCGACACGACGTCCCGGTGCCGTGAACTGCGGATCGTGGGAGGCTCGGCCGCCCGGAGACGGCGACGGGCGGACGTGGCGAGCTGCCGGCAGGCCGCCGCGGAACGCCCCACCGTCTCCGCGATCTCCGTGAACGGCACCCCGAAGATGTCGTGCAGGATGAAGGCGACGCGCTCGGCCGGGGTGACGGAGTCCAGGACGACCAGCACCCCCATCGTCACGGATTCGTCCAGGCTGATCTGGTCCGCGGGATCGGCGGCGCCCGCCACCGGGCCCACGCTGTCCCCGGCCGACCCGGGAAGCGGCTCGGGCAGCCACTCCCCCACGTACCGCTCCCGTCGTACGCGGGCCGAGGACAGCTGGTCCAGGCAGATCCGGCTCGCCACGCGCACCAACCACGCCATGGGCGACCTGATGGCGCGCTGGTCGTCCTCGGAGAGGGCGTACCAGCGCAGGTAGGTCTCCTGCACGACGTCCTCGGCGTCGTACGACGAACCGAGCATGCGGAACGCCAGGTTCAGCAGCACCCGGCGCTCGCCGAAGACGGCGCTCAGCGAGTGGTCGGCGGCTTCGGGCAGGGATGCGTCAGGCATTCCGCCGCCCCCGTCGCCGGGTCCGGACCCTGCCGGGCTCCGCGCCGCGCCCGTCGACGACGTGCATGCCCGGGCCGCGGGTGCACGCGGTCGCCGGTGTGGCGCCGGCGTGCGCGACGGTCGCCGCGAGCCGTCGCTGGAGGCGTGCGCGGCGTGCGCGGCGTGCGAGGCGTGCGAGGCGTGCGAGGCGGCCCGCGATCGCCGTGTGCGGCGTGTCCTTCACCTGTCCGATCAGCATGTCCCTATGACGAGGCGGCGCCCGCGAATGTGAGGCGCTCCCGGCACCGGCGCCCTCCCGGGCGCGTGCCTGTGTCCTGCGTCACCTCACACCCACGGCGCCCCGGCCGTCGTGACGTACGATCCATCCGGCGCGTGAAGCCGCGCGCACCGTCCCGACCACCGGTCCGCCGGCTGCCGCACAGCGAATACGTCGAGGTACACCGGCCCCTCGACGCCGCGCAGCGTCACGTCCTGGGCTCCCACGAGCAGTACCGGCCCCTGGACTCCGGCCCGACGAGGACGCCGACACTCTCCCGCGCAGGCGGACCCGCCGCGAACCCCTGAGGCTGCGTCTGTCGCACGTCTTCTACGGGCCCTCGTCCCAGGTGGCACGGCCAGCGGCCGAGGAGAAGGCGCGGCACGCCGTCGGGCACTGACCGCTGCGCGGCACGGCCGGTGGTCGGCGGCCGGCGGCCGGTCAGGACCAGGAGGCCAGCTTCTCCGGGTTCAGCGTGATCCACACGTCGGTGATCCGCGATCCCGCGACGTGCAGGCTGACGACGGCGACCACCGCCCCGTCCACCCGGCAGACCAGGGCGGGGCGGTGAGCGGCGTTCTCCAGGTGCATGAGGGTCGTGGTGAGGCGGCTCTCCCTGCGGAACGCGCCGATGAGGTAGCGCGCGGTCCGGTCCGCTCCGCGGATGGGCCTGAGCGCGGCGCGGACGTGTCCGCCGCCGTCGGCCCGGGCGGTGACCTGCGGGTCCAGCAGGGCAATCAGGCGGTCGAGTTCACCCGTCCGGCAGGCCCTCTTGAACTCGCGGGCCAGCCGCCGGTACTCCTGCTGGTCCGCCTCGTTCCTGCGGGCGGAGGCGATGCCGCGGCGGGCGGCCACGGCCAGCGAGCGGCAACTCTCGGCGCTGCGGCCGACGATGGCGGCGATCTCTGCGAAGGGGACCTTGAAGACGTCGTGCAGGACGAAGCTCACGCGTTGCGCCGGGGTGAGCGCCTCGAGCAGGACGAGCATCCCCATCGTGACGGAGTCGTCGAGCGCGACCCGGTCCGCGGGGTCGTCCAGGTGCCCGGGCGTCCGTACGCTGCTCCACGCCGCGCTGTCCGGCAGCGGTTCCGGCAGCCACTCGCCCGTGTACTTCTCCCGTCGTACCCGGGCCGAGCCGAGGTGGTCCAGGCAGATCCGGCCGGCCACGCGGACCAGCCAGGCTGTGGGGGACCTGATGCCGGCGCGCGCCGACGGGGACATCGCGTACCAGCGCGCGTAGGTCTCCTGGACGACGTCCTCGGCGTCGTGCGTCGATCCGAGCATCCGGAAGGCCAGCGCCATCAGCATGGGCCGGTCCTTGAGCGCCGGGTTCGAGCGGGTGCTCAGCCGCCCCGCGTCGTTGCCCCGCATGAGCATGGGTTTCCTATGGCCGAGGAGACACCTGTGCGGCGGCGCAGGGCCTCCATGAGTGTCTTGCTTCCATCGTGCAGGCAGTGACGGAAACCGGCGAGCCGCCGCCCTGGGACGACTCAGGCGGCGGTCCCGCCCGTCGCTCTCAGCCGTTCGCGGGTGCTGCGGCGCTGCATCGCGCGTCGCTCGGCCTCCGTGGTGCCGCCCCAGACGCCTTCCATCGGGCCCGCTCCCAGTGCCCACTCCAGGCACCGGGCCTGCACGGGGCACCGCCCGCACACGGCCTTGGCCTCGCCGATCTGCACCATTCCCAGGCCGCTGCCGCTGATGGGGAAGAAGAGTTCCGGATCTTCCCCGCTGCAGGCGGCGGCGTCGCGCCAATTCATGGGAGCCTCCTCATGGGTGGTCACGGCCGTTTCCCGGTGGTGCCGCCCCATGCCGGACGAATTCCTGCGAGTGCCATGTCCGGATGCTATTGACGGGCGCGCCGTGCCGTCCAAGACGCATATTGGAAGGCGTCGATAGACACAGCCTATGGTCGTCATCCGGACATCGTGCGGCGGTGTCCGCACGGGGAGTGCCCGGTATTTCCGGAAGAGATCGCTTTTCTTTCACAGGGGTACGACGGCGCAGCCCGGCCGGACGTGAGGGGCCGGCCCCGGCCCGCCCCTCAGGCCCGGTTCCACCGGCGCAGTTTGCCGGGGTTCAGGACGAGCCAGACGTTCACGACCCGGTCGGCGTGCACGTCGCGGCTGATCGCCGCCGCGACTTGGCGGCCGCATCCGGCCACGAGCCCGGTCCGGCCGTTGACGGAGTCCTCGGCGATGACGACTCCGGTGTCCGGGTCCAGCAGCGCGCCGAGGCAGCGGATGACGTTCCGGGCTCCGCCGACCGGCGGTTCCGGCGTCCGGATCCTGCCGCCGCCGTCGAACACGGCCGAGACGTCGGAGGCCAGGAGGCCGGCCAGGAGCCGCGGATCGTGCGATTCGCACGCCTTCCGGAACGCCCGGACCACTTCATGGTGCCGTCCGGCCCCGGCACGCCGAGCCCGGAGGCCGCGCAGGGGCCGCCGGGCCGTCTCCGCGACGGCCTCGGCCCGCGGCTCGTCACCGCGCGCCGCCCCGCCGGGCGCCCGCCCCGGGCGCCTCAGGCAGACGTCCGCCGGCGTCCCGGCCGGCCAGGGCTCCGGGTCCGCGACGTGGTCGCCCACGGCGTACCAGCGCCCGTAGGTCTCCCGGACCGCTTCTTCCGCCGCCGTCGTGGAGGAGAGGAATCCGCGAGCGAGGTCGAGCAGCCTTTTCCGCTCTTCCAGCAGATCGGAAATGGGCGCGACAATTTCCCGGTGGTTCATCGGCTTACCCGGCCTTTCGAGCGGCGTCCCTGAAACGGCCGGACAACGTACGTCATGAACGTTGCCGGCTTCGCGCCGCGCTGGCCCTCGTGCGGCGGTGCGGCGGTGCGGCACTCGCAGGGAATGACGACGCAGGTGCACCGGGTGTGAGGTGCCGGCAGCCGGCCGCACCCTGTCGTCGCGGCGCCGCCCTCTCCCGGCCCGCCCGCGGAATCCACGCGCCAGGGCCCCCGCGTCGCGCTCGGCGCGGGCGACGTCGCGTCGTGGCGGTTCCCCGGCGACGCGTCCGTCGTCAACCGCGCCCGGTCGCACGTCAAACGGCAACTGGCAACTGGCCCGCCGGCGGCTGGACCATCCGGCCGAGGCCACGGAACTGATCGTCAGCGAGCCGGTCACCAACGCCGTCATCCACGGCGGCGGGGACTGCGACCGCGACCGGACGGTCGGCCTGCGCCTGGTCCGGCACGCCGTACTGAACTGCGAGGTCTTCGACCCCGGCCACGGCCGCCCCTTGCCCCATAGCCCCACCGCGTCCGACGAACACCGCCGCGGGCTCTTCCTCGTCTCCCGGCTGTCCCGCGCGTGGGGCTCCCGGCACCTTCCGGACGGCAAACTCATGTGCGTCGACCGGGAACTGACACCGAGCCCAGGCCCTTGACCGCGACGCAGCCATGTCCGGTTCGCACAAAAATGTTAGCACCTGTTGCACATTGCGGCTTATCAGCGCTACGCTTCCTGGACATCCCCCATAGCACTGGCCGAAGGCTTCCGGACGCCGCGAAGAGCATCACCTTCCCTTCCCCCACCCCTGCGGAAGGCGTCCCCGAAGCCTTCCGCACACACACCGAGGCCAGTGGTGAGCGGTCGCCAACTCCCGCTCCGTGAGCCGGAGCAGGACGTGGGATGAGCGCCGCCCGGAAAAGCCTCGGCAACGCCGACGTGCACGACGCCACCCCGAGCGTCCCCGGCCGGGCCCCGCATCCAGCGGGCCCGCGCCCGATCGGCATCACCCTGCGCTCTGGCACCAGCGGCACCTCTGGTCCCAGCCGGTCCCAGCGCCACTTCCAGGCCCCGTGCTGCGCACGAAGCACGACGCCGCCCCCGCACAGCAGGAGAACCACCCGTGACCCTCACCGGCGAGAACGCCGTCCAGCAACTGCTGATCGACGGCACCTGGCAACAAGCGGCCGACGCCCACACCTTCGCGACCCGCGACCCGTTCACCGGCGACATCGCCTCCCAGGCCGCGGCGGCCCTCTCCGCGGACGTCCTGCGGGCGGCCGACGCCGCCGAGAGGGTCTTCCCCGCCTGGGCGGCGCTGCCACCCAACGAGCGCCGCCGCATCCTGTGGGACGCCGCCGACACCCTGGAGGCACGAGCCGCGGAGATCTCCGAGGCGATCACCGTCGAGATGGGCGGCCCCGCCGCATGGGGCCACTACAACACCAGCGCCCTCGCGGAGAAGTTCCGCTACGCGGCGAGCGCGGTCCACGACGGCCTCACCGGCGAGCTCATCCCCTCCGAGGCACCGGGCCGCACCTCCATCGCGATCCGCAAACCGGTCGGCGTGGTCGCCTGCGTCGTCCCGTGGAACGCCCCGGCGCTGCTCGTCGGCAACTCCGTCCCGTACGCGCTGGCCGTGGGCAACACCGTGGTGATGAAGGCCTCCGAGCAGACCCCGCGCACGCACGGCCTGGTCGCCGAATGCCTCACCGAGGCGGGCCTGCCGCACGGGGTGTACAACCTCGTCACCAACGCGCCCGAGGACGGCCCCGAAGTGGTGGAGGCGCTGATCGCGCATCCGGCCGTACGGCGGGTGCACTTCACCGGGTCGAGCCGGGTGGGCCGCCTCATCGCGCAACTGGCCGCCGCGCACATGAAGCAGGTGATCCTCGAACTCGGCGGCAAGGCGCCCGTCCTGGTCCTCGCCGACGCCGACCTCGACCGGGCGGTCAACGCCACCGCATTCGGCGCGTTCGCCAACTCCGGGCAGGCGTGCCTGTCCACCGAACGCGTCGTCGTCGACCGCACCGTCGCCGAGGAGTTCACCCGGCGCCTGGCGGCCGTCGCCACCAGCGTCACCTGCGGCGACCCACGGGACCCGCGAACCGCGCTCGGCCCGGTCGTCGGACCGGACAGCATCGCGCGGCTGTCCGGGCTGGTCGTGGACGCGGTCTCGGGCGGCGCGCGGCTCATGGCGGGCGGTACGTCCGAGGGGCCGTGCTTCGCGCCGACCGTGCTGGCCGACGTCACCCCGGACATGCGCGTGTACCGCGAGGAGTCCTTCGGCCCCGTCGTCAGCGTCATCACCGTCGACGGTCCCGAGGAGGCCCTCCGCGTCGCCAACGACAACGACTACGGCCTGACCTCCGCCGTCTTCACCCGGAACATCCCGCTCGCCCTCGACCTCGCCAAGCGGATCAACGCCGGCATGTGCCACATCAACGGCGCCACGCTCGACGACGAGGCCCAGATGCCCTTCGGCGGCGTCAAGAACAGCGGCCACGGCAAGTCCGGTGGACGCGCGGGCCTGGAGGAGTTCACCGAACTCCAGTGGATCACCATCGAAGGCTCCCAGCCGCCGCGTTACCCCATCTCCGAATGACCGACCGGGACGACCATGGAACCGATGACCGACAGCTACGACTACGTCGTGGTCGGCGGCGGGACGGCCGGCAGCGTGATCGCCGCCCGGCTGTCCGAGCTCGACGGCCCCCGCGTCCTGCTCCTCGAAGCGGGCACGGCGCGGACCTCGACCGACATGAGCACACCGCCGGCCTGGCCGGCGCTGCTGCGGACGTCCGCGAACTGGGGGGACACCACCGTCCCGCAGCGGGCCGGCGGCACCCGGGTCCTCCTCGGACGCGGACGCACGCTCGGCGGCGGGTCCGCCATCAACGCCATGAACTTCGTCCGCGGCCACCGCTCCAGCTACGACGCGTGGGCCCGGCCCGGCCTGGAGGACTGGGGGTTCGACGGGCTGCTGCCCTACTTCAAGCGCAGCGAGAACACCTCGGGGCGGGATCCGGCCCTGCGCGGCGTCGGCGGCCCCTTGACCGTCGGGCCGCCCGACCCGCCGCACCCGGTCGTGGCGGCCATGCTCGAGGCCGCGGCCGAAACCGGTCACCCCCGCGCGGCCGACATCGGCAGCGGCGCGGAGGAGGGCTTCGGGTGGTCCGACCTCAACATCGTCGGCGGGAGACGGCAGAGCGCCGCCGACGCCTACCTGGGTCCGGCCCTGCACCGTCCCAACCTGACCGTGGTCACCGGCACACAGGTGCGCCGGCTGCACATCAGCGGCGGGAGGTGCACCGCGGTGGAGTACGTCACCGGACGCGGCACGCCATTGGCCGTCGGCTGCTCGGGCGAGGTCGTCGTCACGGCGGGTGCCATCGGATCGGCGCAGCTGCTGCTGCTCTCCGGCGTCGGCCCCGCGGAACACCTGCGCGGCACGGGCATCGACGTCGTGGCGGACCTCCCGGGCGTCGGGGCCAACCTGCAGGACCACCCGGTCGCGAACCTCGTCTACCGCGCGGCGCGTCCCGTTCCCGCCGGCGTCAACAACCACGGCGAGGCGCTCGGCCTGGTGCGCAGCCGGACCGGGCTCGACGGCCCTGACCTCCAGGTGCTCTTCGTCGACGCCGCGGGCCACGTCCCCGCCCCCGGCGCGCCCGGCGCGGGCCAGGGCTACACCATCGCCGTCTCCGCGATACTGCCCCACAGCCGCGGCAGCGTACGCCTCGCGAGCGCGGACCCGGACGTCCTGCCGCTCGTCGACCCGGACTACTACGCCGACGGCCGGGACCTCACCGCCGTGGTCGAAGGGCTGCGCCTGGCACGGGAGATCGGCCGGGCGGACGCTCTCGGCGACTGGCGCGGGCACGAGGTCCAGCCGGGCCCGCGGGTCGCGGACGCCGCAGGGCTGCGGGAGTACGCGCTCAGGAGCCTGTGCTCCTACATGCACCCCGTCGGCACCTGCCGCATGGGCGACGGCGAACCGGGCTCCGTCGTCGACCCCGCCCTGCGCGTCCACGGCGTCGACGGCCTGCGCGTCGCCGACGCCTCCGTCATCCCCTCGATCCCCTCCGCGAACACCAACGCCACGGTCTACGCGATCGCGGAACGGGCCGCGGAACTGCTGCGGCCCTGACCGCACGCCGGCGCGGCGGCGGTCAGCCGGGAGCCCCGGACCCGACGGGGCCCAGTCCGCCCGGCAGATGACGAACGGCCACCGCGACCGCCTCCCGCGCCGTGGCCGTCACGGCGAGCACGCCCCCACCGACGAGCTCCGCGCTGACCGTGAAATCGTCGCCGTCGTACGAGCTCAGGCGCGGCCCGACCACGGTCAGCTCCGGGCGGGCGGTGGTCGAGAAGCACAGCTTCCAGCCGATCCGGAAGGGGTAGAGGGCCCGCAGCGCCGGCTGGGTGTACGCCTGCTCCAGCAGCGGCCGGTACCCGGGCACGGACACCGTCCTCGCCTCGTTGCGCAGGCCGCGCCACTCGGACTCGGCCAGGAGCGCGGGATCGCCGTCGGGGACCTCGAACCGGTCGGTCAGGCGCACGAACGGCGCGGCCCGGCGGATGTCGCTCAGCGACGCCCCCTCGTGCCAGGCCCGCGCGGCCCTCACGAGCTGCCCGAGCTCCCTTGCGCAGCCCTCGACGAGCGGCATCCCCTGCAGCGTGTCCGCACCGCGGATCCACCAACTCCGCTCGAACTCCGAGGCGTTGATCTGCAGCGCGTCCCGGTGCGCCAGCCTGCTCCCGACGGCGGCGCCGGTCAGCGGGTCGCCGGACGAGGCGGTCACGGGGAGGAGGAAGCCCCCCTCCTCCGCAGCCATCCGAAGCGCCGCGGCGAGTCCGCCGCGCCCCGCGACGTCCGGATAGAGCTCTGCCGTGTCACGTCGCGGGGCCATGACCGCAGATTCTGCCCCAACCCCCCGCCCCACCGCGACGCGACGGCGCGGTGGGGGGCGGCGCCGGTCAGGTGGAGTAGAGGCTCTCGATGTTGTCGTGGAGCTGGGTGGCCAGCGGCGGCGCAGTGTAGGTGTCGGTCATGACCTCGATGTAGCAGCCGGTGCCGGCCTTCCCCGCCGCGTCCATCGCCCGGTCGAGCTCGGCGAGGGTGGAGACGCGGGCGGTGAACCAGTCCTCGCAGCCCAGGGCCTTGGGGAGTTCGGAGTAGCGCCAGTTGGCCAGGTCGTTGTAGGCGGTGTCGGGGTGCTTGCAGAGCAGGCGCTCGATCAGGTAGCCGTGGTTGTTCAGGACGAACACCACCGGCCGCAGCCCGTACCGCCCGAACTGGCTGATCTCCTGCGCGGTGAGCTGGTGCGAACCGTCACCCGTGATGAGGACGACGCGCCGGTCGTCCCCGGCGGCGGCGACGGCCGCACCGACCGCGGCGGGGGTGGCCCAGCCGATCGAGCCCCACAGCGTCTGGTTGTGGAAGGTCGCCCCGCTGGGCAGCCTGGCGAACGCCAGGCCCATGGAGACCGTGCCGGTCTCGGCGACCAGGATGTCGTTCGGCTTGAGGAAGTTCTCCCAGCGGGGGTAGAGGTTCTCGGCGGTGATGGAGTCGTCGGCGCTGCCGCCCGCCGGGCCCATGCGGGTCACCTCGGACGGGATGTGCGGCCACTGCTTGCGCGGCAGCTTCGCGGCCAGCGCTGGGAGGAGGTCCTTCATCTCCACGCTCTGGTAGGTCATGCCGTCGACGCTCACGTGGTGGTGGCGGATGTCGATCGTACGACCGGGGTCGAGATGGGCGGTGAACGCGCCGCTGTTGAAGTCGTGCATCAGCGCACCGATCAGGACGACGACGTCGCTGCCCTCGACGAAACGGCGGACGCCCTCGTTCATGAGCTTGCCGTCGTACATGCCGGAGTAGGCGGGCTGTTCCTCGTTCAGGACGCCCTTGTCGGCCATCATCGTGGCGAAGGGCATCCCCGTGGCGTCCAGGAAGCGCTGGACCTCGTCCGCGAGGCCGGAACGGGCGGTCAGCACGCCGGGCAGGGCGCACGCGCTCCTCGCGCGGCCGAGCATGTCGGCGACGGCCTGTACGGCGGCGTCCAGCTGCGCGGGGTCGCTGGCGGGCGCGGGGATCGGCTGGGCCGATCCGACCACGGGCATCGTCGCGAGGTCCGCGGGGAAGGCCATGTAGACCGGGCGGCGGTGGTGGAACGCCGCCGCGATGAGGCGTTCGGTCTCGGACGCGACGTTCTGCGGCGTCATGACCGCGCTCGCGCACACCACGGCGTCGGTCATCTTCAGGAAGAGGTCGAACTCGCCGTTGCCCAGCGTGTGGTGGACGATCGAGTGGTGCGCCTGGACGGGCATCTTGGGCATGCCCACCAGGTGGAACACCGGCAGGTGGTCGGTGTAGGCGCCGGCGACGGCGTTGATCGCGCTGAGCTCCCCGACCCCGTAGGTCGTGCTCACCGCGCCCACGCCGCGGACGCGGGCGTAACCGTCCGCACTGTAGCCCGCGTTGAGCTCGTTGCAACTGCCGATCCACTGGATGTCCGGATGCTGCGCGATGGCGTCGTTGACGGGGAAGGCGTAGTCGCCCGGAACACCGAAGACATGACGCACACCGATGTCGCTCAGCCGGTCCAGGACATGCTGGATGACGGTGGTGGACATGAGGAGGTTCCTTTCCTGGTGACGGCACCACCGCCGCGGGCGCCGGACCTCCGGTGGCGTGGGTGCCGACCTCGCCGGGCGGCGCTGAGCGCGACGGGCAGCACGGGAAGCGGCCACCGCCGGTGCCGGAGAGGTGACAGCCGGACATTTCACCCCCGCAACATGCTGTCCGCATCGCGCCCTGGGTGCAACCGGAGCGACCGCACCCACGAACTGCACGAACTGTCGCGAGAGTCCGGCGGATCAGCCGATGTCCCCACTCACCCCACGACCGGCACGACTGCGCTCCGGCGCCGACTCGCCGGATGGGGCGTGGCGCACGTCCTCGGCGGCCCGGAGGACCTCGTCGGCTCCCCCGTGACGATGGGCACGTTCATGCCGGCCTTGGCGGCGGTGGTGTTCCTGTCGAGCCTGTGGCCGCTCTACCGCGGGGTGTCCCGCCGTCGCAGCGGGGCCGGGACGGAGTCGTAGGCGGGGCGCGTGTCGTCCTCGGCGGCGCCGGCCCCGGTGGCGCGCTGGGTGCCGATCATGTCGAGGAGGACCATCGCGTCGTGGTCGGGACTGCCCTCCTCGGCGTAGTAGGCGACGAGCCGGTGCCCGGGAGTGCCGTCCAGTTGCATGGGCTGGTAGCCGAGGGTGAGGTCGCCGACCTCGGGGTGGCGGAAGTGCTTGGTGCCGGGGCGGTGCGGCCGGACGTCGTACCGCTCCCACAGGCGGGCGAAGTCGTCGCTCTTCAGCAGGAGTTCGCCGACGAGCTGGGCCAGGTCGGGCGCGTCGGGGTCGATACCGGCCAGCGCCCTGAGACGGGCGACGCAGCCTCGGATGCGGGACTCCCACTCGGGGAACAGCTCGCGGGCGGCGGGGTGCAGGAAGTAGTAGCGGGCGAGGTTGCGCTGCTTGGCCGGCCAACTGTCGATGCCCGCGTAGAGGTGCAGGCCTCCGGGGTTGGCGGCGAGCACGTCCAGGGTGCGGCTGAGGACGTACGCGGGGCCCGGCCGCAGGTTCTCCAGTACGAGCCGGACGCCGGGCTGCACCGCGCGGCTGGGGGCGGCGGGCGGCTCGGGGGCGTTGCGCGCGGCCCGGGCGGCCAGCCGCCGCAGGTGCTCGTGCTCGTCGCCGTCCAGGAGCAGCGAACGGGCGAGGGAGTCGACGACGGCGGGGCTCGGACGGGTCTCCTTGCCGCGCTCCAGACGCGTGTAGTAGTCGATGCTGACCCCGGCGAGGGTGGCGAGCTCCTCGCGGCGCAGCCCCGGGGTGCGACGGAGTCCCAGTCCCTCCGGGAGGCCGACCTGCTCGGGGGTGACCTGGGTGCGGCGGGCGCGCAGGAACCCCGCCAGGTCATTGCTGTGCTGGTCAGAGCTCATTCGGCCAGTGTGCCAGCCGGCCGGCACGAGCGAGGCGGACGTGGGGGGCCGCGCTGCACCCCCGAACGCCGCTCCCCGCCACCGCGCGGCCTGCCACGGCTTCCCCGGGGGCGCGAGGGTGACAGGGCCGCAAGGGGCCCCCGCCCCGGGCGGCATCCCGTTCACGGACTGTGACCGTGCAGCCCGCCCCGATCGACACGAAGGCAGACACACCATGCGCACCACCACCCTGGGCGTCCACGGACCGCAGGTCGGCGTCATCGGCCTGGGAGCGATGGGAATGAGCTTCGCCTACGACATGGCCACCCCGCGCGACGAGGCCACCTCCGTCTCCGTCATCCACCAGGCCCTGGACCTGGGCGTGACCCTGATCGACACGGCCGACGTCTACGGCCCGTACACCAACGAGGAGCTCCTCGGCCGGGCCCTGGCCGGCCACCGCGACCGCGCGGTCCTCGCCACCAAGGCCGGCATGGAGTGCATCGACCCGACCGGCGGCCCCGGCGGCTCCCCCCTCGTCCGCCCCAACGGCCGGCCCGAGCACATCCGTGCCGCCATCGACGCCAGCCTGCGCCGCCTGGGCACCGACCACGTCGAGCTCTACCAGCTGCACCGCGTCGACCCCGACGTCCCGCTCGAGGAGACCTGGGGCGCCATGGCCGAGGCCGTCACCGCCGGCAAGGCCCTCCACCTGGGGCTTTCCGAGGTCGGCGTCGACCAGATCCAGCGCGCCCAGGCCATCCACCCGGTCACCACCGTGCAGTCCGAGTTCTCCCTGTGGACCCGCGACGTGCAGGCCGAGGTCCTGCCCTTCTGCGAGCGGCACGGCATCGGCCTGCTGCCGTACTCGCCCCTGGGCCGCGGCTTCCTCGCGGGCCGGTTCGCCGCGTTCGACGAGCTGCCGCAGAACGACCAGCGGCGGCGTCTGCCACGCTTCCAGGACGACAACCTGCGTGCCAACCTGGACATCGCCGCCAAGGTCCGCGAGGTCGCCGACCGGGCCGGCGCCACCCCCGCGCAGGTGGCCCTCGCCTGGCTCGTCGCCCAGGGCCCGCACGTCGTCCCCATCCCCGGAACCAAGACCCCGAAGTACCTCGCCGACAACGCGGCCGCCGCGGACGTCCGGCTGTCCCCGGCCGACCGCGCCGACCTCGACGCCATCCAGCCTCCCGCCGGCGCCCGCTACTGAGGCGGGACGGTGGGGCGTCAGTGGTGGTGGCCGCGCCGGCCGAGGGTCTCCACCGGCGTCGCGCCGGGGCGGGTCCACTGCGGTACGGGTCGGCTTGCCGGGCCCCAGGTGGCGTTCCCGTCCGCGTCCGAGCGCCAGGACCAGCACGAGTCGCCGCCCTCGGGCCGGCCCTCGGGGTTGTCCTCCCACGCCTCGCCGCGGCCGTACGGCGTCATGTCGAGCAGGCCGAGGGAAGCGTTGACCCGCTCGTTCCCCCGGCCCGTCGTGGAGTAGGTGAGGAACACACGGTCGCCGTCGCGCAGGAAGGAGGTGATGTGCCCCATGTCCTCGCCGACCGGGCCCTCGACGTCGCGCACCGAGTACCAGGGCTGGGTGTAGCCCATGAACGCGACGTAGGGGGCCACCTCCTCCCAGCGGCCGGTGGTCAGGACGGCGAAGGACACCCCGCGGGCGTTGAGGTAGACGGCGTCCTTGAGGTGCCAGGCCGTGGTGGTGCAGCCCTCGCACTGCCCTTGGTGCGGCGCGCCGTCGTACCACATGTGTTTGTAGACGACGAGCTCGTCGCGGCCCTGGAACAGGCCCAGGAACGGCACCGGGCCCTCGGCCCCGACGACCTCGACCGTCCCGTCGAGCTCCACCATCGGCAGCCGGCGCCGGGCCGCGGCGAGGGCGTCGCCCTCACGGGTGTGGGCCTTCTCGCGGACCAGCAGCTCGTCCCGGGCGGCCTGCCAGGTGGCCAGGTCCACCACGGGCGGGCGGCCCGTCGGCGCGGTGGTCGGGTCGTCGGGTGCGGTGGTCGCGTCGTCGGGTGCGGTCGTCATGGCGGTCTCCGTTGGTCTCGTGCCGGGCGGCCTCGTACCGCCTTCTGCGACGGTCACTCCTGCGGACTCCCGCCGCGTCCGGAACTCATCGGTCGCGGGGCAACGCGCCGGTCGGTCGGCATGGTCGCGCCCCACCGCTCGGCAGGGGTCGGCCCGGGCGTCCTTGCTTCGGCAAATAGCCCGCATATACTTGTACCCGCAATCAATTCCGGGTCCAGGGCAGCACATCGGACCGGGGAGTCGCGCCGCGACGACGATCCGCCGCTCAGCGGTCGCTCTCGTGGCACAAGCACACAGGTGATCTCGATACCCATGCGCATCCTCATGTTCAACACCCCCATGACCGGCCACTTCCTGCCCCTGCTGCCGCTCGCCCGCGCGTTGCGTGCACAGGGGCACGAGGTCGCCTTCGTGTCCGCCGCCTCGATGGCCGGCCCGGTCGGCGCGGAGGGCTTCGAGTTCGTCCCCGCCGGTCCGACCGTCGACGTGGCGATCGCCGAAGTGACCCGCCGCACCGGCGCCGACCTGATGACCGATCCGTCGCCGGCGCTGGTCGCCGAGTTCTTCGCCGGGGCGCGTGTCGACCTCGCCGTGGACGACGCGGTCGCGGCGGCGCGCGCGTGGGAGCCGGACCTGGTCGTCTCGGAGCACTGCGACTTCGTGGGGCCGCTCGTCGCCGCGGTGCTCAAGGTGCCGTCCGCCGTGATGGGCATCGACCCGGCGCTGGAGCCCGACGTGCTGGACGCGCTGGCCACGACGGCGCAGTCCCGTTACCTCGACCGCGGTCTGCAGGCACCGGCCCACGCCCCGTCCGGCCGCTGGCTGCTGGACATCTGCCCGCCCGGCCTGCAGCGCGACGGTGCGCTGCCGCCCCTCGAGCGCATCGCACTGCGGCCCGAGCCCCACCAGGGCCCGGAGGGCACGCCCCGCGCGGCCCGGGTCCCCGGTACCGGCCGTCCCCGCGTGCTCGTCAGCCTCAGCACCGCCCGCGACGCGGCGCCCACGCTCGGTCCGCTGCTGCGGTCGCTGAGCGCCCTGGACGTCGACCTGGTGGCCACCTCCGGAGGCATCCCGGTCGGCGACCTCGGGCTGGAGCCGGGCCGGGTCGAGCTGGTCACCTTCGTCCCGGCGGCGGAACTGCTCGACGGCGTCTCGGTCATCGTGCACCACGGCGGTTCCGGCACCACCTTCGGGGCCGCGGCGCGCGGGATCCCGGCCGTCGTCGTGCCGGGCGCGCCGGGGCAGCAGCGCCAGGCGTTCCGGCTGCAGGCCGCGGGAGCGGGTCTGGCACTGCCGATCGGCGACCAGGCCCCGGAGTCGGTCACGGCGGCGGTCGGCCGGCTGCTCGCCGAGCCCGGGTTCACCGCGGCGGCACACCGCCTGCGGGACGAGATCGCCGCGATGCCGTCGGCCTCGGAGGTCGCCGAGCGCCTCACCGCCTCCGTGGCGGGCTAGGGGTACCAGCGAAACGGGCTCTCGGCGGTGACGTGAGTCGCCGTCGGGGGTCCGTTTCCTCGTCTTGGTCAAAGGGCCGGCCCGCTGCCTCGGCGTTCGCCCCGCACCCGAAGGAGGCCGGTGCACGGCGGACACGTCGCACCCGTCAGGTGATCAGCCGGGCAGGCGCGGTGATCGCGTGCAGTACGCCTTCCAGCGGCCCGCGCCGGAAGATCCGCGTCCAGGCCATGGCCGCCACCATCGCTGCCGCGGCGAAGCAGAGCAGGACCGGCAGGGCGGCCGAGTCCGGCAGATCGTCTGCTCCTAGGGCCTTGATGGCGACGATGTGGCCCACGTAGGCGGTCAAGGAGATCGATCCGACCGCGGTGACAGGCGTGGCCGCCCATCGCAGCCAGGTCGGGCGCTCCATCACGGCCAGGCAGGTCGCCACGGCGAAGATCGCGACTCCGGTGTTGCCGAGGATCGAGAACGTGGTCTGGCTGTGCGGCGCGGCCACCAGCAGCCAGGACGGGGTGTCGACGACCTGGTCCCCGTATGCCTGCGAGAGCGCGTCGGACCACCAGGCCGAGGCGGTCGGCGCGCCGTCCGTGGCCGCCCTGATCGCCGCCTCCGCCCCCGGGACGAAGTGCAGCGCCAGCCACGAACCGCCGTAACCGACGACGGCCAGCACGCCGCCGCAGACGGCGGTCTTGGCGCGGACCCCGGCCCGGCCGAGGTCGAGGCGGGCCACGGCCATGCCGCCGATGAGGAAGGGCACCCAGGTCAGCACCGGGTAGGAGCCGGTGATCAGCAGTTCCAGGAACCCGTCCGAACCGGTCAGCCGGGCCAGCGGGTCATGGGCGATCACCGCGTCGCCCCAGCTCCCGCGGTCGACGGAGACCCGCAGTACGTACAGGACCTGCGGCAGGACGAGCGCGGTGGCCGCGGCGGTCACCGCCAGCGTTCCGGCCCGCAGCCGGTACAGGGGAAGCAGCAGTACGAAGGCGAGGCCGTAGAAGGACAGGATCACGTCGATGGAGGTGTCCAGGGCCGTCAGGAGATACCCCAGGACGACCAGCACGCCCGCGCGGATCAGCACTCGCCCCACCGCTTGCCTGCCCGCCTGCCCTCTGCGGGGCTCCGGTCGCCCGGTGAGCAGGATCAGGGAGAAGCCGGCGAGGAAGGCGAACAACGCGGAGGACCTGCCCCGCGCCAACTCCATCGTCCAGCCGAGCGGGCCGCCCACCGAGGGGTCGGGACCGACGTGCGCCGCGAACATCCCCAGGATCGCCAGACCTCGCGCGAGATCCACGCCGACCAGTCGGCCCGTCCCCGCCGGACGGAAACCACGGTGCCCCTCCACGGACCCGGGGGGTGCTGCGGGAGCCGGGGCTGTGGCCGGCGATGCGTTGGTCATGCCCCCAGGTTTGTGACGCGGCCACCCGCACACCATCCGGCGAATGTCCGGATTCTCCCCCGCCGACCGGCTGGCCCAACCGCCTCATTTCGCCCTCTATTGTGATGAATGGGTTGCTCGCGGCGTGGTAGGGATCCGGCGGTGATCGGCTGCGAGTGGAGCACATGTGATCCGGGTGTTGGTGGTCGACGACGAAGCCCTGATCCGTACCGGTTTCCAGCGGATCCTCGAAGCGGCTGACGACATCGAGGTCGTCGCGTCCGTCGCCGGTGGGCAGGCGGTCCAGGCGGTGCATGATGCGCGGCCTGACCTGGTGCTTCTGGACATCCGGATGCCGGACACGGACGGGCTGACGGTCCTCGCCCGGCTGCGCCGCCTGCCGCGGCCTCCCGTGGTGGCGATGCTGACCACCTTCGGCATGGACGAGTACGTCGCGGCCGCCCTGCGCTCCGGTGCGGCGGGCTTCCTGCTGAAGGACACGGACCCGGAGGAACTCCCCTTTCTGGTGCGCGCCTTGGCCAGTGGCGGGACCGTGCTCGCCTCAAAGATCGCCCGGACGGTCGTGGACGGCTATCTGGACGCCGCACCTCACGAGGCCGCCGCCCGGGACGTGGCGCGGCTGACGGACCGCGAGCGCAGCGTCCTCCTCCTCATCGCGCAGAGCATGTCCAACAGGGACATCGCCGCACGCCTCTGCCTGAGCACCGGCACGGTCAAGGACCACGTCAGCTCGCTCTTCGTCAAGCTGCAGGTCAACAGTCGCGTCCAGGCCGCTCTCCTCGCCGAACGCGCCGGTCTCCTGCGGTCGCCACGCGTACGGGAGGGGAGCTGATTCGCGTCCGCGGCGGTCCGGACGGCGGGAAGCCGCCGGCCGGGCCGTATGCCCGGTGATCAGCCGCGGAACAGCAGCACGATCACGCCCAGCACCACGCCGAGGACGACCGCGGCGACACCGTTGCCCGCCCGGTGCGCCCGCACGCCCGGAACGTGACGGTCCAGTGCGAAGCGGCCGGGCCCGACGACGGCCAGCACGACGGCCACGGCGGCGATGAGGAGTTCGTACTCCACCCCCGACGGGGCGAAGAACCCGCCGCCCCACTTCAGGGTGACGGCGTTGACCATGACGCCGACCACCGCCGCCCCGGCGAGCGGGGTCAGCAGCCCGAGAGCCAGGCCCACACCCCCGAGCACCTCGCTCAGTCCGGCCATCACGGCCATCGCCTTGCCCGCCGGGTAGCCCGCGGAGGTGAAGACCCGTCCGGCGCCGTCGAGGCCCACCCCGGAGAACCAGCCGAACAGCTTCTGCGCTCCGTGGCCCGCCATCGTCAGTCCGAGCGCCAGTCGCAGGAGCAGCAGCCCCGCGTCGTGGACGTACTGCGGAACGGCGTGCTCGGCGATGGCGTGGGAGCCGGAGCGGGACAGTGTGCCGAGAGGGGAAGCGGACATGTCTGAGGCCCTTCGTGGGGATGCCGTGTGCGGCCTGCGAACCGGACGTCGCGACGGGCGGCTCACCGCACGGCCGATCACGCCAGCAGCGTGACGCGATGCGGCGCCGTCCGGCGCGCGGCACGCCGGACGTTAGGTCCATGGGGGTCGGATGCCGTGCCACCGATGGCCCCGTCCCCGCCCTGGCGGGATCTCCGTGTGAGCTCGCTCTTTCTGGTGGCCGGTCCGCCCGGGGCCGGCCAGACCACCGTGGCCCGGCGGCTCGCCGAGGAGCACGTCGCACTGCGCCTGACGCCGGACGAGTGGATGATCCCGCTGTCCGGCGCCTCCGAGGCGGACGGCGGGCGTGACGTGCCGGAAGGGTTGCTGCTGCGGCTCGCGCCGGAGGCCCCGGTGCTCGGGGCGAACGCCGTCCTGGACTTCGGATGCTGGTCGCGTGTCGAGAGGTCGGCCATCCGCCACCTGGCGGAATCCGCGGGCGGGTGCTGTCACCTCGTCCACGTACGAGTGGATCACCAGACGCAGCGGGACCGCGTCACGCGGCGCCGGGCCGGCACCCCGGAACGGACCTTCCCGATGAGCGAGGCGGATCCGCTGCGCCGGCGGGCGCGGTTCGAGGAGCCCGACGCCCACGGCGGCCTCGCCCTGAGCATGCAGTACCTCGGCGTTCCGATCCCGGACGACCGGCTCACCACCCCTCGATGCCGACCTTCACCGATACCCCGGGGTTCAACCGCCTCAACTCTCAGCAGAGTTGGGACCACTACCTCGGCGGCGAGGGCGGAGGAGCTGGCCGGACTGCCGCCCACCCACGTCGCGGCGGCCGAGTTCGACCCGCTGCGCGACGAGGACCTGGCCTACGCCCGGCGGTTGATCACGGCGGGCGTGCCCACCGAGATGCACCACTTCCCGGGGGCCTTCCACGGTGCGGCCCGACTGGCCCCACGCACCGAGGTGAGCCGGCGCATGATCGCCGAGCGGCTCGACGCCCTGCGCCGCGGCCTGCGGGCCGGGGCCCTACCAGGCCCCGACGGCCTCCAGCAGGCGGTGGAGGTCGTGCGCGGCTTCGGCGGTGGACAGCGTCGCGGCCGTGAGCACGGCGGCGGTGGCGGCGGCGAGCGCCGGGTGCCGCCCGAGAGGCGGAGCAAGGAGGGCGGCGACGCGGCGCGGCACTGGGCCCGCTCCGGCCTGCCGCGGCCGGTGGCCGGAACGCCGGCCGGGGCGCCGGCCGAGGATGCCCATGGCGGCGCCCCGGATGCGGGCCGGGCCGTTCCGGGCGGCCAGGGCGGCCTTGCCCACGGACCGGGCGACCCGGGTGCGGTCCCCGGTGGTGGCCGCGGCCCTCTCGTCGGCCCAGCGCTCGATCGTGTACGTGACGCCGGTGGCGAGCGGCCGCAGCAGGGGGTTGGCCGCGGCGCCGATCTGGGCCAGGGCGACGAACGCGTAGTGGTGGCCGGTCAGGTGGGCGCGCTCGTGGGCCAGCAGTACGTCGTGCTCGGAGTCGTCCAGCGTGTGGAGCATCCCGGTGGAGACCACGACGCGACCGGGCATGCCGGGGATCGCGAAGGCGTCGGGGGTGTCGTCCTCGACCACGACCAGCCCGTCGCGGGCGGGCATGCAGGCGGCCTCCAGGGCCGCGGCGGCCAGCGTGCGGGCACGCCGCCAGAGCATGCGGGCGGCCATGACGACGGCGCCGCCGAGCAGCAGTCCTGCGATCAGCGAGACGGACAGTTCGGCGGGGTCGTCGCGCTGGGCGGCCTGGGCCGACCAGTGGCCGAGGCCGGCCAGCTGCGGGACGCGGATCAGGCCGACGACGGTGAGCAGGCCCAGCGAGACCGTGCTCGCGATCCCCAGCACGACCGTGGACGCGGTGAGCAGCCAGGTCGCCAGGCGGGGTTCGCACCGCTCGGACAGCGGTCGGGCGCCGAAGGGTGCGAGCAGCGACAGCAGCAGCGGAAGGTAGACGGCGATGCGCATGCGGCGGCGCCTTCCTACTGGTCGGGGCCGAGCAGCTGGCGCAGCAGGTCGGCGTCGGAGTCCGAGAGCCCGTCGGCGAAGCGGGCGAGGACGGCCTCGCGGTCCGGGCGCTCCTCCAGGACGGACCGCATGCGCCGGGCGGCGAACCCGGGGTCGTCGGTCACCGGCGCGTAGGCGTAGGCCCGGCCGCGCTGGGTGCGGTTGAGCAGCTGCTTGGTGTGCATGCGGGTGAGGATCGTCACCACCGTGCTGTAGGTCAGCTGACCGCCGAGGCGTTCGGCGACCTCGCCGGGGGTCAGCGCGCCGTCGGCCTGCTGCAGCAGGCCGAGTATCTCCGCCTCGCGCGCACCGTTGGCGCGCTTGGGACCGCGTCCGTGCGCAGGTTCGCCCGTGGGGTTTGTCGTTCGCTCGCTCATCTTCTACATTCGTGTAGAACTTCTACGGCGGTGTAAAAGCCGCCTGCCCGAGTGTGCCATGCCCTCGCACCCGGGAACAGCCCTGCCCCGGCTCTGCCCCGGCTCCGCCCCGGTCAGGGCACGCCCGGGCACGACAGGAAAGGACCCTCAGGTGCCTTCGGCCCTCAATCCCCTGGACGCCACGTCGCTGCTGACGGCGTTCGGCACGGCGGGAGTCTTCCTGGTGCTCTTCGCCGAGACCGGGTTGCTGATCGGCTTCTTCCTGCCCGGCGACTCGCTGCTGTTCACGGCCGGGCTCCTCTGCAGCAGCGGCACGGACGGCCTGCCCCTGTCACTCCCCCGGGTGCTGACGGCGGCCGCGGCCGGGGCACTCCTCGGTGCGCAGACCGGTTACCTGATCGGCCGCCGCGCCGGACGGACCCTCCTGGCCCGCGCCCGCAACCGGCACCTGATCGACGGCATGGCCCGGGCCGAGGACCTGCTCGCCCGGTACGGCCACGGCAAGGCCGTCGTGCTCGCCCGCTTCATCCCCGTCGTGCGGACGGTGCTCAACCCGCTCGCCGGGATCGTCGGCGTACCCGGCAGGACGTTCGCGCTCTGGCAGGTCACGGGTGGCCTGGTGTGGACGGTCGCCCTCGTGCTGGGCGGCTACGCCCTCGGGGCGAGCGTCCCCCACGTCGACCGCTACCTGCTCCCGCTGGTCGGCGTGATCGTCGCGCTCTCCCTGCTGCCCCTGGCCCTGGAACTGCTCCGGTCACGCCGCCGCGACGACGGCACCGGCACACGGGCGCGCCGGGAGCCCACCGCATGAAGATCACATTCCTGATCCACAACGTCTACGGGATCGGCGGCACCATCCGCACCACGCTCAACCTCGCGGCCGCCCTGGCCGACGAGGACCACGAGGTGACGGTGGTCTCGATGCTGCGCCACCGCGCCCGTCCCCGCTTCACGGTCGACCCCCGGATCGCCGTCGTGCCGCTGGTCGACATCCGCCCTGACGCGGCCGACGCCGCCGATCCGCTGCTGCACGAGCCGGCCCGCGCCTTCCCCGCGGCGGAGAAGCGGTACAAGCAGTACAGCCGCCTCACCGACCGGCGCGTCGAGCGGTACCTGAGCAGCTGCGACGCGGACGTGATCATCGGCACCCGGCCCGGCGTCAACGTCTACCTGGCCCGCTTCGGACCGGCCAGCGCCCTGCGCGTCGCCCAGGAACACCTCACCCACGACAGCCACGGCAAGCAGCTCCTCGCCCAACTGGCCCGCTGGTACCGCGAACTGGACGCGGTCGTCACCACCACCGAGGCGGACGCCGCCGTCTACCGGGCGAAGATGCGCCTGCCCGGTGTGCGCGTCATGGCCATCCCCAACAGCGTCCCCGACCCCGGTCCGCCGCCCGCGGACGGGACGCCCAAGGTGATCGCCGCGGCCGGCCGGCTGGTACCCGCCAAGCGGTTCGACCTGCTCATCGAGGCGTTCGCCCCGGTCGCCGCCGAGCACCCGGACTGGACGTTGCGCATCTACGGCGCGGGAACCGACCGGCAGCGGCTCGGGGAGCTCATCGACCGGCTGGGCCTGGCAGGGCGGGCGGCACTGATGGGCGCGGTCTCACCCATCGAGGCCGAGTTCGCCAAGGCATCGATCGTCGCCTCCGCCTCCGACGCCGAGTCCTTCGGCATGACGCTGGTCGAGGCGATGCGCTGCGGCGTGCCGGTCGTCTCCACCGACTGCCCGCTCGGCCCCGCCGAGATCATCGACGACGGCGTCGACGGCCGCCTGGTCCCGGTGGGCGACCGGCGAGCCCTGGCCTCCGCGCTGTGCGAGCTGATCGCCGACGGGCCCGGCCGGCGCCGCATGGGCGAGGCGGCCCGCAGCGCCGCCGAGCGCTTCGACCCCGCCCACGTCGCCCGTACCTACGGGGAACTGTTCGTCGGCCTCGCCGCCACCCGGCGCTCCCGGGCCCGGCGGCGCCGCACGGCGCGCCTGCGCGACCGGGCCCGCCGCGCCCTGCGCCGCCTGCGCCGCTGACCGACTCACGCACCTCGCAACGACATCCACCCGCACCGCAGCACGGAAACGGAGCCACATGAGCGCCATCAGCATCGGCCAGGCCGCAGTCCTGGGCGTGGTCGAAGGGATAACGGAATTCCTCCCGGTCTCCTCCACCGGCCACTTGAAGATCACCGAGGGGCTGATGGGCATCCCCGTCGACGACACCTCCGTCGTCGGCTTCACCGCCGTCATCCAGGTGGGCGCGATCGCCGCGGTGCTCGTGTACTTCTCCAAGGACATCGTGCGCATCGTCTCCGCCTGGGGCCGCGGCATCCTCGACCGCGAGGAGCGCCACCACCGCGACTACCAGTTCGCCTGGTGGGTCATCTGCGCGACCGTCCCGATCGTCGCCGTCGGCCTGGCCGCCAAACGGCTCGTCGAAGGCCCCCTCGCCTCGCTGTGGGTGGTGGCCGGCTCCCTGATCGTGGGCAGCGGCGTGATGTGGGCGGCGGACCAGATGGGCCGCCACAAGCGCGGCGAGGACGACACCGGCCTCAAGGACGCCATGCTGGTCGGCAGTTCGCAGATCCTCGCGCTGCTCTTCCCCGGCTTCTCCCGCTCCGGCGCCACCATGTCCACCGCGCTCGTCCTCGACCTGGACCGGGTGGCGGCGACCCGGCTCTCCTTCTTCCTCGGCATCCCCGCCCTGACCGGAGCGGGCCTGTACGAACTGAAGGACGCCGTCGGCGCGGGCGTGGGCGCCGCCCCGCTGCTGGTCGGCACCGCCGTCTCGTTCGTCGTCGCCTACGCCTCGATCGCGTGGCTGCTGAAGTTCGTCGCCAGGCACACCTTCAACTCCTTCGTGGTCTACCGCGTCGCCGTGGGTCTGCTGCTCCTCGGGCTCCTCGCCACGGGGGCGCTCAACGCGTGACCGCCCGGCTGGCACATTGCGGCGGCGGTACGTTCTCCGGTGTGCCGTACGCAGTGGCAGTGGGCGACGTGCGACGCGGCCCGCGCGCCGTCCCGGACGAAACAGAGGCGGTGCCGCGATGACCCCGGCGGCGGAGGCCCGGGCGGCGGCGCCGCGCCGGCAGATGTGGCCCCTGTACGCGGCAGGCTTCACCACCGCCTTCGGCGCGCACGGCATCGCCGCCAGCCTGGGCGGACTCTCCGGGGACGCCGTCACCTCCCTGATCGTGCTCGGCGGGCTGCTGGCCCTGTACGACGGCGCCGAAGTCGTCCTCAAGCCGCTGTTCGGCACCCTCGCCGACCGGGTCGGAGCCCGCCCGGTCCTGCTGGGCGGCCTCGTCGCCTTCGCCGCCGCCTCCGCCCTGTACGCCGCCGCGGGCAGCCCGGGCTGGCTGTGGGCGGCCCGGCTCGGCCAGGGCGCGGCCGCCTCCGCCTTCTCCCCGTCGGCCTCCGCACTCGTCGCGCGTCTCAACCCGGCGGCGGGGCAAGGGCGGGCGTTCGGCTCGTACGGCTTCTGCAAGTCGATCGGCTACACCCTCGGGCCGCTGCTGGGCGGCGTCCTGGTGTGGGCGGGCGGGCTGCGCCTGCTCTTCGCCGTACTGACGGTCCTGGGCGCGGCGGTCGCCGTCTGGGCGGCGCTCGCGGTCCCGGTCGTACCGCCGCTGCCCAAGTCCCGGCAGACCCTGCTGGACCTCGCTCGACGGCTGGCGGACCCGGTCTTCCTCGCCCCGACCGCGGCACTGGCCGGGGCGACCGCCGCGCTGTCGGTGGGCGTGGGCTTCCTGCCGGTCTCCGGTCGCGCGGCCGGCCTGGGCACCGTCGCCACCGGTGCGGCCGTGTCGGTCCTCGCCGGGTGTGCGGCGCTCGTGCAGCCCCGCGCCGGACGCGCGCTGGACGCGGGCCGGCTCACCGTGCAGGGCGGCATCACCGCAGGACTGCTGCTCGCCGCGGGCGGCCTGGGCTGCGCCGTGCTCCCGGGACCGAGCGGGGTGTTGTGCGGCGCCGCCCTCATCGGCGCCGGCACCGGACTGATCACCCCGCTCGGCTTCGCCGCCCTCGCCACCGCCACGCCCCGCGAACGCCTCGGCCAGACCATGGGCGCGGCCGAACTCGGGCGCGAACTGGGGGACGCGGGCGGCCCGCTGCTCGTGGGCGGCGTCGCCGCCGCGGCCGCCCTCCCCTACGGCTACGCCGCCCTCGCCGCCCTCCTCGTGGCGGGCGCCGCCCTCGCAGCCGCGCGGCGGACACCGGACGGGGGCTGAAGGAACGCATGCGCCGTTCGGGTCACGCGAAGAGCGGGGCGGACGGCCGACGGTTAGCCTGAGCCGGCCAGGAGCCCGGTCGGAGTCGGGAGCAGCAGGTGGCGAGGCTGGGAACGTGGAAACGGGCGGGGATGCGGAGCCGCCTGCTGCCCGCCGCCCTGCTGTTCTTCGCCGTGCTGATCGACCTCGTCACCCCCCGGACCGTCAGCGCCGCCGCGCTCTACGCGGCCGCGATCCTGGCGGCCGCGCCCCTGCTGTCCCTGCGCGGCACGATCCTCACCGGGGTGGCCGCGTTCCTCCTCGACTGGGCCATGTTCCGCTACTTCGGCTACCGGGAGAGCGCGATCGCGTTGAGCGAGCTGGTCATGGTCGCCACGGTGACGGTAATCGGCGTCCTCCTCAACCGGCTCCTCCACCACCGCGAGAGGCAGCTCCAGTCCGTACGGGACATCGCCGCCGCCGTCCAGCGCGCCGTCCTGCCCCGGCCCCCGGAACGGATCGGCCCGCTGCGCTTCGCCGCACGCTACGAGGCCGCCCAGACGGACGCGCAGATCGGCGGGGACCTGTACGCCGTGGTCGACACCCCCTTCGGCGTGCGCTGCGTCATCGGCGACGTGCGCGGCAAGGGGATGGGGGCGGTCAGGGCGGTCTCGGTCGGCATCGGCACCTTCCGCGAGGCGGCCCTCCAGGAGCCGAGCCTGACCGGCCTCGTGCGGCGCCTGGAGCGGGCCGTCACCCTAGAGGCCGGGCAGTCGGGGACGCCGGCCGAGCTGGAGGGCTTCATCACGGGCGTGCTGGCGGAGTTCTCCCGGAGCGGACACGAGGTCCGGCTGATCAACCGCGGCCACCCGGCGCCGCTGCTCTTCCTGGGCGACACGGTGCGCTACGTCGAACCCGCCCGGCCGGGCCTGCCGCTGGGTCTCGCCGCCCTCGGCGAAGGACACGACGCCGTCGACACGCTGCCGTTCCCCGAAGGGGCCACGCTGCTCCTCTACACCGACGGACTCACCGAGGCCCGCGACGCGTCCGGCACCTTCTACGACCCCGTCGGAAGATGCACGGGCCGCCGCCACCCCGGCCCGGATGCCCTCGTGGACGCCCTGCTCGCCGACCACCACCGGCACACCGGCGGACGGCGGAACGACGACACGGCGCTGCTGGCCATCACGCACGTCTCCGAGACCGACCGGATCGCGAACGGCTGAACGGCCGCGCCGTCGCCGGCCCTGGCGCACGCGGAGAGTCGAGTGGGCCATGGACCACGTCGTCGTCGAACGGCAGGGCAGCGGAGGTTACCGGCACGGCCCCACTCCCTACCTGGCCGTCCAGCCGGAGCTCGGGCGGTCGTTGCCCCCAGGCGCGCGGGCGTTCGGCCGCGACCCCGAGCACTACGACTTCCACGCGCCCCGATGCGTCAAGGACCTGAAGCCCACCGTGCTCCCCCCGGCCCTGGACGGCCTCGGACGGCTGCTGGAGCCCTACGTGGTCGACTGCGTCACGCTCGAACGCCGGTTGCCGCGTTGACCGGGCCTGCGAGCAGGCGGCTCATGGTGGGCCGAAGAGGCTCCTTCCGGCACACGGCCGCGGAGGAGCCGGGCCACGGCATGGACTTCTGACCCGGCACCCACGACCCCGCGCTTGATAGGCAAGTCGCTACTTGCCTATGCTCGGGTCATGGCAGAGGATGTCTTCAAGGCGCTGGCCGACCCCACCCGCCGACGCATCCTGGACGAGCTGGTGGAACGGGACGGCCAGACCCTGTTCGAGATCTGCGGGCGGCTGGCGATGAAGCACGGGCTGGGGCTGTCCCGGCAGGCGGTCAGCCAGCACCTGGCCGTACTGGAGACCGCGGGACTGGTGCTCACGCGGCGCCAGGGCCGCTACAAGTACCACGACCTGAACACCGAACCCCTTGAGCGCATCGTGACGCGGTGGCTCAGGCCCGACGCACCGGAGAGCACCCCATGAGGATCCACCTGTCCAGCGTCTTCGTCGACGACCAGGAGAAGGCGCTGCGCTTCTACACGGACGTGCTGGGCTTCGTGAAGAAGCACGACGTCCCGCTCGGCACGGACCGGTGGCTGACCGTGGTCTCGCCGGAGGACCCCGACGGGACGGAGCTGCTGCTGGAGCCCTCCGGTCATCCGGCGGTGAAGCCCTACACGTCGGCGCTCGCCGAGGACGGCATCCCGGCCACCTCCTTCGCCGTCGACGACGTGCGGGCGGAGTACGAGCGCCTGCGCGCGCTCGGGGTCCACTTCACCCAGGAACCGGTGCGGATGGGCCCGGTCACGACCGCCGTCCTGGACGACACCTGCGGCAACCTGATCCAGATCGTGCACAGCCACGACGCAGGGAACTGACCCCGGGAGGAACCGAGGCCCGCCGCATCCCCGAGCACGACGCGGTCCGCTCGACCACGCCACGAACGGCTACCCCACGGGGCCGAGGTGGCCTTCGAGGACGGTGACGGGAATCGGCGGGCGGTCCCAGAGGGCGAGGATCTCGTTGGCCAGGCCCACGACGGGGAGCGGGTGCCGGTCGCCGTGCACCTCGATGGCGGCGGCCAGCAGGCCGCGCGGGACTGCCCCGGCGTCCAGGAGGACGCGCCACTGCTCCGGGCTGAGCTTGACGTACTCCAGTCCGGTCAGCTTGGCGATCTCCAGCGGGTCGGCGAGCGTGCCCGGGTAGGCGGTGAGGGCGCGCAGGCGGGGCAGTCCGACGACCGGGGCGAGGCTCAGCGGCTCACCCTCGTGGACGCCGATGCGCAGGACCTCGAGTTCGGGGTGTGCCGCCGCCTGGACGCCGGCGAGGCCCCGGACGTTGACCCGGGCCACGGCCGCGGGCTCGTCCGTCCGGCGTCGGCCGACGCGGCTCGGGCGCCGGTTCGCGACCATGTCCGTGAGGGAGTCGGCGAGAAGCCCGGCGCCGATGTTCTCCTCGTGGCTGAGCATGATGACCTGTCCGATGTGCCCGCGCGGGCCGGGTGTCAGGTCGACGGCGATCCGGTCGCCGCCCCCGTTGTCGCCGAAGGCGATCCAGCCGGGCGAGCCGACCACCCCCTGCACGGCGGCGTCGGGCGGGGTGACCACCGCCTCGGTCGCCGCGAACTCCCAGGGGCACCGGCGTGAGGCCGCGTCGGCGACGTAGAGGTCCTCGAGTGGCAGCAGCTCGCAGCCGACCGCCCCGAACACCCCTGCCGCCACCTCGTAGTCGTCGTCCCAGTCCTCCCACCGTGCCCGCGTCACGCGGTACAGCGCCTTCAGCTCGTCGGGCAACGCGAGGCCCAGGCGCTCCTCCGCCGCGGCGATCTCCGCCTCGGTCGCCCCGATGGCGTCGGGGATCCGTTCGCGGAGCGTCCGCTCCAGCCACGCCGGATCGGCCGTCGGGGCGGGCACCGCTTCCGGCGCCGGTTCGGGGAGGCGGCGCCAGGGCTCCGGGACCGCGCCCTCGACGAGGACCAGCGCGCCCGGGTGCGTACCGATCCCGGGCTCCACCGCGGCACCAGGACCGTGCAGGTGGAGGACGGTCCTCCCGTCCGGCTCGATCTCGGCGGTGAACGAGACGTCGTCGACACCGGCGTCCGACAGGGCGCTCCGCACCTGACCCACCGCGTCGAACTCGTCCTGCATGTCCTCGATCTGCAGGGCCCGTCCCGGCTGCGGGAACCTCGGCGGCATCGGCACACTCCACGAGTGGAGGCCGATCCGTCCCGCCACGTAGCCGCCGGGGGTGGCAAGCTTCGCCGCGTTTCCGGCCCGCAGGACCCTCAGCAGGGGTTCCCACGTCGCGAAGTCATGGATCGAGGGCAACTGCGGCCTCCGGTGACGCTGGTGATCGTGGCGGAACGTGATGTCCGGCCCGATGCTAGGCGCCACCACCGACACCGGCGGCGTCCTGCCGCCGCCGCCTGCCGCTGCGGGGGCCGCCGCACCGCCTGGGCCGGCTCAGTCCTCGTCGTCCGGTGAGGAACCCCGTCGCACGGAGATCACCAGTACCGCAACGAGCGTCACGACGACGAGCACCGCGACCAGCCCCCAGACCCCGGACGCCCAGCCGCTGCCGTCGTGCCGGACGGGCGAAAGCCGCCCGGGCCCGGCTGCAAGAATCGCGAACCCCGTGTCCCCATCCCCCGGTTCCATGCCGGGAGCGTATTGCCGCCGAGCAGCCGGTCGCCAGAGGGGGAACAACGACTCAGACCCAGTCGGCCTCCCCGGACTGCCACCGCTGGACCCACTCCAGGAATCCCCGGGACGCGTCCGCGGTAACCGGGACGGCGCCGACGAGGCGCACTGGCTCGGGGAGAAGGCCCGCAACGTCCCCAGGGCTTCATGGATCCCCGGCAGAAGGCGGCGTTCGAAGGGCGGCACGCACGGAGCCTCCGCCGCCACCACCGGGGCGTCAGGCGCAGTTGGCGGAGTTCTTCTGCGGGTTGTCGCCGGCGGGTGCGGCGAGGCGGACGCCGAGCAGGCGTCCGGCGGAGTTCACCCTCACCTCCAGCGACGTCACGGCCGGCATGCGGTCGTTGCGGTAGGGGTACGTGACGGTCCAAGTCCCGCCCCCCGTGCCGTCGTCGGCGTGGGCCACCGCTGGCTGCTTCGTGTCGGCGGCGGGATAGTGCGCGGCCACGTAGCGGCCGGCGGTCCGCCCGGCGGCCGCCGCGTCACGCACGTGCCCGGCGGCGCCCGGGATGGGCTTCCCGACGGCCGCGGCCTCGGTTCGGGGCCCCATGGACACGTCCACCACGAACCGGTCCTTGTCGGGCCAGCTCATGAAGGCGATCCCGGTCGGCTCCAGTTCGGCCCAGACCTCCTCGTTCACGCCGTCGACACCGCACGGCGTGTTGTCCGAGACGCGGCCGATCGCGACGTCGTCGCCCAGCGCCTCGCGGACCGCCTGCCCGATCAACGCCTGCTGTTCCGCGGACGCCTGCCTGCTCGGCTCGGCGTGGTCCACCACGCGCACGTCGACGACGGTCGACAGCACGCAGGCGACGGCGACGAATCCCGCCCCGGTCACGGCCAGGAACCCGCGGTGACGGGTGGGCCAGGGCGGCAGCCCCGAACCCGCGAGGCGCAGGGACAGCAGACCGGCGCCCGCCCCCGCCGCGGCGCCCGTGACGTTGGTGACGAAGTCGCTGGTGTCGCAGTAGCGGCCGATGACGGGAAGGCATGCCTGGACGGTCTCGATGCCGCAGGCCAGCAGGACGGACAGCAGCAGGGGCGGCAGCGGACGCCGGGCGGCGCGTACTCCGAGGAATCCGATCGGCACGAACAGGGCGACGTTCATCCAGCCCTGGGTCGTCCCGAACGACTCCCATACGTCCTTGCTCACCGTGCACCTCACCGCCCCAGTGCCGACGGGTCTCAGCCAGAGCGTCAGGAACAGGGCGGCGGTCGTCGTGGCCGCCCAGGCCCCGTAGGTCCAGGGCCGGTCGGAACGGCCGCGCAGGGCTGTCGCGACGACCCCCAGCACGGCCGCGGAGACGAGGGCGACGAGCAGGAGGTACAACATGTGCCCTCCGAAGACGAGAGCGAACAATGCCGTGCCTTTCGAGCGCGAGGAGATCAACCGACGGCACGCGGATCGCGGCGCGTCGGCGATCACCCTGGCGCCCGCACGTCATGGGCCCTGGCTCAACGCATGACCAAGCTGTAACAGGCGGTCCCCTACCGCTGTGACGTGGGCTCCGTCGCCACTGGAAAGCCCAAAGCGTCGAGCATCATGCCGAAGAGGTCTTCGACGAATGTCTCCTCCGAGCGCAGCAGCTCCTCGATCCGCGACTGCGACGCCGCGGCCGGGACCCCCGCCGCAGCGGCCCAGGCGAGAGCGCCCGCGGCGTCGGCAGGGACCTCCGCGTCGAGTTCCGCGCGTGTGCGACTCACAGCCACGTCGAACTCGGGTGTGCCCACCCAATGGATCACCTCGTCCACGTCCTCGGGCACGTCGGTGAGGAATCCCGCGGCAATGTGCAGGTTGAGCCATGCCTGCCAACGCCGCCCATCGGTGCCCAGACCTCTCACCAGGGCGAGGCTGCTCTCGGACACGTCCGCGACGCAGGCCGGTGCGCCGGTCCATTCGACGAGGGCGGGCAGATCGTCGTTCTCCCAGATCTCATTGCGGAACTGGAGGGTCTGCCAACCGCCTTCCCGCGGGCGCCACGTATGAACGGCGTCCTTCAGCTCCTGGTCGACGCCGTCGAACACGGGCGCTTCCAGCAGCGGGCGCCCGCTGCGGGCAAAAACCAGGTGTCCTGAAAATCCCACGGGAACTCCTCCTCGACGACGTTGCCCGCACCATATGGGCGGCCACCGACAGAGCAGGCCGACTGCCTGGCGTGATCCGGGGCGTGGGCCATGATGGCCGCCATGGCATCCGAATCGCGTCCCGCGCCGCCCGCGTCGATGCACCTGACCACGTTCACCGACGGACTGGCCCGCGACTTCACCTGGGACGAGGACGCGCGCATCGAGGTCCGTGCCCTCGAGCACCTGGTCGTCGTCGAGGCGAACGCCGACGGACTCCGCGCCCTCGCACGGCACTTGCTCACGCTCGCCGAGGACGGCACACCGGACGGTGCGCACGTGCACCTCGAGCCGGGGATGGGACTGGCGGAGGGGTCCGTGGAACTGGTCCTGGAGCGGTGCGACGACGAATGACGCGTCCGCCGTCCGGCGCGGGAGCGCCCGTGCCCGCCCGACGACGTGTTGCCGAACCGGACAAATCACCCCCGGGTACTGTCAAGCGCGCCGGCGGCGCACGCGCTCGACGGCGGACGGGGTGACGGGCCGCCACCGCGGCGGCGGGCGGAACCCTCGTCGCCTGGTGGCGGTGGGCGCGGACGGCCGTCAGGGGCTTCGGAACGCCCCCGCGGGCCGCGGCGCACGGCCCCTTACGGGCCGGGACCGTGCGCCGTTCGACCTTGTCCGTCAGCCGATCGTGTCGGTCGGGCCGGCCGACAGGACCGTCACCCGGCGGTCGTTCCGGTCGTTCTTCCACGGTGTGCGGAGCTCGAGGAGCGTGCTGGTCTTCGGGTCGACGATCACCTCGGTGGTGCCGATGCCCCCGTGGTACACCAGCCGGATCCCGCTGCGTCCGGCGGCGTCCTCGGCGGTGCCGGCCATCGTGACGCCCCTCAGCGTGGACAGCGCCTTGAACAGCCCGGCGCGCAGCTGCGGACTCGCGGGGGCGCTGCTGAGCAGGACGCCGGCCTCCTCGAACGCGACCGTGCCCGCGTCCTCCTCCCAGGGGCCCTGCTTCGTGCTCAGCATGATCCGGCGCAGCGCCCCCGGGTCGGTGGGCAGGCCGTTCAGTCCGTTCCAGTCCAGGTTCTTCGAGCCGAACCGCCAACCGGGGAAGTGACGCTTGAGGCTGCCCTTCCCCGTGCCGACGTAGGTCAGTTCCATGGACCGCGAGATGTACGCGGTGCCGGTCCCGGAACGGACCTTCCAGTACTTCCCCGAGACCGCCGGCCGGGTGGCGGCGATCTCGGCGATGTCGTTCAGGAAGAGCGACGCGGACTCCGCCCGCGTCCCGTGCCCCGTGCCGGCCGGTGCCGTCCCCGTGTTCGCGCTCGTCACCGCGATGCCGGCGGCGACCGCGGCGGCGGCCAGCACGGCCACGACGCGGCGCCGCATCCGGAACGGCTTCACCACGGCGTTCTCCCGCGATTCGGCCCGCGGGGCGGTCGCCGTCCCCTCCCGCGCGGCCTCCTCGACGACCGCCAGCGCCCGGGCCACCACCCGCGCCGAGGGCGCCTCGACCCGGCCCGCCGCCTGCAGCGCCTGCGCGCCCGGGAAGTCCAACAGCGCCTGCCGCTCGGTCATGTCCGTCTCCTCCACCTCGTACGTGCTCATCCCAGGTCTCCCGTCATGGTCAGGCCCCGTCCCGCGAGGCGGGCTGGCGCGAGCCGTTCACGCAGCCGGCTCCGGGCCCGGTGCAGCCGTGAGCGGGCCGTTCCGGTGGGGATGCCCACGGCGGCGGCCGCCTCGGCCGGCGTCAGTTGCTCCCAGCTGACGAGGAGCATCACCTCCCGCTCCGCCTCGGGGAGCTCGGCCAGCGCTGTGCGCAGGGCGGGTGCCAGCGCTGCCGCGTCCAGCCGCTGGTCCACCGCCTGCCACGGGTCGGTGATCTGCGTCCCCGCAGGGAGCTCGGTACGCGCGGTCCGCCTCACATGGCCCGCGAGGACGTTGCGGGCCACCCCGAACAACCAGCCCCGCGCGGACCCGCGCGAGGCGTCGAACGTGCGCCGGGCGGCGAACGCCTGCAACCAGGCCTCGGCCAGCAGATCGTCCGCCGCGCCCGGCATCCGCCGCACGAAGTAGCCGTGCAGGGCCGCCGAGTACTTCTCGACCAGCGGCGTGAACGCCGCCGGATCGTCCGCGGCCAGGGACAGTTGGGCGTCACCGTCGCGATCGCCGCGCGCGTCGTGTTCCGATTCCACGGAATCTCCGTATCCGACCGTCGCACGACGGTCTCACCCCGTACTTGTCGCACCGCGCCGGTTGCGTTCGCGGCGTCCGCACGCGGACGCCGCCCGGGCGCCTGCGGCCGGCGGCGCTCGTCGGCACATCCCGGAAACGTACGCGGCGGCGATCCGCCCGCACGCCGCCGCATGCTGCTTCTCCACGTCACGCGGCCGGGGTCTGAGCGACGGGCCGGGGCAGGTGCGGGCCGTGCACCCGACCGGCGATCCGAGCCCGGGGTCACTGCCCGGCCCCTTCCGCGGCGGCACGATGCGGATCGCGGTGGAGGTCCCGGCGCCGGAACCGGGGCGCCGGCGGCGACCTGCTTCGAGGCTTCGACGGATGCGACGGGCGTCCGGACGAGCGGTTCGTGCCGGAGCGGGCGATCCCGCCCGCGGAGTGGCGGCCGGTGATCGACCCGGGCGTGAGGACGCCGCTCCGGTCGCGTCGTAGCCGCTCGTAGCCGCACGTAGCCGCGCCCGCACGGCCCCCGGGGCGGGCCCGTCACGCGCGCCCGTCACCAGGTCGTCGGCCCGGCGCCGCGCCACTCCACGAGGTCGCTGTCGTACAGGTCGCCCAGCCGCATGCGGAGCCCGGCGCGGCGGACGAGCGCGAGGACGTCGCGGGGGCCGTGGGCGAGCCCGAGGATCCTGCCGTCGTACCGCACACGGCGGCCGCCGCTGCCCGACGGCGGGTGGACGATCACTCGGCATGGCACCAGCTCAGCCTGGCCCCGCCCGGGCGCGGCCGCATCCTGGCGGAGTAGCCGGACGCGCGCGCGGCCCCCGCAGGGCTTACCAATGAAGGGACACCAGAAGGCCGGAGAGAGTGGCTGGGCATGCGCGTTGTCGTGGATCTCACCCGTTGCCAAGGCTATGCACAGTGCGTGTTCCTTGCGCCGGACGTGTTCCAACTGCACGGCGAGGAGGCACTGCTGTACGACCCGGCGGTTCCGGAGGACCAGTACGAACGCGTGCGTCAGGCGGCCGCGGCCTGCCCGGTGCAGGCGATCCTGGTGGGCGAGGCGGTGAGCGCCGGTGTCCGGTGACCTGAAGGAGGGCCGGATCGTCATCGTCGGCGCGTCGCTGGCCGGTCTGCGGGCCGCCGAGGCGCTGCGCGACGAGGGCTTCACCGGTTCGCTGACCGTCGTCGGGGACGAGCCCCACCCGCCGTACGACCGGCCGCCGCTGTCCAAGCACGTGCTGCTGGGCAAGGCGTCGGCGGACGCCACCGAGCTGCCGATGCGCCGTGATCCGGAGGCGGAGTGGCGGCTGGGGGTGAGCGCCACGGGGCTGGATCCGGTCGGGAAGCAGGTGCTGCTGGGCGACGGCTCCTCGCTGCCGTACGACCGGCTGCTGATCACGACCGGAACGCGGGCGCGGCCCTGGCACGTTCCCGAGGAGGCCGCCCTCGACGGGGTGTTCACGCTGCGCACCAGCGACGACGCCGCGGGCCTTGCCGAGCGGCTGGCGGCCGGGCCGCGCCGGGTGCTGGTGATCGGGGCGGGCTTCACCGGTTCGGAGATCGCGTCGGTCTGCCGCGAGCGCGGTCTGGAGGTCACGGTCACCGAACGCGGCCCCGCCCCGCTGGTGGGCGCGCTCGGCGGGACGCTGTCGAAGCTCGCGGCCGCCATGCAGCGGGCGCACGGTGTGGACCTCCGCTGCGGGGTGACCGTCACCTCGCTGCGCGGCACCGGCGGCAGGTTCACCGGCGCGGACCTGTCGGACGGCACCCGCGTCGACGCGGACGTGTGCGTCGTCGCCATGGGCGCGGTCCGCAACGTGGAGTGGCTGGCGGAGTCGGGGCTGGCCGCGGATCCGCGCGGGATCGCCTGCGACGCCGGGTGCCGGGCGTTCGACATGTACGGCATCGTCACGGACGACGTCTTCGTGGCCGGCGACGTCTCACGCTTCCCGCACCCGCTGTACGAGTACCAGTTGCTCTCCCTTGAGCACTGGCGCAACGCGGTGGACCAGGCCGCGGTGGCCGCGCACAACATGGTCAGTCCGGGGCCGCTGCGGCGTCCGCACCTCTCGGTCCCGACGTTCTGGTCGAGCCAGTTCGGCTACAACATCAAGTCGGTGGGCGTCCCGACGTTCTCCGACGAGGTGGTCATCGCCCAGGGCTCGCTGGAGGAGCGCCGCCTGGTGATGGTCTACGGCTACCGCGGCCGGGTGACCGCCGCGGTCACGGTCAACATGGCCAAGTCGCTGGAGTACTACGAGCGCCTCATCGAGACCGCGGCCCCGTTCCCGCCCCCGCCGGGGGCGGCGGACCGGCGTGCGGCGGCCGAGGTCCCGCTCCCCTCCGACGTGCCGGACCCGAGCAGGCTCTCGCACGGTCCGACCGTCGCGCTCACCGGCTACCTGCCGGACCGCCGGCTGGTCCTGGCGAGGCCCACCGGGTGATCCACCCCGCCCATCCACGAGGAGCCACCACGCATGACCGCCGAGACCCTGCTGGAACGGATCACCGACTACGCCAGCCGCCCCGACCCGTACCCGCTGTACGCGGAGCTCCGGGAGGCCGGGCCCGTGGTGCGCCAGACGGACGGCAGCTACCTGGTCGGCACGTACCACGAGGTCGTGGGCCTGCTCCACGACCCGAGGCTCAGCGCGGACCCGCGCAACCGCACGACACCGGCTCCCCCGTCGTCGGAGGAGACGCAGCACCTGCCGTTCCTGCGGCTCGACGACCCCGAGCACCACCGGCTGCGCACGCTGGCCATGCGGCCGTTCGGCCCTCCGCACAGCCCCGGCCGGGTCGACGCCATGCGGAGTGAGATCACCCGGATCACCGGGGAGCTGGTCGAGGGGCTCCGGGGCCGCGACCACGTCGACATCGTGGACGATCTGGCCTACCCGCTGCCGGTCACGGTGATCTGCCGGGTGCTGGGCGTCCCGCGTGAGGACGAGCCCCGGTTCCGGGAGTGGACCGACCTGCTCGTCGCCTCCGCCGACATCAGCCCCGGCGAGGACACCGCCGAGCGGGCCGAGGCGGGCCGCCGGGCCCGGCTGGAGATGGGGGCGTACCTGCTCGGTCTGGCCGGGCAGCGCCGCGGCCGGCCCACCGGCGACATGCTCTCGGACTTCGTCAACGAACCGGACCCGGAGCTGCGGCTCACCGACGAGGAGCTGGCGATGACCGCGATCCTGCTCCTCATCGCGGGGCACGAGACCACGGTCAACCTCATCACCAACGGCGTGCTCACCCTGCTTCGCCACCCCGACCAGCTGGAACGGCTCCGCCAGGAACCGGAGCTGCTGCCGGAGACGGTGGAGGAACTGCTGCGGTACGAGCCGCCGGTGCACCTGCGCGAGCGCATCCCGCTCGCCGACGTGGAGATCGCGGGCACCGTCATCCCGAAGGGGACGTCCGTGATCCTCGCGCTCGCCTCGGGGAGCCGTGACCCCCTGCGGTTCCAGGACCCCGAGCGGTTCGACCCCGCCCGCAAGGACAACGAGCACATCGGCTTCGGCAGCGGCATCCACCTCTGCTATGGAGCACCGCTCGCCCGTATCGAGGCCCAGGCCGCTCTCGGAGCGCTGCTCCCCGGCCTGGGCACGGCGACCCTGCTGCAGGACCCGCCGCCCTACCGCCGCAACGCGATGCTGCGCGGGCCCCGGCACCTCCTCGTCGGGTTCTGAGGGCGGGAGCCGTTCACCGGGCCGGATCCGGGCTCACGCCGGCGTGGGGCGGTGGCGGGCGCGGAAGGCGGCGGCCTTGACGCGGTTGCCGCAGGTGCGCATCGCGCACCATTCACGGCGGCGGCCCCGGGAGCGGTCGAGATAGACCTGGGTGCACTCGGGGCGGGAGCACTCGCGCAGCAGGGCCGCTTCGTCGCCGCCGATGATCTCGACCGCCTCGCGGGCGAGGGCGGCGAGGCCCTGGGCGGCCGAACCGGAGCGGCTCGTGCCGCCCTGGGCGAGCTGGGCGACGACGGGGGCCCGTGCCGCGTGGCGGTTGACCGCGGCGACGGCGTCGGCGGGCAGCGGAGCACCGTCCAGCCGCGCCTCGACCAGGGTGTAGATCGACTCCCGCAGTTCCACGGCCGCCGCGAGGTCCGACGCGTCGGCGGCGGGCTCGTGGTCGAGCATCCGCGACTCGACGAACCAGGAGTCGAGGAGTTCGGGCGAGGCGAGCATTTCCTTGGGCACCGCGTTGCGTCGTGCGCGCAGCGTGCCCAGGAAGTCGAGGGCGAGCGTCCCGCAGGGAAAGGCATGTTTCACATCACCATCCTAACCGGTGATCCGGGATTCGTCACTGGCTTGACAGGTGACTTCACTCCGTGGGACGGTCGTCACCGTTCAGAACGGTTACTTAATGATGTGGGGGACGCCGCAATGGCTGTCGTACGTTTTCACCTGATCTCCTCGCTCACCCCGTCGGAGGCGCTGGCGGTGCTCACCGACTTCGGTCCCGAGCGGGCCCGGAACTGGCCCACCATCGACGCCGAGCACCTCACGGTCCACGCGATCGGCGACACCTGGGCCGAGGTGACCGAGGGCACCGCCTCCGCGTGGGAGCGGGCGCGCTACGACTGGGACGCCGAGCGGGGACGGGTCACCGTCGCCACGCACGACTCCAAGGTGTTCGGGCCCGGCGGCGGCTGGGTCTTCCAGCTGACCCCCGAGGGGAACGGCACCCGGGTCGATGTCGAGCTCACGCGCACACCCGGCACGCTCAAGGGCAAGGTGCTCGCCACCCTGCTCCCCGTCGCCGCCGCGTCCCTCCGCAAGTCCTACCGGCAGCCCTTCAAGGCCGCCTGAGCCGCGGGCGCCGGCCCGGTCGGCGAGCGGCCGCCGACCGGGCCCCGGCCGCGGGCGCACCCATGCCCCCTCGGGCCGATTCCCCTCCCGAACTCACTGTCGGGATACGGCTACCGTCCGTACACTGTCAAGTTGCAGGCATGCGGGCGTTGCTGACCAGGGGGAGCCGCCATGTCCGAGCAACCGCACGGCGCCGCGTACGGGTACGGATACGGCTTCGCCGTCCCGCCCATGCCCTCCTCACCACCGCCCGCGCCGCCGGACGGGCTCCGGGCGGCGGCGGTGGGACTGCTCAACCTCAGCGGCCTCGGCCTCGGTTACGCCCTGACCCGGCGCTGGGTGCCCATGGTTGTGTGCTGGTTCGCGACCGGCCTCCTGCTGCTGGTGGCGCTGCCCGCGGACCCGGACGGCGTGCCCGTGGGCCTGGTCGTCGTCTACCTGCTCTTCCTCCTGGCCGCGGCCGTCCACGGCGCCGTGGTCGGCCTGCGCACCCGGCTGGTGTGGCCCACGGGCTCCCCCCTGGCGATCGCCCTCGGCATCGTGCTGCTGGCGGTGCCGGCCGGGGGCGTCGTGCTGTACGACATGGCGCGCGACGAGGCCAACGAGCAGGCGCTCCTCGACCGGCTCGACCAGGCCGACCGGCTGGTGCGGGCCGGCGGGAGCGATCCCTTCGAGGTGGCCGAGTCCGACTACCGCAAGGCCCTGCACGAGTACCGGGACATCAGGTCCGGCCACCCGGACTCCCGGGCCGCCGCCCGGGTGCCCGACCGCCTGAAGACCTACTACACGACCGTCGGCGCCGCCTACGAGCAGAAGGACTACTGCGCGGCGATACCGGCACTGACCTACCTGCGCACGGTCCCCGCCACCATGGGCAGGCAGACCCTCGGCACGCTCGCCGCGTGGCCCGACGACCGCCTGGCCACCTCGCTCTACGAGTGCGGCGCGCAGCGCCTGACCGGTGAGGACGCCGACTGGACGGGGAACTTCGGGGAACTCCTGCGCACCTTCCCCGACTCCGAGCAGGCCGCGAAGGTCGCACCCGCCGTCGACTCGGCCGTGGGCAAGGCCGCGAAGGGCGTGAGCGGCTCCGATCCCTGCGCCGCCGTCGAGCGGCTGCGCACCCTGGGCACCCAGGCCGGGGGCCTGAACGCGGGCAGCGGGGACGCCGGCGACGCCGTCGCCGCCTCCGCCGCCCGGGCCGGGAGGAGCGCCGACTCCGGGGTGTACGCCTGCGGGGTCGACCAGTACAAGGACGGCGACTTCGGCGAGGCGCGGGAGACGATGAACAAATACGTCGCCGACAACAAGAGCGCCGGGAACCGGGCCCTGGCCAAGAAGTTCGCGATCGCCGCGGAGGTCGCGGACGAGATCCCCTCGGCGGGCAAGCGGCTGCCCACACTGGCCTCCGGCGGCAGCATCTCGGTCACGATCAAGAACGACAGCCCCAACCCGATCACGGTGCTCTACACCGGGCCGGTGACCGGCAGCCTCACGCTCAAGGCCTGCGGCAGCTGCACCTCGTACTCCCTGCTGACGCCCTCGCTGGCGGGTTTCAAGCCCTGCCAGGACAGTGGCAAGAAGTACCCGCAGCGCACCATCCGGCTGCCCGTCGGCACCACGTACTTCCTGCACAAGTCGACGTCGTCCGACGGGTCGAGCCCGGCGTCGGACACGGCCAGCCTCAAGCCCGGCTACATCTACACCGAGTGCGCCTACACGACGAAGTCCCTCGGCTTCTGACCGCTGCCGCGCGCCCGGCGCCCGCTCCGTCGCCGTCGTCAGTCCGGACCGCCGCCCCCTCCGCCGCAGCTGAAGCCGCCGCCGGAGTGGTCGGCGGAATGGCCGGCGGAGTGGCCGCTGTGGCCCGCGCCGCCGCCGGTGCCGTCGGTGCCGTCGGTGCCGTAACCCGATCCGTCGTCGGGGTGGTCGGCGCGCCAGCGCAGGAAGTCGTGCCGGCCGAACGGGAACAGGCCCTCGTCCGCGACCGCTCCCCGGCCGATCAGCCCGGCCTCACCGGTGAAGGCGGGGACGAGCGCGGTCAGCGCGGGGTCCCCGTAGAGGGCGACCGCGAGCAGGACGTCCTCTTCCGCGAGCCCTGTGCGGTCCCGGGGCATCGGTGTGTTCCGCCGCAGGCCCGCGATGTACCGTCGGGCGGCCCGGGTCGGGCTCGCCCGCACCAGCCGCAGCAGCCCCGCCGCGGCCAGCTCGGCCCGCATCCGCGACAGCGCCTTGCGCACGACCGCGCGGTCGAGCAGCTCCCTGATTCCCGCCGGCCGGTACAGCCCGACGCGTACCGCCCTCTCCAGCGGATGACGGTGCGGCGGCGGGTCCGCCTGCTCCGGGGACGGCTCCCGGCGCAGGGTGCCCGGCCGGCCGGACTCCACGGCACCGCGCAGGTGCAGCGCCACCACGGCGACCGTCAGGGCGGCTCTGGGGCCGCCGCGCAGCATCGCGATCTCGTGCGGTTCCAGCCGGACCGCCGTTGCCTCGTCCATGGCGTCTCCCCCCGTGCCTCTGCCGGGTACGTGCCCATCGCCGGGGGTGTCCGAAGCCTGCCGGAGCCGGGTTCAGAGGGGGATTTGAGGGTGCCGTAGCGGGCGTACGGCCGGTGATGCAGGCGCGTCCGTCCCGCTCAGGGCCGACGTCCGTGGCCCTGCCCCTTCTCCTTCGGCCGGGGCCGCGTCGTCCGCGCCCCGGCCTCAACCGGCCCAGCGCCGCGCTCCACGGCAGGCTCACCGGCGAACTCGCCGGCCACTGAACGCCGCCGGCCGGCTGGGCCGGTACGGGGGATGACCCGTGGGGCCGATGATGCGTGGGTAAGTAAATGTGCCGGGGGAATTGCCTTGAGCCGTTCTCCTACGGCAGGCTGTCGCTCCAGTCAGGCCCTGTCCTCCGCACATCCGTACGTACGCGCGTACGGGGCAACGGAGTTGGCGGCAGCGGCACGATCGTGTCCGGGAGGTCGCCGAACGGGCCACGCTGGAAGGAAACCGTGTGAGCCGGATCTCGGTCCGGGGGATCGCGGTGGCTTCGGCCACGGCGGTCACCTCCGTGGGCGCCGTCGTCGGTGTCGCCTCGAGCAGTCAGGCGAGCGTGCAGCCCGTCGCCGCCACCGACTCCACCGTCCTCGCGGACATACCCGCCGGCCAGCGGGTCCAGCAGGCCTCCCTGACGCAGCAGGTGCAGGCTCAGTCCGACGCCGCTGACGTCGGCACCAGGAAGGCCGCGGAGCAGGCCGCGCGGAAGCAGGCCGCCAAGGACGCCACTGCCCGCAAGGACGCCGCGGAGAAGGCCGAGGCCGACCGCAAGGCCAAGGCCGCCGCCCGCGCCGCGCTGGTCGTCAAGGCCTCGTACACCGTCGCCGAGGTCCAGGCCATGGCACAGGCGATCATCGGCGACGCCTCCCAGTACCAGTGCTTCTCGAACATCGTCGGCCACGAGAGCGGCTGGAACTACACCGCGACGAACTCCTCCTCCGGCGCCTACGGCCTCGTCCAGGCCCTGCCCGGCTCCAAGATGGCCTCCGCGGGCGCCGACTGGCGCACCAACCCCGGCACCCAGATCAAGTGGGGCCTCAAGTACATGGACAGCCGTTACGGCAGCCCGTGCGGCGCCTGGTCGTTCTGGCAGGCCAACAACTGGTACTAGGGCCGCTTTCAAAAGGCCGCTTCGCGTGAGCGGTCAGTCGGTGGCGACGATATCGGCGAGACTCACAGCGGGACGGCCGAGCAGGTCCGTCAGCGTACGCCGCTGTCGCTCGGTCAAGGTGCCGATGAAGATCACCACGTCGGCTTTGGCCTGGTCGCAGGCCTGAGCTACCTCACGGACTTTGCCGTGGCTCAGCAGAGTCCGCGAGGAATAGGGCTGGCTCATCTTCCGGACCCCGCCATCCGAGACGCCTCGTCGTTGCACGATCTGCACGATGACCCGAGCCCCGCGTGCTGCCAGTTCTGTCGCTGCCGAGGCCATCAGCGTTTCGAAGTCCTTCTGCTTGGCGGAGAAGTAGCCGACCAGGACGACATCAACGCCCACGACCGTGAGGCGGAACGGCCGGCGCTGGGCCGGCCTGGACGGCGCGCGACGAGCCGGGCGCCGGTCGCGCCTTCGTGGCTGATGCATGCGTCACAGGCTAAGTGCCTGGCCACCTGCAGCGATACCGCGTTTCTCGCGGACCGAAGCTGGTGGGAAAGGTCGGAACCGCTCGTTGATGACGGCGATGGTGACGGTGGCCTCGTAGCGGACGGCGAGCCAGTCGTATCTCGTGGCCACGGCCCCGTGGCGCTTGAGGCGGTTGATCCCGCACTCGACCGCGTGGCGCTCGCGGTAGTCGGCCTTGTCCAGCGGCGTCCGTCCGGCGGACGTTCAGCGGGGCGGGAAGGCGGCCAGGGCGCTTTCCCACCGGTCTGCCGCATGGAGCAGAGCGGCCGCTTCGGTCCGCACGTCAACGGTGTACTGGTAGATGTCGGCCCCGTTGGCACCCCGCTGCCACGGCGGCAACGCCTCCATGGACAGATGGACGCGGATCAGCGCCCCGTCCCCGCTTCGTTCCGCCAGGCTGAACCCCAGGACCGGTTCGGTGAACCAGGCGTCCGGCCACAGATGGCCCTCGGCGTCGGGTCCGGTCACCGCTGTCGTCCCCGCGGCGACCCCGCGCAGCCACCTGGTGACCGCCTGCGCCTCATGGGTCAGCAGGCTCGGGTCGGTGAACCGCCAGCGGCCTTCGGGCGTGGTCACCGCGCCGCCGATGACCAGCCAGTTGTCGTCGTGCGGATTTCCGCGTCCCGCGGGGAACTGGTAACCGACGGGCCAGAGTTCGACACTGACGGTGTGATCGTTCAACAGCACCGCCGCAGACTCTCACGGGGCCTGCGGTCCGCGCATCCCGGTTTGTCGCCGCATGGCCGCCGCGGAGGGCGGTGACCGTGATGAGCCGGTGCCCGGCCCCGTGAGGCGTCAGCGCACCTCGCGGGAACACCGCGGCGTCCCCGGACGCTCCCCCCGGCCCGGACGACTCCGGACGCCCCCCGGCCCGGGCGCACCGGGCCGGGGTCGTCGCGTCGCGCCGGCCGTCAGCGAAGCGACTCGGGCAGGGGCTCGCGGTGGACGATGCCCAGGCGCTGGGTGGCGCGGGTCAGGGCCACGTACAGGTCGCTGGTACCGAACGCCGCCGGTTCCACGACCAGGACGTGGTCGAACTCGAGCCCCTTCGCCTCGCGGGGGCCGAGCAGGACCACGGACCGGGTGAGATCGGGCTCGGCACCGGGCGTGACGCCGTCGAGCGGGGCGGCGATCTCCTCGTGCAGCGCGCGCGGCGCGATCACCGCGAGGCGCCCCTCCTGCGGGGTGAGCTCGGCGACGGCCCGCGCCACCGCGCCCGCCAGATCCGCGCCGGCGTGCCGCGTCCACGGCTTCTCGCCCGTCGAACGCACCGAACGCGGCGGCTCGAAGCCGGGGTCCTCGGTGCGTACGACCTGCGCGGCCAGGTCCATGATCTCCGCGGGCGTACGGTAGTTGACGCCCAGCCGCACGTGCTCGAAGCGGTCGCCGACGTACGGCTGGAGGATCTTGTCCCAGGAGCCGACGCCCGCCTCCTCCGAGGTCTGCGCCGGATCGCCGACCAGGGTCAGCGAGCGGGTCGGGGAGCGGCGCATCAGCAGGCGCCACGCCATCGGCGACAGCTCCTGCGCCTCGTCGACGATGATGTGCCCGAACGCCCAGGTCCGGTCGGCCGCGGCCCGCTCGGCGGCGCTGCGGTGGTCGGCCTCCTCGTGCCGGTCGGCCATCCGCTCGGCGTCGATGATGTCGTGGGCGGCCAGGACCTCGGACTCCGCGTCCTCGAACTCGAAGGACTCCGAACCGCGGGACACCTCCAGGACGCCCTGCGCGTAGGCGATCTGCTCCTGGCGCTCGGCCTCCGCGGCGGCCCGTGCGGCGCTGTCGTCGACGCCGAGCAGTTCCGCCGCCTCGTCCAGGAGCGGCACGTCGGCCGGGGTCCACTCGTCCTCACCGGGGGCGCGGCGGATCGCCCCGGCGTCCGCGTCCGGCAGGTACGCCGGCTCGGCCAGGTAGTCGGCGAGGAACTCCTGCGGGGTGAGCATCGGCCACAGCTCCGCCACGGCCGCCCGCACTTCCTCACTGGCCGCGACGCCCTTGCCGAGCTGCGCGATGTCGTCCGGGCCCAGGAAGTTGGGGCCGCCGTACGGGTCCGCACCGATGCGGTCGGCGAGTTGTGCGGTGAGGGCGTCGATGACGTGGAACGCGAAGTACGGCCGGGCCAGGTTGTGCGGCAGGCGCGTCTCGCGGGCGGCCTCCCGGGCCCGGTAGGCGATCTCCCAGTCCAGGACGAGTTCGCCGTCGTCGTGCCGGATGACCATCGGCGCACCCGGCTCGGGCAGCGCCTGGCGGTCGCGGACGGCGAGGGCGAGCGCCTCGGCCATGGCCGCGGCGCCCTTGACGGCCGCCGCGCGCGGGGCGTCGGTGCCGCGGGCGTGGACACCAGGGAAGAGCTCGGCCTGCGTGGCGAGCATGACGCCGGTCTCGCCGAGTGCGGGCAGCACCTCGCCGATGTAGCGCAGGAAGGCCGGGTTGGGCCCCACGATCAGGACGGCGCGCTTGGCCAGCAGCTCGCGGTGCTCGTACAGCAGGAAGGCCGCCCGGTGCAGCGCGACCGCGGTCTTGCCGGTGCCGGGGCCGCCCTCGACGACGAGGACACCGCGGTGCGGGGCCCGGATGATGCGGTCCTGGTCGGCCTGGATGGTCCGCACGATGTCGGCCATGCGGCCGGTGCGGGCCGAGTTGAGGGCGGCGAGCAGCACGGCGTCGCCGGTGCGGTCCTCGAAGCCGCTGCGGTCGCCGTCCTCGAGGTCGAGGATCTCGTCGTGCAGCTCGGTGACCCGGCGGCCCTCGGTCGTGATGTGCCTGCGCCGGCGCAGACCCATGGGGGTGTGCCCGGTGGCGACGTAGAACGGCCGGGCGACCGGCGCGCGCCAGTCGATCAGGAGGGGGGTGTGGTCGGTGTCGTCCTCACGGATCCCGATCCGGCCGATGTGGTGCGCGGCACCGCCGTGGAGGTCGATCCGGCCGAAGCACAGCGAGCCGTCGACGGCGTCGAGGGCCGCCAGCAGCCCGGACCGCTCGGCGACGAGGACGTCGCGCTCGAGACGGGCCTGCATGCCGTTGCCCACCGGGGACAGTGCGTCGTCCACGCGCTGGGCGGCGACCCCGCGCAGCGCGTCGACCCGCTCGTAGAGCCGGTCGATGAATTCCTGCTCCTTCTGCAGTTCGACGCTTTCGCGAGTTGACACATTCGCTCCCTGTCGGATATGCTGTTTCCAGTGGCCCCCGGTGAGGGGCCGTTTCTGTGCGCGCACAGAAACACTCAATATACGTGAGGAAATCCCCGTACCGCAATTGCGGTACGGGGATTTCTCGCGTTCGGGGCGGGGCCCGGGTCTCGGCGCTCTGGCGGCGCCTGAGCGTCCCTCCGGCGGGCTCCGGCGCGAGCGCGCAAAAGAAAAGGAAAGGAGGGCGTCCACTCCAATCCGTTCCCAACGTATAGCGCACCGGGGGGCTTGCGGCAAGGCCCCGCGAGTACCGCAGAATCGCCCGCCGTAACCGGAATTCGGAGCGTGGGGAGACACGGAGTGCGTGCGATGTCGTTGGCGTACGGGCCACCAGAAGACGTCGAACCGCCGGCAGCGGCGGGCGGTGTGACCGGCACCCGGGAGGCCGCCGTCACCTTCAGGATCGCCGGGCGCAGCACGGTGGGGGGTGCCTGACCCCATGGCCGACCACCACCTCGCCGCCCTGCCGGAACTGTCCTGGAACCCCTCCGCGCCCGCAGACGTCCTGCTGCGGCTGCTCAAGCACGACGACCGGGCGATCCGACGGAACGTCGTCCAACGCAGGGATCTGCCCGTGCACGTGGCCGAGGTGATCCTGGCGGACCCCGACCCGGAACTGCGTTCGGAATTCGCCCTGAGCGCGAACGCGGACCCCGCGCTGCGGGCCCGCCTCCTCGACGATCCGTCGCCGAAGGTCCTCATGGCCCTGGCGATCGGGCCGATAGCGTACCGGAAAGCCGTGGAGCCCCTGCCCGACCGGGCGTACGAACGTCTCCTCGCCCACCCGGACCGGCGGATCCGCGGCGAGGCCGTCACCTCGCACGCCGTGCCCGCCCACCTACTGGCGGGACTGGCGGACCATACGGACGGACCCCTGCGCAAGGCGGCCTGCCGCGCGTGGGACACACTCACCGACGACGCCAAGGAGGCGCTGCTCCACGATGAGGACCTCGACGTGCGACGCGCCGCGGCATTGCAGGTCTGCCGCCAGGACGCCGAACGCACCGCCTGGCTCGTCGAGAGCCTCGCGAACTCCTGGCACCGGGAAACGGTACTGCGCCACGGCATGCTGAGCCGCGAACTCGCCGAACGCCTGGTCGCCGAGGACGACCCGGGGTTCGTAGCCGCTAACCCCTTCCTCCCGCCGGACCTGGTCCGGCGGCTGGCCGCCCATCCGGATCCGCGCGTGCGGCTGGTCGTCTCCGCCAGGCCGGAACTGACGGAACGGGAACGCGCGGCCGTCGACTACACCGTGGGCCCCGAGGACCGCCTGGACGTGCTGGACTGGGTGTGGGACGCCCGGGACGACCCGGAAGTCCTGCGGCGATGCGCGACCTCCGCGCACATATGGCTGCGCCGCAGCGCCGCCGTGTGCCCCGGCCTGGAACCCGATCTCGTCGAACTGCTCTCCCGGGACGAGGACTTCGCCGTGCGGCTCCTGCTGTGCGAGTTCCACCCGGAGCCGCCGCCGGAGCTCCTGCTGGACCTCTACCTGCACGGCAGCCACCGCGCGGTCCTGATGTTCGCCGCCCATCCGCGGTTCCCCGCCGGGGGTCTCGCGGCACGGTTCGCGGACTCGACGGACCCCGAGGAACGTCGTCTCGCGCTGACCGACCCGGAACTGCCCGCGGAGACCTTGGCGGAGTTCGCCCGCGACCCGGAGCGGCGATGGGCGGCGGCCCGTCACCCGCGGGTCCCCGTACCACTGCTCCGCGAGCTGCTCGACAATCCCGACACGACCCATCTCGCCGCCGGCAACCCCAGCCTGCCCGCCGAGGACATGCACCGGCTCCTCGACGGCGCGGGAGTGCCGGTCTAGCGGCACAACGCCCTTGGCGACCGGGCGGTGGGCCCGGTCGCCAAGGGGGACTTCACTGCGGCTGCCTGGAAGGCGGAGCTAGTTCGAACCGCGCTTCACCTGGCGGAGCAGGAGGAATCCCGCGATCGCCAGGACCGCTCCGAGGCCGGCCGGCCACAGGTTGGTCCCGGTGTCGGCCAGCCCGCCGTTGATCGCCTGCTGGCCGGCCTGTCCCGCGGGGCTCGGGGCGAACGCACCGGGGGCGGGCGTCTGCTGGACCGGCGCCGCCGACTGCTGCCCCGGCTGTTGTTCCGACTGCTGCGCCGGCTGCTGCTCGCCGTGGTGCTCGTGGCCGCCGGCGGGCGGGGCGGCCGTGTCGTCCTGGCCCGCCGGAGGCGTGGAGTCGGCCTTGGGCGTCACCGTGACGGGGGCGTCGGGGGTGTCGCCGCCTCCGTTCTGGCCGTCGTCCTGGCCTCCGTTCTGGCCGTCGTCCGGGGTGTCCGCCGGGGGCTCCTCCCCGCCGGGGTTCTCGTTCCCGCCGTTGCCGGGGTTGTCGTTGCCCCCGTTACCGGGCTCCTCCCCACCGGGGTTGTCGTTCCCGCCGTTGCCGGGGTTGTCGTTACCCCCGTTACCGGGCTCCTCCCCGCCGGGGTTGTCGTTCCCGCCGTTGCCGGGGTTGTCGTTGCCCCCGTTACCGGGCTCCTCCCCGCCGGGGTTGTCGTTCCCGCCGTTGCCGGGCTCCTCCGCACCGTCATCACCGGGGCCGCAGGTGCGGCCCTCGTTGATGCAGTCGGCCACCTCCCGCATCAGGCCCTCGTCGAAGATGTTGATGAAGTCGCCGTGGTCGGTGACCGGCTTGTGCAGGTTCTCGGGGAAGGAGTCCACCGCGAACAACGGCACCGTCTTGCCGCCGTCCTGGACGCTCGGCGCCTTGACGTCGTACACGATGCGCTGGACCAGCTGCGGGATGGTCTTGAAGCCCTGCGGGCAGTTGCCGCCCGCGTCGGCGAACGCGACGTGGGTGCGGTGGTTGGCGCTGTCGACGTTCTGGCCGTCCCAGCAGCTCTGGAAGCGGAAGGTGCGGACCACGTCGCTGCCGTCGGGGCAGAGCGGGTACCTGTCCTTCAGCTGCCGGTCCTCGAGACCCGTGCAGCTCCAGGAGGCGTTGGCGTTGGCCGGCCCGTTGACGAACGCCTTCGCGTCGCCGGTGATGATGCGCAGCAGGCGCGGCATGGGCGTGACCTTGCTGACGGGGTTGCCGACGAACGTGAGCGTGACCTGCCTGGGGGTCACGATCTTGCCCGCGTTGCCCTCGGTGCCGCCGCCGGGCGCCTGGGCGTCCCGCTCGACGGTGCCGTCCTGCACGCGCAGCACGGGCCAGTAGTACGACGACTTGTCGCCCTGGTCCTTGCAGCTCGTCTCGGCCTTGGCGAGGTCGTCGATGGTGGCGAGTCCGTTGTTGGACTGGTTGCCGACGTAGTCGTGGAAGTGGTGGGCGCCGTTGGTCACTCCGGGGGCGACGATGATGTTGTCGGAGTTGAACAGACCGTTGGCGTTGACACCGCAGTCGGATGAGAACGTGCCGGAAGAGGCGTCCGACGGCTGGGGGCCGCGCGGCGCGTTCGGGCTGACGCTCATGATGTCGGCGAAGTCCGCCATGACGGGGCCGTTGCCGCCCTGCCCGCCGCCGGGCTCTCCGCCGCCCTGGTTGCCCTGGTCGCCCTGTCCGGCCTGGCCGTTCTGGCCGCCGTCACCCGTGGACGGCTGGGGGCTGCCCTGCTGGCCCTCCTGACCTTGCTGGCCCTCCTGACCTTGCTGACCCTCCTGGCCCTCCTCGGCGCCGGTGGAGCGGACCGCCGTGCACCCCGCGAGGGCCTCGACACCCTGCGGGGGGTCCCCCACGCGGTCGATGGCCTGCAGGATGCGCGCGATCGTCGCGGCGCGCTTGTCCTTCAGCGGGCCCAGGATCGCGTTGTCCACGAAACCGGGGTCCTGCTGCTGGGCTGCCGACGTCTCCTTGAGCCTCTGGTAGGCCTCGGCTATCTGCTGGTCCAGCAGGGCGAGTTCCTTGTCGACGTCCTCCTTCGCCTGCTCGGGCACGGAGGTCAGCTGTGTGCCGACGTCGGGGCAGTCGACGGTGTACGCCTGGCCCGCGGAGGTCGTCTGCGCCGTCTCCCCCTCGGTCGCCGAGGCGAACACGTTCGCCGTGACTAGGACACCGCCTCCCAGCATCAGGGCGACGGCTACAAAGGTGCCGCTACGTGTACCGGTAGCACGTCTGCGCGAATTGCGTACCAAGGAAACCCTCCTGCGCGCCTGATGATTGGCGGCCTGAACACGACAAGCCGCCGATACATACGGGCGCCTCCCCCGGAGTGTTCAACCGCCCCGGAAATTCACAGGAGTTACCGGTCGACGCCGTGACCGCCCAGGCCGGGCCCGGTGGCCCCACGCCACCGGGCCCGGCC